>NZ_JBEFTW010000027.1:0-116438 GCF_040196095.1 Actinopolymorpha sp. B17G11
CCCCGGCTCGTCGAGGCGCTACGGGCTGCCGAGGCTCCGATCGGTCCGCTGTCCTACGTCGCCACCGTCGACGACGTGATCGTGGGCCACGTCCTGCTGAGCGCCTGCCGGCTCGACGCACCCCACCAGCTGGTAGACGGCCTACGTAGGTCATTCCCAGTCGCTCCATCACCGCACGCGAGCGAGTGTTGTGGCGTTCGGTAAACGCGACGACCTCGCTCGAGCCGACCGTGTCGAAGGCGTACGCCAGCCTGGCCCAGCTCCGTCGCCAGCCCGCGTCCCGACGCCGAGGAGAGGATCGCCCAGCCGAGTTCGAGCCGGTGCCGGGCCCATGCATGACCCCGGTCGCCCAGCGTCTCGCCGATTCGGTGCGCCACCTCGGCGTCGGCGGCCATCCGGGACAGGCCACCCCGACCGTCCAGCCCGCCCAGACCAACAAGCCGGCCACCAGACCGGTCGTACGCCATCTACTTGAACACACCGTCCGCCTCCCACGCCGTGCCCATGTGGGTCGCGTTGCGGCGAAGCTCGTCGGTGCTCCATCGGCCGGCGTACCAGAACGGCACCGTGTCGTCGTCGTGGAGGCGGACGAGATCGTCGGTGTGCGAAGGCCCGACTGGCTCGAGCCGGAGCCGTTCAGTGAGCCGCATCCGTACGGCCTTGGCGACGATGTCGCGCAGCCGGTCGTTGTCGGTGACGGTGAGGAGATAGTCCACCTCTCGGCGTACCGCTCCGTCCAACTCCCACCTCCAGTAGGCGATCTGCGTTTCGATCTGGGCGAGTTTCCAGCCAGGTCTCCTCGGTCAGCTCCCTGGCCTGGGCCAGCACGGACGTCCCCCCATCCGAGGACCAACGGGTGATCCTGGGCGGCCGAGCCTGGAGTGATCCTGATACGGCGGGGCGCCCTCCTGCCCTGGTGGGCGGCGGGTGGGGGAGGAGGTGGGGCTCGACGGAACATGTGCCTGGGCTTTGTCAGCGGCCGTCGTCCTTGGCGTGCCCGCGGGCTTGGCTGTGCGGCGTGTGGATCGGCGGGGATGGGTATGGCGATACCGACTGCTGGCGTGGTGAAGGGTCTGTGGCAACGGGCCGCACCGGCTGCGCGGCGAGGATCTGCCTAAGGATGGAAGGCCAGTCCACGGAGGATGCGTAATGGCGACTGTCGAGTTGTACCCCGATGACGTTCATAACCAGCGGACGATCCGTCAGGGTCACCCGCCTGACTGGGTCAATCGGGAAGGTGGTGACTATGACCTGGTGGTGCTCGGTGGCGGACCGGGCGGGCTCATCGCCGCCACGACTGCTGCCGCAGGCGGGCTCCGTGTCGCGATGACGGAGCAGCGACTGACTGGCGGTACCTGTGTCAACTTTGGCTGTACGCCGAGCAAGGCGCTGATTCGCTGTGCACGCGCGGTGCACGATGCGGGTCGCGGGGGAGAGTTTGGCTTTCGGCTTGACACCCCACCTCGAGTTGATTTCGGGTCGGTCATGGAGCGGGTCCGCAGGATACGTTCCATGAGCAGCTCAGGCGATGCGGTCGAGGTGGCCGAGCAGGCGGGGGTGGAGGTCTACCTTGGGCACACGCGCTTCACCGCGCCGAATGCCGTGGAGGTCGATGGCCGGCCGCTGCGATTTCAGAAGGCTGTGATCGCCACCGGATCGGATCCCGTGGTGCCGCCCATCGAGGGACTGCGGACGGGTGAGTACCTGACCAACGAGACCGTCTTCTCCCTGACCGAGCTGCCGGCCAGGCTGGTCGTCATCGGCGGCGGTCCGCTGGGATGCGAGTTGGCCCAGGCTTTCCGCCGTCTCGGCAGCGAGGTGGATTTGGTCAGCCGTCCCAGGACCCTGCTGCCCAGGGATGAGCCGGAGGTCGGTGAGCTGATCGGTCGCCGGTTCGAGCAGGAAGGGTTAAGGCTCCATCTGGGGTTCACGGCAGTACGGGCAGGCGACGGCAGTTTGCTGGTGCAAGGCCCCGACGGGACGCGCGAGCTGGCTTATGATGCGCTGCTGCTCGCCGCCGGTCGCAAGCCGAACGTGGAACACCTGGACCTGGGCGCGGCAGGCGTGCACGTCGCCAGGTATGGCGTGGAGGTGGACGAGTACCTGTGCTCCGGCAACGCCAACATCTATGCCGTTGGCGATGCGGCCTTCCCACAGAAGTTCACCCACGCGGCCATGGCGACAGCGCGGCTGTCTATTGCGAACACGCTGGATGGAGCGCGTCGCCCGGCCCGGGAGCTTGTCATTCCCCACTGCACCTACACCGATCCCGAGGTGGCCGAGGTGGGCCTGACCCCGCGCCGAGCCCGCGACGAAGGTGTCGAGATCGACGCTTACCGGCTCGAGCTGGCCAAGGTGGAGCGGGCGTTCATCGACGGCGAGGAGGAGGGGTTCGGGGCGATCTACACCCGCAGCGGCAGCGGCGAGATCGTAGGAGCGACGCTTGTGGCGGCACACGCCGGTGAGATGATCAGCGAACTAACGCTGGCGATCACAAACCAGCTGCCACTAGAGGCGCTGGCCAACACGGTGCACTGCTACCCAACGCAGGCCGAGGTCTTCCAACGGATCGCACTACAGCACGCCAAACCCCAAAAGGTCGCAGTGCCCCACCCGCGGTGAGGCCGTGTAGTAAGACGTTGTCAGGTCGGTGTGAGTGATTCGATGGTGACCGGGTTGTTGGCAGGTAGGGCAGGTGTCGGCTAAGAGCGCGAGCACGATTTGGAGCTCGCGGAGAACCGCGTAGAAGCTATGCCCGGCGCTGGGGCCTTGGGGCGGCGCCGCTTAAGGCGCGGTATGGCGTACGACAGGCGTCGGGTGGTGGGTGCTTAGCCCGAGGGAGGGGGCGGGCGTGCCCGAGGTGTCGTTCGCGAACCTGTTCTTTGTCTCGCTGATCGCCCTGTGCGCGCCGACCGTCCTGGGGTTCTTCCCCCGCTCGGGTATTCCATCAGTTGTCGTGGCGATCGCGGCGGGTGTCGTGCTGGGCCCTGCCGGGCTGAAGCTGATTAGGGTGGACAGCCCGCTCGAGATTCTGGCCCTACTTGGGCTGGCGTTTCTGCTATTTCTGGCCGGCCTCGAGATCGACGTACGCCGCATGCGAGGCCATCTGTTGCGCGCGGTGCTGGCTGGCTATGGCTTGACGTTGGTGCTCAGTGTCCTTGCCGGGTTGCTGTTCGACGCACTGGACTGGGTGCGCAGCCCGCTACTGCTCGCGGTCACGCTGTCGGCGACCTCGCTGGGCCTGGTCGTTCCGGTGCTCACCGATGCCGGGGAGGCGGAGGGTGCAACCGGCCTGAGGGTGCTCGCCGCGGCCTCGGTGGCAGAGTTCGGCGGCGTGCTGCTGCTGTCCCTACTGTTCTCCACGTCGGGCGGAAGCATCGGCGAGCGGATCGTCATGCTGGTCGTGTTCGCAGCCCTGGTCGCGGCCGTCGGTGTCGCGGTGTCCCTTGCCGGCCGTTCGATGCGGCTCGGCGGCGTGCTCCGGCGCTTGCAGGACACCACTGCCGAGCTCCGCGTCCGGGCGGCGGTGGCGCTGCTGATCGGTTTCGTGGTGCTGGCCCAGAGGTTCGGCCTGGAGACCATTCTCGGCGCGTTCGTTGCCGGCGTCATAGTCGGCATCGTCGATCATGACACCACCACCCACCCGAGATTCCGGGCGAAGCTCGAGGCAATTGGCTACGGGTTCCTGGTCCCGGTCTTCTTCATCACCAGCGGGTTGCAACTGGACCTGCGTGGACTAGTCGCCAGCCCCTCGGCGCTACTGCGAGTGCCCGCGTTCCTGCTCGCACTGCTGATCGTCCACGGTGTACCGGCCGCACTCTACGTTCGGGCCGTTGGCACGCGGGCCTCGATCGCGGCAGGCCTGTTGCAGGCCACCTCGCTTCCACTGATCGTCGTCGCGGCAGAGATCGGGGTGGTGCAGGATCTACTGTCGCCGGTCAACGCGGCGGCGCTGGTCGGGGCCGGTCTGCTGTCCACGCTGATCTTCCCCGCGGCCGCGCTTGCGTTGCTCCGCCGCTCGTAATGGGTCATTCTCGCCACGGTCGTGGTCTTGATCCAGCCACCGATCCAGCCGTTCGCGCAAGCACGCCCGAACCAGCCCAACCATGGCCGAGATCTCATTCGATGGAGCGAGCGCATCGGTGTAATCATGCGGAGCCACAACAAGCTGCTCCCCCTGCTGGGCCGCCCCCTACACACGGCCGCCGGAGAGCTACCGTCGTCCGGCAGGGACGGCGCCGAGGGCGGAGCAGGCTCGGTCCAGTCTCGAGCATTTGAGCGTTCTGCTTGGAGTATCAGTTGCTCTCATCCGTCGATCCCGGATGTGGTGAGCTACCGGCCGGTTGGTAGCCATACGGGAGACCGGCGTGGTTCGGCGGGACCTCACACGCTTTCGCACCGACGTGCTTGTCCGTGAGATCCTCGATCATCGGGCAGCGTCGAACCTTCCGTACTTCGTTTTCGGAGCTGTATCCGCCCATCCCTGGCGGGATCTCCAGGCTGGCCGACACGAGGCGCAGGCTCGTACCGAGCTGTGCCGTCTGGGGATCACAGAGCCGGCTCTGTCGGCGCGGCCGGGGAGCGCGCCGCAGACGTGAGCGCCAACGGCAGGGATTGAGAGGGCCAGGAGCCGAAGTACCCAAGGGGCGGCCGGCTGTCACCCGCGCAGAATGCCGCCCGCGTGACTGTTCGGGTCCCGTCGGCGTCCCAGGCCCCCATGGTGCAACGGAACCCGGACGGTTCTCCGCTCCTGCCACGATCGTCTTTTGTTTGCGACGACATCGGGAGGCCCCTACGCTGCACAGGCATCGGCTGATCGTTCGAACTCAGCAGGATGACCTCACTCCTCGCTCGCCCTCAAGACAGAGGTCAGGATCTGATCTCGCCTTACCTGAGCTTGACACAGAGGCGATCGTCGCCTCGATCACCCAGAGGTGCCGTCCACTGCGACAACCCTGACCACGGCGCGGCCAGCAACGCCAAGGCCAACTCTGAGTTGGGGCTGACCCTGGAGTACCCGTCATGGCGGGAGGAATTCCGAGAGTTGTTCGATTGATCGTCTCGGGGTGGCCCAGGCAAAGGGCCTCACTGGCCAAGACGCCGCCTGTCGGGTAGTTGAGCTGGCCAGAGCCGAAGGCCTCGTCTGTAAGGACGTGTGTGCGATCAGGTGCCCAGTCGGCAGTATCCGCCCTACCTCTCCCGTTCTTCTTGTGTCCCACTCGTTCCGGGAGGGCACAAGCGCCACCGGTCAGGGTGGGAGCGGTCGGCGCCGATGTCGATGTCGACGACGACAGCTCGTTCGTAGCGTGCGACGACCCGACCCGACCCGAGCCGAGCCTGGTTGCGGGTCAGGTCGTTCGAGCTGGCCGAAGGTCTTGGTGGCCGGATCCAGGTCTGTCACTGGTCCCTCATCTCGATGAGGTGTTTGGGGGAGCCGTACCGGGAAGACTGTTCCGGTGGGGATCAAGTCTCCCGGTTTCCATGGCCGGCCGCGCTCGTCCGGGCCGCAGCTACCGCCCGGCCAGTACCTGACCGAGGACTTCCCGGTGCTCTCGGCGGGCCCGACACCGCGGGTCTTGCCGGATCAATGGGAGTTCGTCGTCACGACGGAGTCTGGGCAGAAGCACCGTTGGTCATGGGCCGATCTGATGGACCTGCCTAGCGAGGAGCCGACGGTCGACATCCACTGCGTCACGAAGTGGTCCAAGCTGGACACCACATGGGAGGGCGTGTCGCTGGACGTGCTGCTGTCCGATGTGGAGACCGCCGCCGACTTCGCGCTCGTCCACTCCTACGGCGGCTACACCACCAACCTGCCGCTCGAAGACCTCCTCGACGGTCAGGCATGGATCGCTTACAAGTACGACGGCGACGACCTCGCACCGGAGCACGGCGGGCCGGCCCGGCTGCTCCTTCCGCACCTGTACTTCTGGAAGTCGGCCAAGTGGGTCCGCGGCATCCAGCTGCGGCTCGACGACGAGCCCGGGTTCTGGGAGAGCGCCGGCTACCACGACTACGGTGACCCGTGGCGCGAGCAGCGGTATCAGGGCGACTGACCTGGCGGGTGGGTCGGCTGGTCGAGGCCCAGCGGGAGACCGCGACGGCCCGCACGCTGGTCCTCGACGTGCCCGGCTGGCCCCGACACTTGCCGGGACAACACGTCGACGTCAGGCTGACCGCCGAGGACGGCTACTCGGCCCAGCGCAGCTACTCGATCGCCGCGCCCGCCGACGGCGACCGGGTCGAGCTGACCGTCCAGAGCGTGCCCGGCGGCGAGGTGTCGCCGTACCTCGTCGACGTCTTCACGATCGGCGACCCGGTGGAGGTGCGCGGACCGGTCGGCGGCTGGTTCGTGTGGCGCCCGGATGCCACCGACCCGGTGCTGCTGGTCGGCGGCGGCTCCGGCATCGTGCCGCTGATGGCGATGGTCCGGGCCCGGCGGGCGGCGGGTAGCCGCACCCCCTTCCGTCTGCTCTACTCTGTGCGGACGCCGGCCGACGTCTACTACGCCGACGAGCTGCGCCGCCTCGCCCGCGACGACGGCGGCCTCGACGTGACGTACGCCTATACGCGCGCCGCCCCGGACAGCTGGCCCGTGCCGCCGCGCCGGATCGGCGTCGCCGACGTCAACACCGCCGGCTGGCCGGCCGACTTCGCACCGGCGTGCTTTGTCTGTGGGTCGACCGGCTTCGTCGAGACGGTCGCCGACATCCTCGTCGCGCTCGGCCACGACCCGCGGCGGGTCAGGACCGAACGCTTCGGCCCAAACTAACCGGCAGACGCCCCAGCGAACCGGGAGACACAGTGAGGTTGAGATGACCGATCAGTACGTGGATGGCAACGCGCTCGCCGGCCCGCTGCGGGAGGTCTTTGCGGTGGATGTCACCGCGGCCACCAGCCGCTGCGCCGGCTGCGGCCGAACCGGCCCGGTGGCGACCCTGCACGTGTACACGCATGCGCCCGGCCTGGTTGGCCGCTGCCCGGGATGCGACGGGGTGGTGCTGCGGCTGGTCCGCGGCCCCGAAAGCGCGTGGCTCGACTTGCGCGGCTGTGTGTTCCTGCGCGTACCCCTGTGACGCCGCCGCGGCATTCGAGGCCGCAGCCATGGCTCTGGTAGCGGGTCGGCATGCTGAGGTGACGATCAGGGCAACGAGCATGCGAGTGCTTCCTCCGCTCCACAGTCCGGCTATGGAGTGCCTCGCCGGGTGCTCCCGGGCTACCGCAGCTCGCGCCGCGTTGACCGGGCAACGCACCCACACGCCGACGTCGGTGGCCGGCATGGTCGAAGCCCTCCCGGTACTACGCGCCACCCGCGGCTCAGCGGTCAAGTCCCGCCGCGCCGGGCTCCAGGCGTTGCACAACCGCATCGTCGAAGCCGCCGCCGAACTACGCGACCAGCTGCGCCACACCCAGATCACCGGGCTGGTGAACCAGATCGCACCCGAACTCACCGCCGCCATCGGCATCGGCCGCGAGCTCGCCGCCGCCGCGTACGCAAGGGGTGCCCTTGCGTACCGCGGACTCCGTGCGCACTCTCGCCGGAACGCCGGGTGAAGCTTCACTCATGTCGAGCTGGTGGTCCTGAGGTGCGTTGGCACCATCGGTATCGGTGTCGTTGCGGGCCGTTGTAGGTCAGCGCCCAGGTCTCCTCCCAACAGCGGCCCCACACCGGCGTCGAGCAGCCGCGGGGCCGCAGTAGGGCGGGCGGGTCCTGGGGGTGCGGACTCAGGACCAGAGCACCCGGCTGGTAGTGCCGGCTTCTACAAACAAGGCCCGGCCCTCGCGCCGTCAGACACGCGAGGGCCGGGGCTCTCTTCGGTTGGGCCGGAACCGCGTGAGAGGCATCAAACCTGATCCCCACAGGCGGTCCGACCTAAACACTCTTGCGCAGTTAGGTCTCGTCGTCGTCAGAGTCGCGGTTTCCCTCACGCCGCAGGATCTGGGCTCGGTCGGCCAAGCTCGTCGAGGTAGACGGGTCCGTGGGCGGCACCGATAACCCGCTACCTCGGCTGCCAGTCATCTTGTGTCAAGGCGCGAGCCTCGGCGAGGTGGTCTGGGGAGGGGTGGTCTCACTCGTCACCACGTCGTCGCTGGCCGACCCTGCCAGGCGTACCCGTCAGACCGGCGAGGACGGCCGGCAGTTTCGGGCCACGTTCGTGGACGACACTGCCGATGCGCCGGCGTACGTCGAAGACTCCTGGGTCGGGGATCGTGTGGACCGGAGGATCCGACGACTACCGCGTCGGCGCGGGAATCCGCTTGCTCGCCTTGGCCGCAAGCTCTTCGTCATCGACGAATGTGATCATCTCGACTCCAGGAGCGCACAGCATCACCACGACGAGCCGGCTCGTCCTATCTGCAAGCAGGTTCGAGATCGTGTAGTGGATGACAGCGCCGCCCGGTTCCCAGAAAGCTTCTCCGGCCTTGACCGGATAAGGCGCCTCACCCTCGAGCTCGAACAACATCTCCCCTTCGAGCATGTAGCCGAAAACGGGACCGGAGTGACGGTGAGGAGCGATACCTGGATCTCCCGGAGGTAGCTCAAGGAGTCGGACCATCGCGGAGGAACCCTGCGCGACAAACGGCGGCACGACCTCCAACAGATCCTTCTCTACCAGGTTTGAAACAAGAGGCATACAAGAAGATTAGCTCCTCTGGTCCAGCCCCGCTGCTGTTCAATGCACGCCTGCACAAGAGGTTCTGCTCACCCCGCTGCCGAGCAGCCAGCTGGCGCGCCCGCCACACCCACATCGACGACGTTCCGAGCGACGTACATCCCGTGAACGGCGTTCAAGCCAGCAACGGCGTTCAGCGCTGTCAACACGGCCAGCAAGAGCTCGCCGTCATCGCGCCATCCTCGTCCCACCGTCCATATCCGACCACCGGAGGTGACGATCAACCCCACCTGTACAACCCCGGCCGATCGCCAGGTCGGTAACATTTGCCGAGCGGCAGCATCGTGACTGCACGGACCGGGCCTACGAACCGTGACCCTCAACCCACCGGCGCGTAAGCGAAGCGGGTTGGAATCCCCTGCTTTCAGGTGGGGAGGGCGTCACCACGTTGAGCCCCATCGAAGTTCGAGTGCTTGACCGGACTGAGTTTGCTGCCCGCCTTGCCCAGGAGGAGAACCACCGTATGACGTGCACCACCGACTGCGCTCTCATCGCTTTCATGTTCGAGGCTGGCCTCCTGAAGCGCACACCGCGCACAGGCTGGGCCGTTGCGGGTGCGCAAGATGGGGTCGAGTCGGTCACGATGGTCCACGGCACCTGTCCGGCAGGTACCAGGCGCTCCTGCGCCCGCTTGCCGGAATAGTCGGGAATTTACTGGATGCGATGTTCTTGGACGATCGAGAGCAACACGTGGTGCCGAAATCCGTTTGCTGATCGGCTTCCAGTAGATTTGCGCGGCGGTGGCAAAGTATGTCGTTGCGGCCTCACGTAAGCGGGCGGCGAGCTGATCGCATCGACAGCAACATCGACGCCGGCTAAAGCCTCGTCCAGCCCTCGACCGGTCAATAAGTCAACGCCGTGCGACCGGCTAATCGGAACAGGGTCGTGCCCGTGGCGGTGCAGGGCGGCAACGGCGAGGGAGCGATGTTCCCGGATGCGCCGGCAAACGGCCACATGCATGCTTGGCTCCCATGTCAGGAGATCGCCGAATCACCGTTTACGAGGTAGCCCCCGCAGGCACGGCCATGAAGAAGTGCAGGGCCCGCGGATTGACGGTGCGGGCGATCTCACGGGGGAGGTCACGGATGGCGAGTGTGATCGCGCATGCGTCGTCGCAGCCGGTGATGCTGGCGTTGGAGAAGCCGCACGGGCGGGTTGTGCCTCTCGATCGGCTCCGGTCAGTAGGCGACGCTGATACGGGACCTCGGATGCTCAGCCCTCTCGATCTCGCCGATGAACGCGACGGCGTAGTCCTCGGTACTGATGTGGCTGTTGCCTTCGCCGTCGGTCAGCAGGGCGTCACCGCCGACGCGGAAGTTTCCGGTGCGTTCGCCGGGGGCGATGCTCGCGGCCGGGCAGATGTAGGTCCAGTCGAGGTCGTCGACCTTGCGCAGTCCGGCGAGCAGATCGGCGTGGGCCTGGGCCTCAGGCTTGACTGCGGCCGGGAAACCGGGCGTGTCCAACAGAACCGTGTCCGGCGCCACTCGGAGTGAGCCAGCACCGCCAACGATGACGACACGGCGCACACCGCTGGCGCGCACACCGACGAGCAAAGCGTGGTACAGGGCGACGAACGGGGCGCGCGGATCGGAGCCATCACGCGGCGGCACCAGCGCCGAGGCCACCACGTCGGCGCCCTTGACCAGTTCGGCAACTCTTTCGGCCGACCCGGCCTCGGCCGCCACTGCGGTCAGGAGTGGGCTGTCCACGGGGGCGCGTCCGGAGCGGGAGACAGCCACGACCTCGTGGCCACGGCGCACGGCCTCGGCCGCGATAGCGCTGCCTACCATGCCTGTGGCACCGAACAACACGATCTTCATGGGGTGTTTCCTGCATCTCTTGCGCGCATGTAGTTGGGATGAGCCGGACCCGTGATCACAATTCGACCGCCGTACGCCCTGAAGCGTCACGGTGCCCTTTCCCAGGCGGCTTCCCGGCAAACCCTCCGTACGGAGACGTATGCCTCAGCTGGTTGCCGATCGCCCCATCCCGGTGCCAGGGTGAGGGCTGAGGACGAAGCATGTAATAGCTGCGATATCGGACCGATTGCCGAACCATCGCGGTGTCGCCGTCCTGACACTGGATGACCGTCTCCCACCCGGTTCCCAGAACACCTCGCCAGCGCGTTACGACCCGCCGCGTGATCTGCACCAGCTGCTGAGCCTCGGCCGGCTCCAAGTCCCGGACAACACACCTCAGGCGCCCGTGCCATGACTTACCCCCCAGCCACAGCCTCCCAGCACCAGCCACCCCCAGCACAAGCCGACACCATTACAGCGCCAACGTTTCCTGACGAGGCACTCTAGAAGCGAGCGTCGCGAGGGACGAAGACAGGCCCTCCCGGCGCAGGATCGCGCCCTTCTGACCGTTAGGAGCGTTCTCGTATTCTGCGACGATCGCCAACTTGTACTCCCGGCTGAACACCCGCCGGAAGGGGCGTGGCCCCGGGTCGGCCCCGAGGTCGAAGGAACGGACCGGTCATCAGATGGGGTGGACACGTGCACAAGGATCTCCGATCCCGCCCTCGATCAGGTAGCCGAGGACTGACTCCCGGTGTCTCTCCTCAGTCTGACAAAGAGGGTGCTGCGGGTCCGCGCAGACACCACCACCACGGATGTGAGCGGGACATCAGTAGCGATGACATTCCTCGGATGTGGTAACAGCAGCAGCGACAACGAAAGGTCCACTCAAAACCGCGATTCTTGTGGAGCCGGATTTCTCGGTCGAAACCGAACCTGCAGGAGAAGAGAAGGCCTTCTCCTGCAGAACATCCACCGACACGTCAAGACTTAGTAGTTACAAGAAGTTGTCGAAGTCGCCCAACGCACATCTCTACGTGCTGACCTCTTCATGGAATTTGAGACAGATCGGGAAGTAGCCCCTCGGCGAACGCAGTCTGCGCTGCACAGTTTTGGTCTGCTCCAGGACGTCATCGACCGCTTCGAACGGCAGGTACGAAGTCAACTCGCCCAGATGGCCCGGCGCGAAGACGTCCGCGACGACCGTGATGAACCGCGAGACAGGGACGGTGGGAACCTCGGACATGCGACGGACTCCTGTGAAACAAGGTAATCTTGACAATCCCATGATCTATCGGAGTTCCGTGTACATTTCATCGTCGCGCAACCTTCGACCAAGGGTGACCAACCATGTATTGACCTTCCCGCGGTCGCCTTAACTACGGGGCATTGCTGCGTGATACGGCTGCGCCGCACCCCTGACGGACGTCTGTGGTGTGCAGGGCGGCATCTATCGGGGAACGGGGGGCAACGGTCAAGGACCCCTCGTTACGGGGGCTCTCGCATGCGTCGAATGCGCCATCAGCGGTGTACGGTCGATGGGCAGAGAGTGGCGCTGTAGCGCGCCTCAATGTGGTCGATCTGCGGGGTAAGACGCCGCGCTCCGACACCGCTAATACTGGCGGAACGAAAGTGTCGTGCAAGCCAGGAACTAGATACGGGGGGTGCCGGATGAAGGCGATTGTTGTGACAGATGAGGCAGCGGGAACGGCCGGGATGACACTGGTAGATCGGCCCGAGCCGGAACCGGCGACAAACGACGTCGTCGTTCAGGTTCATGCGTCGGGGTTCACCTCGGGTGAGCTGACGTGGCCGTCGACGTGGACTGATCGCCTTGGCCGTGACCGAACACCGTCGACTCCCGGGCAAGAGCTGGCCGGAGTGGTCACCGCTCTCGGCTATGGCACGAGAGGGCTGTCGGTGGGACAGCGGGTGTTCGGCCTCACGGACTCGTATCGCGGCGGCGGGCTGGCGGAGTATGTGGCGATCGAGGCACGCAACCTCGCGCCGCTGCCGGCCGACGTTGACTTCACGGTGGGCGCGAGCCTGCCGATGCCAGGTCTGACTGCGTGGCAAGGGCTGTTCGAGCACGGCCGTCTTCAGGCGGGGCAGAGCGTCCTCGTGCACGGCGCGGCTGGCTCAGTCGGTTCGATGGTGACGCAACTGGCACGTGAGTTTGGTGCCTACGTCATCGGCACCGGACGCGCGGCCGACCGTCAGAAGGCGCTCGATTTCGGCGCGATGGAGTTCGTCGACCTTGAGAACGACACGCTGGAAGACGTCGGCGGCGTCGATCTGTTGTTCGACGTCATTGGCAGCGACATCCAGGAGCGGTCCGCAGGCGTGATCCGAGCTGGAGGAACACTGGTGACCATCGCCGGGCCGCCCGAGGCGCGGCCCGCGGACGGCTTGGCGATCGACTTTGTAGTTGCGTCCGATCGTGCCCAACTGGGTGAGATTGTCCACCGGGTGCGGGACCGGCGATTGCGGACGAACATCGGCAACGTCGCAACCCTCGACGACGCCGTCGCCGCCTTCAATCCGACCGAGCGGATCAGCGGGCAGACGATCATCCGCATTCGTCCGTGAGCGACTCGCGCCCATCGATGCAACATTTCCATCAAAGAGACAATGCCTGAGGAGACAATTCCCATGAAGGCGATCGTGGTGACGGACCAGGCTGCGGGAACGGCCGGGATGACGCTGGTGGAGCGGCCCGAGCCGCCGGCAGCGATAAACGACGTCATCGTTCAGATACATGCGTCGGGATTCGTCCCGACTGAGCTGGAGTGGCCCTCGACCTGGACCGATCGCATGGACCGTGACCGAACACCGTCGATCCCTGGGCACGAGATGGCCGGAGTGGTCACCGCTCTCGGGTACGGCACGACCGGTCTGTCTGTGGGACAGCGGGTGTTCGGCCTCACGGACTGGCATCGCGACGGCACCCTGGCGGAGTACGTGGCCGTCGAGGCACGCAACCTCGCGCCCCTGCCAGGCGACGTCGACTTCACGGTGGGCGCGAGCCTGCCAATCTCGGGCCTGACCGCGTGGCAAGGGCTGTTCGACCACGGCCGCCTTCGGGCGGGGCAGAGCGTCCTCGCGCACGGCGCGGCCGGCGCAGTCGGGACGATGGTGACGCAACTCGCGCGCGAGGCTGGCGCGTATGTCATCGGTACGGGGCGCGGTGCCGACCGTCAGAAGGCACTCGACTTCGGCGCGCAGGAGTTCGTCGACCTCGACAACGACGCTCTGGAAGACGTCGGCGGTGTCGATCTGGTTTTCGATGTCATCGGCGGAGACATCGGGAGGCGGTCCGCAGGCCTGATTCGCGCCGCAGGAACGCTGGTGAGTGTCGTCGGGCCGCCGGGGGCGCGGCCCGCCGACGGCCTGGCGGTCGACTTCGTTGTCGAGTCCGATCGTGGCCAACTGGGCGAGATCGTCCAGCGGGTGCGGGACCGACGACTGCGGACGAACATCGGCAACGTCGCGACCCTCGACGACGCCTTTGCGGCCCTCAATCCGACCGAGCGCCGAAAGGGGAAAACGATCATCAGCGTCCGTCCGTGAGGACTCGGAGACGCGATTGTCGGGCTGTTGGTCGGCACAGCCAGGCTGGCGTTCCCTGAGCAACTGGTGAGATCAAGCTCGTCGCCAATATATAGCCAGCTAGTGTTGCGTGACTCTGATGAGTTTACTTGGCGTTGTTGTCCACGAGTTTCTTGATGTCGGTCTGGACGAGTTGAACTTTGGCGAGGATCTCGTCGGCTGCGGCGGTCCAGGTGAACGGCTCGGTGTTGGTGTTCCAGTGCTCGATGTAGACGCGATCTGGCTAATGAGGACCTTGATCGAGCCGAAGGTGCCCCGGCGGATCGACATACCGAACCAGGTCTCGATCTGGCTAATCCAGGTCTCGACCCGACCCGGTTGAAATGGAATTTCACCCAGGTCGATTCGCCCAAGGCCAGGCCATCACCCGCGCTATTGGTAGGCAGTTCAACCAACACGAACAGGAGACCCTATGTCCGAGTCCTATTCGCTCCCCACTGAGCCCGAAGGTGTCATCCCGTCGCTGATTGAGCGACCTAACTCCGGCAAGGTCAGCGCGATGGAGACCTTGTACGAAGGAGCCGTGCTCATCGCGGACGACGGGGCGAACCGTCACTGATCGCGCCGAGATCGCTGCCGAACTCGAGCGCGATATCAGCCTCGGCCTGCCGCTGGAGGCCCAAGGCGCACCATGTGTTCGTTGCCGGCGATATCGCACAGGCAGCTCTCGGCGATGGGCCCACTCGTCAGCGTTGGCGTCGACGATCATCGCCACGTGGTGAAACTGCCCGTATCACGGAAGATTAGCTTTCCACGCTCAAGCCTCACGTGAACGGGCCGTCGGTTGGGTAATACCACGGCGCTGCATGTAGTCGAGATTTTGGACTTGTGCGGTAGTCGTCAAGTCATATGAGACAGGTTGTGCCTACAGGGTTGGTTGTGGCCGGTCGGTGGGTTGGTTGATTCATGCCACCTCGGGCAGTCGGGGCGCGGGGTCCGGACGTGCCGTGCCGGCTTTCCGCATTGACGTCAGCACGGATCGATCCTGCTGGTCCAACGTCCGCCCCCTTGACTCCAAGATCGTCTCCCCGAGCCTGCGGCCGGGCAGATTCGCAAGGAGTCCTGTCAGACAGTGAGGGCGGGTCGACGATCACGGCCGCCAACGCATGAAGGCGCCCGTCAAGGCGGGAGCGGGCGGACCCGTTGACGTAGGCGGTGATCATCGATCGGCAAAGGTACCGGTCATGCCCCCGGGTGCCTGGCCCCACCCGGCGGTAGGGGTGAGTCGCCGAGCCCTGGTGACCATGCGACCTCGGACGCGGAGCTGGCGGCTTTGCAGCTGGTCAGCCCAGTGCGCGGTCGAGGTTGAACGCGGCGCTGATCAGTGCCAGATGGGTGAACGCCTGCGGGAAGTTGCCCTGTTGTTCTCCGGTATGACTGATCTGCTCTGCGTACAAACCAAGGTGGTTGGCGTACGTCAGCATCTTCTCGAAGGCGAGCCGGGCCTCCTCCACGCGTCCGGCGCGGGTGAGCGCCTCGACGTACCAGAACGAGCAGATGGAGAACGTGCCCTCCACACCCCGGAGGCCGTCCGGACTCGCTTGCGGGTCGTAGCGGTAGACGAGCGAGTCCGACACCAGGTCCTCGGTCAGCGCGTCGAGGGTCGACAGCCACTTGGGGTCGGTGGGGGAGACGAACTTCGCCAGCGGCATCATCAGGACAGCGGCGTCCAGGACGTCGTCGCCCTCATGTTGGACGAACGCCTGCCGCGTGTCGGACCAACCATGGCGCATGATCTCCTGGTAGATCGTGTCACGGACCATGCCCCAGTGGGACAGATCGGCCGGCAGACCGCGAGCCCGGGCCATCCGGATGGCGCGTTCGATGGCCACCCAGCACATGAGCCGCGAGTACAGAAAGTTCTTCCTGCCGCCACGGGTCTCCCAGACGCCCTCGTCGGGCTGGTTCCAGTGCTCGCAGACCCATCCGACCAGGTCGGACACCGTGTCCCAGAGGTCGCTGGAGATTGGCTCGCCCCACTTGTTGTAGAGGTAGATGGAGTCGATGAGCGCGCCGTAGATGTCAAGCTGGAGCTGGTCCGCGGCGGCGTTGCCGACTCGCACCGGCGCCGAACCCTGGTAGCCCTCCAGGTCGGGCAGTTTCCGTTCGGGCAGGTCGGTACGCCCGTCGATGCCGTACATGATCTGCAGAGGTCCGGACGGCCGGTCGGCGTGCAGGTCGATCCGGTCGGTCAGGAAGCTCATGAACTGCGCGGCCTCCTCGGTGAAGCCGAGCCTGAGCAGGGCGTAGACGCAGAACGCAGCATCACGGACCCAGAGGTAGCGGTAGTCCCAGTTTCGCTCACCGCCGATGTGCTCGGGCAGGCTCGTGGTCGGCGCGGCGACGATCGCACCAGTGGGTGCGTAGGTGAGCAGTTTCAACGTCAGTGCGGAGCGGTGCACCATCTCCCGCCAGCGGCCGCGGTACCGCGAGGCTGAGAGCCAGCGCCGCCAGAACGCCACCGTGGCGGTGAACTCCCGTTCGGCCTCGGCGTGTGGGCAGCCGCGCGGTTGCACCTCGCCGCTGACCCGGTCCAGGGCGAACACCTCCGACTCGCCCTGGGTGAGCCTGAACTTCGCCCGTACGTCCAGGCCGTCGCACTCCAACGGCACCGTGGCGGTCAGCGCGAGCGAGAGCGCCTCGGACTCGAAGAGCGCCATGGGGTCGAGCATCCGTAGGGTGTGCTGCTGGGCGGCGTACCCGAACCGGGGAGCGACCCGGGCCCGGAACGGGATCGTTCCGCGTACGCACACGACCCGCCGGATCAGCCGGTGCCGGTCGGCCTCGCTGGATTCGCTGACCGGCATGAAGTCCTGGATCTCGCCCACCCCGTCCTCGGTGAAGAACCGGGTGATCAACACGTTCGTATCGGGGAAGTAGAACTGCTTGGTCCTGGCCGGCGCGATCGCGCACAGCTCGAACGCCCCACCCCGATCCGCGTCGAGGATCGCGGCGAAAACACTGGGCGCGTCGAACGACGGACAGCAGTACCAGTCGATGGTGCCGTCCGTACCCACCAAGGCCACCGTGCGAAGATCACCGACCAGCCCATGATCTGCGACGGGGAGGTAGCGGGCGGCCGAGCCTTGGTACGTGGATGTTTCAGCCATCGTGGAAACCTTCCTCTACCACTTCATGGTGCGTCGGACGACGACCCTCCCGGTAGGTGACTCCTACCGAAGGCGGTGCCCGGCCTGGCACTCGATGGAGACCGCACGAATTCTGATCCCTTCCGTGAAGCCGAAATAACATGGATTGGTCAGCTTGTGTTGCCGTTGGTGGCAATGGAGCCGCGACGTACGAGACATTACTGTTTGTACCGAATGGCGTCCGGTCTGTCGTAGCACCAGACCATGTCTGCGGCCGCGGGACAATGGGGGTCCGAGGTGATGTGGTCGCCTCACACCGAGGGTCGGATTGACGTGACGTGCCCGGCGCCTCTGGAGGCGAAGAACGCGATGGCCGCCATGTCGTCGCGGTACGTGCTGAGCTCCACGCTGACTGCGCTGCGGCCGATGACGACGACGCGTTCGGGTCTCCTTGAGGCTGGTGACCTCGCGGTTGGTCCACACCGGCATGGTCGAGCCAATGGACGTCGCGCCGGCCCTCCCCTTGGCCACCGCCTCCCGACTGGCCCCAGGCCGACGACGACCGCATCGAACTGCTCGCTCGTGCCTGCGTGATACCCCGCGACCTCGTCGCAGTCGCGGGAGGATCGTCGCCTTTGTCCTCGCCCAGTGGGTGTCTCAAGACCCTGGTGAGGTGGTGGTCGGACAGGTGCAGTGAAAGGACAGGCGACCGGAAGGTGATCATGAAAGCGATTGCGGTCGTGCCCAGGCAGGCGGGTAGCGCGCATCTGACCGACGTCCGGAAACCGTCCGTCGACGACGTTCCCGGCGGACGTGGCGTCTTGGTCCGTGTCCTCCAGATCGGCCTGGATGGGACGGACAAGGAGATCAACGCCGGCGAATATGGCGCGGCACCACCAGGCGAAGACGTCCTGATCACGGGGCACGAGAGCCTCGGCGTGGTCGAGCAGGTTGGTCTCGCCGTCACCGAGCTGGCCCCCGGCGACCACGTCGTCGCCCGCGTCCGCCGGGCGGGTTCGAGTCTGTACGACATACTCGACACGCCCGACATGACCACCGACGACGACTACTTCGAGCACGGCATCAGCCGGGTCCACGGGTTCCTCACGGAGTACTACGTCGAGGAGCCGCGGTACCTCATCCAGATCCCGGAGCGCCTCTCCCACGTCGCGGTGCTGCTGGAGCCGACCAGTATCGTCGAGAAGGGCGTCCTCCAGGCTTACGAGATCCAACGCCGCCTCAAGGTGTGGCGACCCCGCCGGGCAGCCGTCCTGGGCGCCGGCACGATCGGCCTCCTCGCCACGATGATCCTGCGGAACCGCGGCCTGCAGGCCACCACGCTCGGACAGCGCGAGGCGCCGTACCTCAACTCCGACCTGGTGGAGGCGTTCGGTGCGCGCTACGCCAGCACCAGAGCGACGCCGTTGGCGGACGTGGCCGGCGAAGGCGGCTTCGATCTCGTCTTCGAGGCCACTGGCTACTCACCGATCGTCTTCGACGCGATGTCCCACCTGCTCGCCAAGAACGGTGTGCTCGTCCTGTCCAGCGTCACCGGCGGCACCCGGCGGACCGAGATTCCCTCCGACGCGATCAACCTGGATTTTGTCCTGGGCAACAAAGCGATGTTCGGCACGGTGAACGCCAATCGGGAGCACTTCGAGGCAGGCGTCCGTGATCTCGCCGTGGCCGAGCTCCAGCATCCGGGCTGGCTCTCCCGCCTCCTCACCCACGCGGTCCGCGGGCTCGACCACTTCAGCGACGCGCTCGACCAGCTCAGTGCGCCCGGCGCCATCAAGGTCTACGTCGAGGTCAGCTCCTGAGGAGACGCCGTGCGGTGGCGGACGTGGTGGCGCGAGCTGTCCGGACCCCGGCGGCACGCGCTCGTCGGCGGACCGTGTGTCGCTGAGAGCGTCGCTGAGAGGACTACGCGGCCGTAGCTACCAGGGCACGATCACCGAGATTGAGAGTCCGCCTACATGCTGGGGCAAAGTCGCTGGAATTCGCATCCGCTGGGATGGTGAGCCAGCGAGCCACGACAGCTTCCTTCCCGCCGACTCGGCCTCGGTGAAGAGGATCAGCATCTGAACTCCTCTGCCACTCCACGGACGTACACCGGCTCCTGCGCGATCTGCACATCCAACCCGCGAACCGCCGACTCCTGGATCCTTGCCGCATCTACGGTCGCCTTCTCCGCTTCAGACACTGATGATCCTCTCCTGCCGGAGGAACGCCCCAGCATTCCGGATCACCGGCTCACCCACGAACTTCCTGACTGTCCCAGGCGAGGTGGTCGACCACCCGCCGGCGGGGGACTTAGGGATCCGAACAGCAACCCGACTGGCCGCAGAGTCACATTCGTTGCGGTAGTACACCGCGACAAGGCAGCACCCGATCATCCAACGGATGGATCCACCGTGGTCCCGGGCCGGTCTGGTTCTGCACCTCGAAGTCGCACGACGCCCAAGCCTGCCAGACTGGAGCACCGAAGACCCAGCGAACACCTGGATCCAGCTATCTGACTCAGTATTGATCACCTGCATCCGAGGCAATGATCGACCGGCGCGGGCCCTACGTACAAGACACGCCGAAATCTTAACAGCCCTTACGGGACGGCGTTTTGGCTGCGATCAGGTATGAGAACTCCCCGGAATCGCATTGCTCCGGCGAGCATCTTGTCGAAGGCTTGTGGCGCATCCTCCAGCGACGCCTGCTCGGTGATGGCCCGGACCCCGGATTGAGCGGCGAATCGCATCGTCTCCTCTACCTCCTGTGAAGTGCCGGAGGCATGACCGCGCAGCGTCTTCTGCCCGGTAATAAGCTGCGCCGGACTAACTTCGATCTTTTCCAGGGAGAATCCGATGACGATCAGCTCGCCGTGGGGACGTAGGCCATCGATGGCCGTCGTCATTGCCGCCGGCTGCGGCACGGTGGCCAGGATGACCTTGGCGCCACCGAGTGCTTTCAGCGCCTCGGGCACATCTTGCGCCGTGCTGTCGAGGTAGTGGTGGGCGCCGAGTTGCCTGGCGGTCGCTTCCTTTTTGCCGCCGCGGTTGATGACGACTGTGTCGAAGCCCATCTTGTCAGCGAACTGGACCGCCAGATGCCCCAGCCCGCCAAGCCCGAGGACCGCGACCAGATCGCCGGGCCATGCCGAGGTGCGGCGCAGCGCATTGAATACTGTCACGCCTGCGCAGCCCATCGGTGCGGCATCGGCAAACGTCAGCTCCTCGGGGATACGGGCAAGCGCGCTGGTCGGTACGACGGTCGACTCGGCGTACCCGCCCGGATAGGCAAGCCCGGGCACCTGGAGGTTCACGCAGTTGATCGCGTCACCCTCGCGGCACGACTGACAGGTTCCGTCGTTGCCACCGAACCAGCCGACGGCCACACGGTCGCCGATCTGCCAGTCGACGATGCCGTCGCCGAGCATGTCGATTCGGCCGGCGACCTCGTGGCCGAGTGTGAGCGGGAACGGTCCGACGCCGAACGCGCCACGCACCATGCTGATGTCGGTCCCGCACATACCGCACGCCTCGACAGCGATTCGGACCTCCCCCTCGCCGGGGCTGGGCTCCGGGACGTCAACGACACGTAGCGGTGCATTGACCTGACTGACCTGAACCGCGCGGATCATCTTGGTCACTGACCGACCTCCTCGAGTTGGATCACCTACCAGTCGTCCCAATTCATCACTTCCGCACTGCATCCGGGCAGAAACGCGGCACCGCTCGTGCTGCGGGCCGGCGTTACAGGCATCGCGCGGATGCTACTTCTGAAGCGCTGTGCTCTATGTGCCCTTCGAGGGCTGGTCGCGTGCTGGCATAGTCGTTCTCGCCCGGACAAGTGTCCTGAATGACCTGCTGTCCTGGGTAGTGCACAGGTCGACTGCTACTCGCATGGGCCGTCCGGGCCTCATGATGGCGTCGCCGGCATTATCCCTAGGAGGGATAATGTAAGCCCGTTCCTATCCAGCGCGAACCGGAACTGGTCGGACGGACCGTCGCCGCCCTCGTGCCCCCGGCGAGGTCACTGCCGTCTGCAAGCCGCGACTCTGGCACAGCGAGTTTCTCGCCTTCCAGAAACAGCTAGCCCGCGCCTACCCGACACCAGCAACAGCGGCTTGCACCTGATCATGGCCAACTCTACGCGGCCCACAAGCATCCGCGGGTCCAGGCTGGCAGCGAATCCCCGGACCCAATGTCCACTTCATCTCAACCCACGCGCGCTCTAAAGGGGGTGTCCGATTAACGGTGGATCTTGGTCTGGCATCTAGTTGGTGCCGCTTGGCGTGGTGCGGTGATGGGCAGGGGCGTCGCGCTTGTCCGGGCGCGTGTCAGTCGGGTGAGGTACGCCGCTGTGCTGAGCGCTGCCGGGCGCTTTGTGCCGGTGCACCTCGTCAACGACGTTTCCGAACGCTGACCACCTTTCGCCCTCGATCAGGCGCTGGAGGCCTGGGCCGTTCCGCGTCCAACGCCTCGCCGCGCACCCTGACCGATCCCGCCCTGCCGGCTTCTGCCGCGCAGGCATGTGACCCGGCCAAGCAGGGTTTCGTCCTCAGGTGGTACACGGCGTGGCGCACAAACTCTGCGCGAACCACCAGTTGGCCATACTGGAACATCGAGCCGCGCCGACCGGAACCGTCGGTGACGTCGTCGCCGGCGGTTGGTTGCCACCCGGCCGAAGGGAAGTCGAAGGCGCGGGCCGGCACGGCGCTCAGGTACCCGCGTCCAGCCCGGAGCTCCCGCGCCGTCCGAAGGACGATCCCGGTGGACCATCATGTTTTCCCGCATCGGGTTTCGCGGCGCCAGTCGGTTTGCCTTCCCGTCCGTGCTCGGACGTCACCTGGCGCGGCACGGTCCCCAGACCGGGCTCCTCGTCGGCGCCCGATGGCGCCGGCTTCCCCGCCTGGCTCGCCGCGATGACCGCGTATATGTCGCGGGCCGCGTCGATTTCGCGGGTGGTGAAGGCCCGCTCCGGGCGTACCTCCCGGGTGAACGCCACCAGCCAGGTCGCGACCGCCATGAGGCGGTTGCGAAAGCCAGTGAGGAAGGCGATGTGCACGACGAGCCATAGCAGCCAGCCGATGAACCCACCGCAGCGTAGCCGCCCTCTCGCCACCACCGCTTGGCCACGGGCGATGTAGGCAGCCGAGCCGAGGTCGCGATACCGGAACGGATGGCGACTGTGGGCGCGCCCTTCTGCCAGCCGACGGAGGCGGGCACCCGTGTAGTGACCGGCCTGCATGGCGGTCTCCGCGACGCCAGGCAGTCGGTCGACGCTCATGAGGTCGCCGACCACGGAGATTTCCGGATGCCCGCGGATGGTGAGGTCCCGCTCGACCCTGATCCGCCCGGAGCGGTCCTGCTCGGCTCCGGTGGCCCGCGCGATCGCGTGGGCGAGGGGCGGAGCGGCCACGCCCGCAGTCCACAGCACGGTGCCCGCGTCGTGGCGGACTTCGGTGCCGTCTTCCTTGCGCGCTGTCAGGCCGTCCTGGTCGACGCTGGTGACGAGGGCACGCATGTGCAGCTCGACGCCGAGCCGCCGCAGGGTGTCCCTGGCCCGCGCGGAGAGCTTCGGGCCGAACGAGGCGAGCGGCTCGCTCCCACCGTCGAACAGCAGGACGCGGGCATCCTCGGGGTGGCTCAGACGGAACTCGTTGCGCAACGTGTGGGTGGCGAGCTCACGGATCTGGCCGGCTAGCTCCACCCCCGTCGGCCCGGCCCCGACGAGTGCGAAGGTCAGGCGGTGCTGGCGCTCCTCCGGGGTAGGGGCCGACTCTGCCTGCTCGAACGCGCCGAACAGTCGCTGCCGGATCGTGAGGGCGTCCGCGATCGACTTCATGCCGGGCGCGTGAGCCGCAAACTCGTCGTGGCCGAAGTATGACTGGCAGACGCCGGCGGCGACCACGAGGTCGTCGTACGGGATCTCCATCCGGGTCCCACCGGGGCGCAGTGCGATGACCTGCCGCCGGGCGGGATCGAGGTCGACGACCTCGGCGAGGAGGGTGTCGACGTTCTGTTGGCGTCGGAGAACCTCCCGCAGCGGGGTGGCGATCTGTCCCTCCGACAGGATCCCGGTGGCGCATTGGTAGAGCAGCGGTTGGAACAGGTGATGGGCGGCACGGTCGACCACCGTCACCCAGAGCGGGGCGCGACGTAGGGCGCGGGCGGCGGCCAGGCCGGCGAAGCCACCCCCGATGATCACCACGCGGCGGGGTGGGTTGTCCGGGTCCATGCCTCCGTCTCCTCTCTGTTTCTCTCTGTTTCTGCCTTGGTGTCGAGGACGTCCGCCAGGACCGTTCTCCGCAAACCACCGGCCGGACCGAGGCCGGCTTAGACAGCCGGGTCGTGCCACCGGGTGCCGGCCGGGAGGACGTCGGCCGCCTCCTGCGGTCCCCAGGTGCTCGGTGCGTACCTATGCAGGGGTACGACATCGCCAAGGATCGGGTCGACAATCCGCCAGGCGGCCTCCACGGAGTCCTCGCGGGCGAAGTAGAAGTCCTCTCCTTCGAGGGCGGCGCCGATCAGCCGGTCGTACGGCCGCGGGTCGGAGCCGGGCTGCTGGGCGAAAGTGAGCTCCTCCGTCTGGGCCTGCGCCGCGATGCCGGGTTTCTTGCCTGCGAGCGTGAGCGAGACCGCCGTCTCCGGGCGTACCCGGAACCGCAGGTCGTTCATGGCGTGGAAGGACTCCAGGCCGCAAACATTGTGCTCCGGCTGGCGGAACTTGATCGTGACCTCGGACGCGCTCACCGGGAGGCACTTTCCGGCCCGGATCGAGATCGGCACGCCGGCCCACCGCTCCGAGTCGGAGGTCAGTGTGGCGGCGAAGAACGTCTCGACCGTGGAGTCCGGTGCCACACCGTCTACGTCGCGGTAGCCGTCGTACTGGCCTCGCACCACGTCCTTCGGTGACAGGGGATGCAGGGCCTTCATCGCCCGGGTCCGCTCGTGCCGCCAGGTCCGGACCCCCTGGCTCGGTTCTTCGGCGATGACGCTGACCAGGAGCTGCAGCAGGTGGTTCTGCAGCACGTCGCGGACCGCGCCGGCCCGGTCATAGAACCGGCCCCGGTCCGCGACGCCGAAGTCCTCGGCCATCGTGATCTGGATGCTCTCGACAAATGTGTTGTTGAGCAGCGGGTCGATGATGGAGTTGGCGAACCGTACGTACAGAATGTTCTCGACCGGCTCGAGGCCGAGCCAGTGGTCGACGCGGAAGATCGCGTCCTCCTGGAACACCTTGTGCATCGTGGCGTTGAGCTCCTGCGCGCTTGGGAGGTCGGTGCCGAACGGCTTCTCGACCATGACCCGAGCGTCCCGGTCACGACCGACCGACGCGATCCCGTTCGCGATCCGGCCGAACAGCTGCGGCGGGACCTCCAGGTAGAAGAGGGTGCGCTGGCGGGAGCCGAGCCGGTCGGCGATCTCCTGGTAGGTGGCGTCGTCGTTGAGGTCGCCGTTGACGTACTCGAGGAGCCCCAGCATCCGCTGCGCCGACTGGCTCTGTGGGTCGATGCCGTTGTGCCGCAGCGACTCGGCGGCGTACTCACGGAGCTGCTCGGCCCCCCACCCGCTGCGGTGTGATACCCCGATGATCGGGACATCGAGAGCCCCGCGCTCGACCAGGCTGACCAGGGCGGGGTAGGTCTGCAGCTTGGCCAAGTCACCGGTCGGACCGAAGATGACCATTGCGTCTATTCGTTCACGTCCCATCTGATTGCCCGCCTTTCCTACTCGTGGCCCTGGTCGTGGTGTCCGACCGAGGACTGGTACCGCCGCCGGCCGTCGGGAGCACGTAGCGTTCGACGGCGTTCGCGAAGCCCTCATCGGAGTTGGCTGTGGTGCACCGGCGGGCGGCCCGTTGCACGTCGAGGCTCGCGTTGCCCATCGCGATGGAGAGACCCGAATGGGCGAACATGAGGACGTCGTTGGGCATGTCGCCGATGGTGGCGATCTCCTGCGGCGGTATCGCGTACTTCTGGGACAGGAACGCCAGCACGCCGCCCTTGTTGGCCTCGGGATGGGTGACGTCGAGATAGTAGGGCTGGGAACGCGCCGCGGACACGTGGTCGCCGTACTCCGCGTCGGCGGCCTTCGAGGCGGCGGCCACCGCGTCGAGGTCGTCGCTGACGCCGACAATCTTGGCGACGTCGTGCTGGTCGCCGTAGTGGTCCAGGACCGTGGGTGGGAACCGCACGGTCCAGGCCTCGCGCGCTACGTGCGGGCCGTTCGCGTCACGGACGTACCATTCCGTCCCCTGATAGAGCCAGACGTCCAGGTGGTATGCCTCCAGCAGCGCCGTGACGGGTGCAACGAGCTCGTCCGGGATGGTCCTCTGCTCGATGACGGACATGTCCGGATGGACGAAGATGCCGCCGTTGAACCCGGCGATGGTCGTTGTGACGCGAAGCGGCTCGACAAGCATGGCCATGCCGCGCGGCGGGCGGCCGCTGGTGATCGCGAAGAGGATGTCCGCGTCGTAGAGCCGTCCCACCGCGTCGACTGTCCGGTCGGTGAGGATCTTGTCGCCCGTGACCAGGGTGCCGTCGACGTCGGCGAGCATCAGCCGAATCGGTGGAGTACCGGCGTTCATGGCCGCACACCTGCCATGACACCGGACGTGGTGACTGCGAGGTCGATCAGCTCGCGGTACCGGTCGGCGATCGTGGCCGCAGCCTGGTCCGCGGTGACGGTGGCGGCAAGCCAGGCCCGCAGCGGGTCCTCCCACAGGGTCCGGCCGACCGCGAAGCCGATGAACCCGGGTACGCCGGCCGCGATGCGGATCCACTCGCGAACCTTGGCCTCGTCGGCGCCGCGCCCGAGGACGACGCAGCTGACGTCATCGCGGTCGCCGGACCGTGCCTGCTCCACGACCCGGGCGCAGTCGTCGTGGGTTTCCAGTCCCTCGATCTTCCAGATGTCCGGTTCGACTCCGGCCTCCTGCAGGGCGCGGATGGTGGCGACGACGAGCGAGGGTCGCAGCTCGCGGTCGAACCACTCGTGGCTGTCATCGCACCGGGCGAGCTGGTCGTCGGTCGGGGGCACCAGCAGCTCGAACAGGAACGTCCGGCCGCTGTCGTGCAACCACCTGGTGAGCTGGGCGAGCCGGTCGTTCTGGCGGGCGTTGACCTGCTGGTCACCTTCCGGGTTATAGCGGACGAGCACCTTCGAAAACGTCGGGTCGAACCGTTCGATGTGCGCACCGAACTCGCTGCCGTACTCGAAGTCGAACTCGGCCTGGCCGGACTTCTCCACCGGCATCGCGAGCAGGTGGCCGGCCGCCTGGGCAGCTGTGGCCACCTCTGTGCCGAACGCCTCGTCGACGAGGACGCCGGCCGCGTCGGGCGGTGCCCCGTGGTCGACGGCCCGGGTGAACCCCTCGTAGATGATGTTCTTGGCGTCCACGATCCCGTCGCGTACGGCCGGCGGGATCGGTGGTCTGGCGCCGAACAGGTCACGCTCGAACGATCCTCGATGGTCGAACGCCAGGAGGTACAGGGGCCTGCGGTAGCCGAGGGTCATCGCCATCTCTCCTCTCGTGGGCGGTCCTCCCCTGGTGGACGGTCCGGGCGCGACCGTGGGTGTGTGGCACTGCGGGATCGGGGAGACTCTGCCGGTGTGAGTGCTGAGCGGGCCGAACGGGTGCGCGCCGAGCGGGAGCGTGCCGAGCGGGAGAAGCGGCTGGCGGCCGAAGCGGCCGCGGAGCTCGTCGCCGGCGGCATGACGGTCGGTCTGGGCACTGGCAGTACGGTGGCCTACCTGCTTCCGGCGCTCGCCCGGCGCCGACAGTCGATCCGCTGCGTTGCGTCGTCTCCGCGTACCCGGCAGGCCGCGGAGGAGCTGGGGCTCACCGTCGAGGCGTTCGGCACCCTCGACCATCTCGACCTCACCATCGACGGAGCCGACCAAATCGCGCCCGGCGGCTGGCTGGTCAAGGGTGGAGGCGCTGCCCACACCCGGGAGAAGATCGTGGCCGCCGCGGCTACCCGGTTCGTTGTCATCGCCGACTCGCGCAAGCCGGTGGATGCATTGCATCCCCCGATCCCGGTCGAGCTGCTCGAGTTCGGCCTGCCGGTCACGTTGCGCCGGCTCGCCCCGGTGGCACTCCGGGACGTGCCGCGCAGCCCCGACGGCGGCGTCATCGCCGACTACCACGGCGACGTCGGAGACCCCGCCCGGCTCGCGGCACGGCTGGCCGCGACACCGGGACTCGTAGAACACGGACTGTTCCCGCCCGACCTGGTAGCAGAAATCCTCATCGGACACGGAGACTCGGTCGAGCACCGTACGATCGGCGGATCGAGCCGCTGACACCCGTGCCGGCTTCTGCGGCGGCCGTTTCCCCCGTACCCGCAGGCTCGCCTGCCCGGTCATGAGCCCGAGGCTCCACGGTCGGCGACGATGAGTGACTCCCGCGCTTCGACCCGGCCGGCCGGGATGGACTCGTCACCGGCGAGCACCTTCGCCAACGCCGGTTGTTTCTCCGCCCCGGTCACCAGCCAGAGCAGCTGGTCGGCCCGAGCGAGTGCCGGATAGGTGAGCGTCATCCGCGGATGGCCCTGGTAGTCGCCGGTGACCGCGACCAGATGGTCGGTCACCTTGAGCACCGGGTCGTCGGGGACGAGGGATGCAGTATGCCCGTCCGGTCCGAGACCGAGATGGATGAGGTCAAAGCGGTGCGGCAGCAGCCCGGCGTATCGGTCGGCGGAGGCGTCCAGGTCGGGGTCGGTCACCGGCATGGGGACCACCTCGGCCGGCGCCCGTCCCAGGCTGGCGCGCAGGTGGGTCAGGTTGCGGGCGGGGTCGCCGTCCGGGGCGACCCTCTCGTCGACCTGGAAGATCACGATCCGTTCCCACTGGAGGTCCCGGGTGGTGAGTTCGGCGAACATCGCCCACGGGGTGTGGCCGCCGCTCACCGCGAACGTGAACCGCTCGTGGTCGGTGATCGCCGCCCGGCTGCGTTGGACCACGATGTCAGCGGCCGCTGCGGCCACCGCGTCCGGAGTGGTGAGGACTTCGAGCTCGTGCTGCATGGGCCTTTAGTCTTTCTTCTCGGCGTGGCCGCCGAACTCGGCGCGCATTGCCGACATCGCGGCGTCGGCGAACTGGCCGAGCCCGCGGGATTCAAACCGCTCGTTCAATGCGGCGGTGATAGTCGCGGCAGGAACGCTCTCCTCGATCGCCGCGATCACTGTCCACCGTCCCTCACCGGAGTCGGAGACCCGACCGGCGAAACCGTCCAGCTGAGGGGAACGGGCCAGAGCCTCGGCGAGCAGGTCGATCAGCCAGGACTGGATAACCGAGCCACGGCGCCAGACCTCGGCAACCTCGGCCACGTCGAGGTCGTACTGGTAGGCCTCCGGGTCGCGCAACGGGGCGGTCTCTGCATCGACCTGGCGGCCCTTCTCGCCGATGTTCGCGTGCCGCAGAATCGACAGTCCCTCGGCGACTGCGGCCATCATGCCGTACTCCACACCGTTGTGAACCATCTTCACGAAGTGCCCGGCACCGCTCGGGCCACAGTGGAGATAGCCCTGCGGCGCGGTCCCGTCGCGGGTCCGACCCGGTGTGAGTGCGGCGCTCCCGCTGCCGGGAGCGATGGTGGCGAAGATCGGGTCGAGCCACTCCACCGTGCGACTTTCGCCGCCGATCATCAGGCAGTAGCCGCGCTCCAGGCCCCACACGCCACCCGAGGTCCCGCAGTCCACGTAGTGCAGCTGCCGCTCCGCCAGCTGTCTCGTCCGGGCGATGTCGTCGCGGTAGTAGGAGTTCCCGCCGTCGATGACGATGTCGTCGCCGTCGAGCTGACCGACCAGCTGGTCGAGGACGTTTTGGACGACGCCGGCGGGGACCATCATCCAGACCGCCCGGGGCCGGTCCAGCTGGGCCACGAGATCCTCGAGGGAACTGGCGCCGCGAGCGCCTTCGGCAACCAGCGCTTCCACGGTGGCCGGGTTGCGGTCGTACGCCACGCAATGGTGGCCGTCGCGGGTCAGCCGGCGGACGAGGTTGGCCCCCATCCGGCCAAGCCCGATCATGCCCAGTTGCATGGGTCTGTCCGTGGCCATGGTTGGTCCCCCCTCGGCTCGGGTGGTGCTCGGTCAGGTGCGCATCGCGCGGTAGCGGCGGATCAGGGCGTTGGTGGACGAGTCGTGCGTGAGCTCGGGTTCGGTGTCGCTCTCCAGCTCCGGCGCGATCCGGGTGGCCAGGACCTTGCCGAGCTCGACCCCCCACTGGTCGAAGGAGTCGATGCCCCAGATCGTCCCCTGGGTGAAGACGCTGTGTTCGTACAGCGCGACCAACGCTCCGAGCAGCTGGGGCGTGAGCTCCTTGGTCAGCAGGACGTTCGACGGCCGGTTCCCCTCCATCACCCGGTGGGGCACGACGTCGGCCGGCGTGCCCTCAGCGCGTACGTCCTCCTCGGTCCGGCCGAACGCCAGTGCCTGCGCCTGCGCGAATACGTTCGAGGTCAGCAGGTCATGGTGGTTCCGGAGCGGGTTGAGGCTCCGGCCGAAGCCGATCAGGTCGACCGGGATCAGTCGGGTGCCCTGATGCAGCAGCTGGTAGAAGCTGTGCTGGCCATTCGTGCCCGGCTCGCCCCAGTAGACCGGACCGGTGTCGTAGTCGACGGACCGGCCATCGAGCGTCACATGCTTGCCGTTGGACTCCATGGTGAGCTGCTGGAGGTAGGCCGGAAACCGCTTGAGGTACTGGTCATACGGCATCACGCCGATGCTCTGCACTCCGAAGAAGTTGACATACCAGCACGTGAGCAGCCCCATCAGCACCGGAAGGTTCTGCCCGAGCGGTGCCGTCCGGAAGTGCTCGTCCATCTCGTGGAAACCGGCCAGCATCTCCGCGAACTGCACTGGGCCGATCGCCACCATCGTGGACAGGCCGATCGCCGAGTCCATCGAGTAGCGACCGCCCACCCAGTCCCAGAAGCCGAACATGTTCTGCGTGTCGATTCCGAACGCCGCGACCTTCTCCGCGTTCGTCGACACCGCGACGAAGTGCTTCGCGATCGCGTCCTCGGAGCCGAGCTCGCCGACCACCCAGTCCCGGGCGCTGTGCGCGTTCGTCAGCGTCTCCAGCGTGCCGAACGTCTTCGAGGAGATGATGAACAGCGTCTCCTCCGCGGTCAGGTCGCGGGTCGCCTCGACGAAGTCCGTGGCGTCGACGTTGGACACGAACCGGAACGTCAAATCGCGGTTGCTGTAGTGGCGCAGCGCCTCGTACGCCATCACCGGGCCGAGGTCGGAGCCACCGATGCCGACGTTGACGATGTTCCTGATCGGCCTGCCGGTGTGGCCCGTCCACTCGCCGGAGCGGATCCGCCGGGCGAACTCGGCCATCCGGTCGAGTACCTCGTGCACCTGCGCCACGACGTCCACCCCGTCGACCACCAGCGAGCTGCCTTTCGGCATCCGCAGCGCGACATGCAGCACCGACCGGTGCTCGGAGGTGTTGATCGGCTCTCCGGCGAACATCATGTCGCGCCGGCGTTCCAGCTCGGACTCCTCCGCCAGCTGCATCAACAACCGCAGCGTCTCGTCGGTGACACGATTCTTGGAAAAGTCGAGGTAGATGCCGGCGGCTTCGGCGGTCAGCCGCTGGCCCCGATCCGGATCCATCTCGAACAGCTCACGTAGGTGCCGCGGGCCGATCTCGGCATGGTGCTGCTCGAGCCCCTTCCAGGCGGGTCGTTCACGTAGTGGAGTGGTCGGCATCGGTCGCTCCTCCGGTGATGGTGTACGCCGGCCGGCGGGTGTCGCTATTCGACGTGTCGGCGTCGAGCTGTCAGTGCATCAGGTGAGCGCGGTGCGCTGGGTGGAAATCCGTTCCAGCAGGTCCTTCCAGGCTGCCACGAACGCCTTCGCACCCTCCCGCTGGAGTCGCTCGGCGAGCGCGTGTACGTCGACCCCGGCGTCGGCGAACCGGGCCAGCATCAGGTCGCCCTCGCCGCCGTCGGCGGGCATCGGCTCCCCGACCTCGCCGTGGTCGTGGAACGCCTCCAGCGTCGAGTCCGGCATGGTGTTGACCGTGAACGGCGCCGCGAGCCCGTGGACGTACAACGTGTCCGACGCGGCCGGGTCCTTCGTCCGGGTGCTCGCCCACAGCAGGCGCTGTGCCCGCGCCCCCGCATTCAGCAGCCGCTGCATGTCGTCGGAGTCGAGCAGCTGCCGGTACGCGCGGTAGGTGTCGAGGCCGACCGCCAGGCCGAGCTGGTCCTTCAACTGCGCGGACACCTGGTCGGCCACCGCCGCGTCCCACCGGGACATGAACACCGACGCGACCGAACCGACCGCCGGGTCAAGGTTGAGGTCGACCCGCCGCTGCACTCCGTCGAGGTACGCCTGCGCGGCCGCGCGATAGTGGTCGGCGGAGAACAGCAGGGTGACGTTCACGGGAATGCCGGCCGCGACGGTCTCGGTGATCGCCGGCAGGCCTTCGGCCGTACCGGGGATCTTGATCAGCAGGTTCGGGCGGGCCGCGCGCGCATGCAGACTCTGGGCGGCCGCGATCGTCGCGTCGGTGTCGTACGCCAAGAGCGGTGACACCTCAAGCGACACCCAGCCGTCCACGGCGTCGGTGCGTTCGTGGATGGGCAGGAACAGGTCCGCGGCCCGCCGCAGGTCCTCGATCGCCAGGTCGAAGAAGACCTCCTCATCGGAGCGGTCCGGTGCCGCGCATGCGCGGATCGCCTCGTCGTAGTAGCCGCTCTCGATCGCCTTGTCGAAGATCGACGGGTTCGAGGTGAGTCCGGTGATCGAGTAGCTGTCGATGTAGTGCTGGATCTCGCCGTCGTCGAGCATCCGGCGGGTGATGTTGTCCAGCCACAGGCTCTGCCCGCGAGCGTGTAGCTGCTGGGTTGCGGTCACTGGCGGTCCCTTCCGGTGGGCGGGGGCGCGGAGGCTGGTCCCGCGGCGGGTGGCGGCGCGGTGGGTTGAGGGGTGCCGGCACGGCGCGCCTGCTCGGCGACGAGTGCCCGGGCAACCTCGGTCACCCGTTCCGGGGTGAAGCCGAACTTCGTCAGCAGCTGCTTCAATGGCGCCGACGCACCGAACGTGTCCATGCCGATGACGGCGCCGGCCGGTCCGACGTACCGGTCCCAACCCAGCGTCGATGCCTGCTCGATCCCGACCCTGGCCGTGACCGCCGGTGGGAGAACCTCGTCGCGGTACTCCCGGGGCTGTCGGTCGAACAGCTCCCAGCACGGCATGCTCACGACCCGGGCGCCGATCCCGTCGGTGGCCAGCTCGTCCCGCGCGCTGAGGGCGAGCGCCACCTCCGAGCCCGTGGCCAGCAGCAGGACGTCCGGCGTACCACCCGACGGCGGGTCCGCAAGCACGTACGCCCCGCGCTCGACTCCCTCCGCCCCGTGCAGCACGGATCGGTCGAGGGTCGGCAGCGACTGCCGGGACAGGACCAGGGCGGCCGGCTCGTGGCGGAGCGCACCGACGACCCGCCAAGTCTCGACCACCTCGTTCGCGTCGGCCGGGCGGAACACGAACAGCCCGGGCATCGCCCGCAACGACGCGAGCTGCTCGACCGGCTGGTGGGTCGGCCCGTCCTCGCCGACCCCGATCGAGTCGTGCGTGAAGATGTGCACGACCGGCACCTCCATCAACGCCGACAGCCGGATCGCGCCCCGGGCGTAGTCGGAGAAGATCAGGAATCCCGACCAGTACGGCCGGAGCTTGGTCAACGCCATCCCGTTCGCGATGGCGGCGGACGCGTGTTCACGTACGCCGAAGTGGAGGTTCCGGCCACCGCGCTCGTCGGGCTGGAAGTCGCCGGCACCTTCGAAGCGCAGCAACGTCTTCGTCGACGGCGCCAGGTCGGCCGAACCGCCGAGCAGCCACGGCACCGCCTCGGCGAGCTGGTTGAGCACCTGGCTGGAGGAGTCACGGGTGGCGAGCCCCTTCGGGTCGGCCGGGAAGTCCGGAAGTACCGCGTCCCAGCCGGCCGGCAGCTCGCGGCGCTGCATCCGCTCAACCTCGTCGGCCAGGTCCGGGTAGGCATTGGCGTACTCCTTGAACGTCGCCTCCCAAGCGGCCCGAGTCGCCTGCCCACGGGCGCCGATCCCGCCCTCGAACCAGTCGCGTACGCCGTCCGGCACGTAGAAATCTTTGTCGTCGGGCAGCCCGAACATTCGCTTGGTTGCCTTCACCGCCTCGGCACCGAGTGGCGCACCGTGCGCCTTCGGTGAATCCTCGAGCGGCGAACCGTACCCGATGTGGCTGTGGACGACGATCAGAGTCGGCCGCGCGGTTTCGGCCTTGAACGACTGTATGGCCCGCCGGATCGCGTCCAGGTTGTTCGCATCAGCGACGGTCGTGACGTTCCAGCCGTACGCGAGGAAACGGGCAGCCACATCCTCGGTGAACGTGATGTCGGTGTGCCCCTCGATCGTCACCCGGTTGGAGTCGTAGATCCAGCACAGGTTCGACAGCTGCTGGTGCCCGGCGATGGAGGCCGCCTCGGACGAGATGCCTTCCATCATGCAGCCGTCCCCGGCCAGCGCGTAGACGTCGAAGTCGAACAGCGTGGCATCGTTGCGGTTGTACCGGGCGGCGAGCCACTGGCCGGAGATCGCCATCCCGACCGACATGGAGACGCCCTGGCCGAGCGGTCCCGTCGTCGCCTCCACCCCGCTCGTCAGGTGGTATTCAGGATGACCTGGACAATGCGAGCCGAGCTGACGGAACGTCCGGAGGTCTTCGAGGGTGACCGCGGGACGACCGAGCACCTCGTAGTCGGGGTCGACGGCACGTACGCCGGTGAGGTACAGGAGTGACCAGAGCAATGCAGACGCATGCCCCTCGGAGAGCACGAACCGGTCCCGGTTCGGCCAGATCGGATCAGTGGGATCGAATCTCAGGTACTGCTGCCACAGGGTGTAGGCGACCGGCGCGATACCCATCGGCGTACCAGGATGCCCCGACTTCGCCTTCTGCACCGCGTCCATGCACAGGCCACGGATCGTGTTGATGGACAGCGAGTCGAAATCCGTCATACGGACAGGCTGTTCCGCTCGGCCCTACCTAACAGGGGCCCGCCGGCTCGCGTCGCCCGGGGCCAAAGACCCGACGACCCCTGTGGGTCCCCGGGCATGTCACCGCGCGTAGGGCACCGAATCTCCGGATACCGTGTCAGTGCGGTGCCACTGTCTGCGACATGGTCTCTTGCGACAACCCGGCTCCCGGTATAGCGAAACCCTGGCGTTCCGGCTTTGTCCGTCCAGGTGCCGCTGCGCGACCCGGGCCCGACGTGCCCGCTCTCGATCGTCACCTACGCCGCGACACCCTCGGCCGGGCCCTGCGGCCGCTGCTCGACCTGATCACCGAGACCCGGTCCTCACCAAAGAAGAACGGCCGCGCAAGCGGCCGCCGGGGGAATAGAACCGGTCCGTAGGGTGTCTGTATGTCTGCACGTCCAGGTGCGTTTCACCTGGTCCCAGCTTGGCGCCGTAAGGCCGGGAAGGGAGAGCTGTGCCCCAGCAGACCCAGTTCCACAAGAACCCGGAAGCCGTTTCGCGGCTCGATCCGGAGCAGTACCGCGTGACCCAGAAGGACGGCACCGAACGCCCGTTCGCCAACGCCTACTGGGACAACCATGAGCCCGGCATCTACGTCGACGTCGTGTCCGGCGAGCCGCTGTTCGCATCGGTCGACAAGTACGACAGCCGCTCCGGCTGGCCGAGCTTCACAAAGCCGATCGCCGAGACGAACGTCGTCGAGCGCGAAGACGTCGGCCACGGGATGATCCGGACGGAAGTCCGGTCGCTGCACGGGGACAGCCACCTCGGCCACGTCTTCGACGACGGTCCCCTCGACAAGGGTGGACTGCGCTACTGCGTTAACTCCGCGTCGTTGCGGTTCATCCACCTCGACGACCTGGAGAACGCAGGGTACGCCGAATACCGCACCCTGTTCACGAGTGATGCCAACACTGACACGACGAAGAGTAAGGAGCCGACGTGACCACCGAGAAGGCGATCCTCGCCGGCGGCTGCTTCTGGGGGATGGAGGAGCTTTTCCGCCACCAGCCCGGCGTCGTGTCCACGCGCGTCGGCTACAGCGGCGGCGACGTCCCGAACGCCACCTACCGCAACCACGGCACCCACGCGGAGTCCATCGAAGTCGTCTACGACCCCGAGAAAACCGACTTCCGCGCGCTGCTCGAGTTCTTCTTCCAGGTGCACGACCCCTCGACGAAGAACCGGCAGGGCAACGACATCGGCACCAGCTACAGCTCGGCGATCTTCTACGCCAGCGACGAGCAGAAGCGGGTCGCCGAGGACACGATCGCCGACGTCGACGCCTCGGGCCTGTGGCCAGGCAAGGTTGTCACCGAGGTCACCCCGGCCGGCGACTTCTGGGAGGCCGAGCCCGAGCACCAGGACTACCTGCAGAAGTACCCCCACGGCTACACCTGCCACTTCCCCCGCCCCGGGTGGAAGCTCCCGAAGCGGGCGACAGCCTGACACCTCCGGCGCGTATCCGGGAAAAGCGTGGGCGAGGAGAGCCCCATGCGTGACTTCCCCAGGCGATGATCCGGGATCGGCCACGTCGAGCCCGTCCCGCGGCGGCTCCGGGCGATGGCCGGAGGCGGTGGAATGACCCACGCCATGCCCTCCGTAATTCTCCAGCCCTCAAGTGAGCGCGGCCCGCAGCGCTGCATCTGGCGTGGACCCGCCGCGCGACGCTCTTTCCCTGGTAGGCCAGACGGCGTGGGCTTCACGGGACGGCGCGGCACGATGAAGGCGGCGGCTTCGGCAGCGTCGCGGGCGTGTCCGGCAGGACGTGGGCGTAGGTGTCGGCGGTGACCGTTCTCGTGGAGTGGCCGAGCAGTTCCTGAACGAGTGTTCAAGTCCGCTCCGGCGGCCTGCGCCTGGATACGGTAAAGCAGTGAAGAGGAGTCTGGTTTCGCATCAGCCACCCCGTAGCGAGGGCTGGGCCGCCAACCGGGCTCAACTCACGGTCCGATTCGCTGACCTAGCGACCGGGATCACGACAACTTCGAGTTTCGTATCCATCGGAAGCGCTTTCCCTTTCTCATCCCCGAGGGCGGGCCGTCTCATTCGGTTGGAAAGCGCTGGCGGCAAGGCTCGTCAAGGTGAGCAGCTGAGATCGCTATGGGGCGCCAGTCCTCATCGTAGTCAGGGTGATCGTCGTACAGCTCCGCGACAATTGCCACAACCAGGGCGTATGCACACCTTGCCTCCTGCCTGTTCACAGACGTTCGGTACAGGGTGACCAACTGGCGCCGGGCGTGGCATGTGCCGAGAGCCCGATCGAGATCGAGCTGGCTCAGACCCTTGTTGTAGTCGACCACAGCCCGCCGCTCGTGGTCAGCTACCCGCTTCAGCAGAAAGCCGTCGATGGTCTCCACGGTTCCTGAGCGTACGACTGACCGGGCTGCGCGCTTGGGTTCAAAGGGCCTGAGGCTGCTAGGCATCACGTCCGCCAGTGCCCGGCCCTCGATGTCCGGCGACCGCCGAGGGCCCGGTCACACAGTGCCTTCCCAGAATCGTGGCTCCCGGGGTGCGACCGGCTGCTGCCGGAGCTCCACCCACGGCCTTCTCCGGCGGCCGACCGGGTGCTTCGCCGTCGCGGCGTCGAGATCCGCACCAACACCTCCGTCCGCGAGGCCCCAGACGCGAGCGTCAGGCTGTCCGACGGAGAATTCGTACCCACGCGATCATTGGTGTGGTTAGTAGGCGTCCGCCCGGGCCTCCTCATCGAACGACTCGGCCTGGCCATGAACAAAGGGGGGCTCATCGTTGACGAGTACCTCTCACTGCCTGACCACCACGGCGTCTTCGCCTGCGGAGACGCCGCAGCCTCCCCGGCCTCACCGAACAGATCCTCCGCCGCGGCGTCCACAAAAGCCTTTCAGCCCTGGAGAAAGAGGTGCGTGAGTGGATCAAAGTCTGGAACGAGGACCCCAAGCCGGCGTTCCACCTGGTTGATCCACGACGATCCGGTGGGGGATGGCCGGGGTCTTAGGTTATCTAATTGTTGTTTGTTCGAATCCCGTGATCGCGGTAGCCGGCCTCTGCGAGCACGTCGCCAGCACGGCGCCGTAGGAGCTGGTTCCCTCGCCAGCGGCCCAGGACGCCGTCGAGGTCACCGCCAGTGCGGCGTCCGATCCAGTCACGCGCGCCGCAGGCCGGCTGCGGTCGTCGGGAAGGTGGCCTGGTCGATCATGGCGCCGTTCGGGGCGGCGACGATGGCGTAGCTGTGGGTCGCGGCATGGGTGTCGACCACGACCACGTTCCGGTAGGAGTCAGCCACGGTCGTTCGGCCCACGGTGAGAAGTCACCACGAGGCACGCCTGTAACGAGCCACGCCGCGGGACGGCAATCCCGCGGCGGACATGCTTCTGATTAAGCCTGGATGCACCCCGGCAACCGTAGTGCATCCGGGTTAAAACACCCGAAGAGATCCAGGACAGCGTAGGGACGTAGCGCGCCAGCGAGGTGACCGAACCAGTGGCCGGCGTATTGGGCCGGGCCGGAGTAAGACCCGGAGGCAGACTTCCTTCTTACGGCCGCTGGCAGTCGGGTACGTCGTCGAGCAAGTCCTCCGGCACCGCCCATCCGGCGGCCTGCAACGCCGTCGCGTAGCGGATGCGGGCGACCCTCTCCCTGATCTGGCTGAGCCTGACGGTCCCCTGCAGGTCTACGTTCTGCGGACGTTGGAGCAGCGCGGCGACGGCTTTGCGGACATCAGACTCCGCGTGTTCTCTGGCCACCAGAGCCGCGTGAAGCTCACTCATCTCGAGGCAGTGGTCACTCGGGCGGCCGCACATCATTCGGGTGAGTGTCAATCCGCAGGCGTTGCAGATCAGCGCACGTCGCCTCCCAGGCGTTGCGTTGCGCGATGCCCGCATCAAAGCCCGCCAAGCCAGCAACCAGCATCCCCACCACCCGTCGAGCCGTTTCGACCAGCATCTGCTGCGCATCCGGCTGCAGCGTCGACCCGGACGTCGAAGCTGGCCAATCCTCCACTTCTTACCCCTGTTCCGAGTTGTGCCTGCGACCGTACCGCTGACGGTCCTGTCCCATCCCCACGGGCGCCCCTTTATCGGACCTTCTGTGCCGTGCAGTTCGCGGCCCAGCACCAGGGATCGAGCTGGAGTGGGGCCACGGGAAACGTGCCGGCCCTGGGAGTGCGGACCAAAGACCCATAGCAAGCCCGCCCAACGTCCTTGCCGGAGTCACTGCACGAGAACGCCGTGTGGCGATGACCAGTGATGTAATACGTTAACGGCCGTTTCGTCGAGCTGCAGCAACTCCCACCAGCTTGTCTAGGCATGAATGAAACTTCATGCTGGCGTGCCCGCGCTCGCCGATGCCATGGGTAGAGGCCCGCGACGCGGCTCGCCGCGGGGTTTCGCCTGGGCAACAGCGCGTCAGGCAGGCGGTGCAGGAGGCAGGACACCAAGAAGGGACGGAGCGGCGTCGCCCCGGCGCATCGAGACGGTGATGGGCTTGCTTCAGGCCGGTGGTGTGGTGTCTGGGGTCGAACCCGGATCAGTTGGGTCGGGTCCCGGCAGCGTCTTGGATCTCCGCGGCGTGCGGCAGTCTGGAGGAGCGGGCACAGTGCGCGCCGCAGAAGAAGTGGCCGTCGACCTCGACGCCGTGGCCGACAATCCGGCACCCGCAGTACTCACAGATCGGCGCGAGCAGGTGGATGGCACACTCGAACGAGTCGAAGACGTACCCCTTCCCGACAGCGGTGTGCACCTCGAACGGCACCGCGTAGTCGTTCCCGCACACCTCACACGTCGCCATCAACGGCTCCTACCTCATCTGCCCGAAACCTTCGACTCTCCCGCACCGCGTTCGGCCCGCGAAGGCCGGACCCGTCCGGAGGTGTCCCCATCAACAGCGCGGCCACACCGATGCAGGGACACGAGGGGATCAGCCAGGGCCGTGTCGCAGTCAGATCCCTCGGACAGGCGATGAGGCGGCGCCTCGGGCCGCCGGCGTGCTGAATCCGGACGGAGTACGCGCTCAACTCTTCCCGGCCGGGCGGCCATGTGCTGTTGCAGTACTACAACTCTGCGGCGGGGTCGGTCCGGCTTCGGGTGCAGGGCGCCTGCCGCAGGATTGCGTCGTACCTGCCGACCTTGGGGGCGTTCGAGGTGGTGGCCGCACCGAGTTGCTGGTGGTGGTCTGGCGGCTCGCGGACCACCACTGCCGGGGGTTGGAATCTGTTCGACCTGTCCGACCGGCACCGGGAACGCGGCTGGCTGGTGCTGGCGTACCGCTGCCCGAAGGGCACCATTGTGATGCGAATCGTCGTCCGGAATGGCGTCTCGCTCGACCTGGCGTCGTTTGCTCCTCGACGACATCCGGGAGGCGGTGGGTTACTCGACCGGCTCGAGGTGCCGCTGCCGCGCGCGGATCGCGACACCGTGAGCTTCCTGACCGCGGAACGGCGGCGACCCGGACGGACCACTCGGGACGGACCAGCATACGGACCACCCGGACCGGGTGGTTTCGCTGTGGCGTTCCGCGGGGTTGCTCTCAGGCAGACAGGTAGCGGTCTCGGCCGGGCGGCCTGGCAGCGCCTACGACGAGGAGGTGTGGTCGGTGTTCGGTCCGCTGTCGAGGTTGCTCCCGTCCTTACCGTCGTTGCGCTCCTTCCCGTCGCTACCGCCGCTGCCCGCTCTGCCGGCACGCCGTAATCGGGACAGCCGCCGCTGGTGGGTGCGGCGCGGTCGCGCGCACATCGAAGTGCGCGGCCTGCACCGGATCGACGCCGAGGCTCTCGTCTCGGACCTCGAAACGGCGCTCCGGAAGGTGGCGGGAGTCGACTGGGCCGCCGTCAACGCGGTCCTCGGCCGGGTAGTGGTCGACCTCGCCGGCGGTGACGTACCGATAGAAGCCCTAGTCGCGACCATCGACGCCGTCGAGGACCGGCACCAGATGTCGGACGAGAGGTTCCTGGAGCGGCCCGAGCACCCCGGCGACGTCGAACCCCTGCAGCGTCAGCTGATCATGCTCGGCGCCGACCTGGCCGGTCTCAGCGTGAGCGTGGCAGGCAAGATCGCCCGGTCGGCGCGGCTGCCGCTCGAGATAGCGGCGCTCGTTCCGCTTGTCGAGCACACGCCTCGCCTGCGTAGCCAGGTCGAGTCACTGCTCGGCTGGACCTCTGCCGAAATGAGCCTCGCGCTCGTCAACGCGCTCGCGCAGGGACTTGCGCAGGGCCCGATCGGCCTGATCATCGACGCCGCGCACCGGATGGCACTGGTGGGTGAGGTCCAGGCTCGCCGCCGGGTCTGGAAGGAGCGCGAGGCCGAGCTCTGCTCGGGTCGGCAGCGCTGCGCGCCGATCCATCTGCCACCGCGCCCGGCGTCGTTGCCGCGCGGACCGGTGGAACGGTACGGCGACCATGCAGGCCTGGTCGGTCTGGCTGCCGGCGGTACGGCATTCGCCGCGACCGGCGACCTACGCCAGACGGCCGCATTCCTGGCCGCCAGCGCGCCCAAAGCGGCCCGGTTGACCCGCGAATGCTTCGCGGCCGAACTCACCCGCGTCCTCGGTGAGCGCAGGGTTCTCGTCGTCGACGGCGACGCGCTGCGCAGGCTCGACCGGATCGACACCGTGGTGATCGACGCTCGAGTCCTCCACACCGCCCAGTTCGTCGCGGGGCCGCTCGTCGCCCTGGACGGCGCGACCGAAACCGAAGGCCGGCTACGTCAAAGGGTCGGCGTCCTACTCGAACCGGACGCACCACGGGTGCTACGGCGCAGTCGGGTCTGGGCACTCGGCCCGCTCGCCGCGGTCGCACCGGGCGTACCGGCGGCGGCACAGACGGCCGCCCGGCGGGTACGCCGACCCGGTTCGGTCGTGCTCGGGCTCACCCGGCACGGCACCCTGCAGGCGATCCTCGCCGCCGAGCCCGGGGTGTCGCCGCTCGCGGGGGCCCTCCTCTCGGCCGCGCGGGCGGCAGGTGAGCTCCTCATCGCCGGCAACGTCGCCGGGGTGGTCAGGCGACTCTCCTCCGGGCGGATGATCTCGTCCGGAACCCGTCTGCCGGCGGAGATCCGGGAGCTCCAGGCCGAGGGACGCGTCGTGGCGCTGGTCTCGGCCGGACCGGGAGCCGCGCTGGCCGCCGCGGACTGCGGCATCGGCATCCTGGCGGCTGACCGGACGCCTCCGTGGGGTGCGCATGTCCTCTGCGGCCCCGGCCTGGCCGAGGCCTGTTTCCTGCTCGACTCCATCGCCACCGCCGCGACGGTATCCCGGCGCGGTGTCCAGCTCGCCGCTTACGGATCCATGACCGGTGCGCTGCTGGCGCTGGGCGGCCCGCGGGCGAGTGCGACCGAACGGGCCGTGCTCGGTGTCAACGGCGCGGCCGGCGTCGGCCTGGTATCAGGCATCTGGTCCGCCCGCGCACTGGCCCGGCGACCGGCTCCGGTGGTGTCGGACACCGCAGGCTTCTGACGGGGACCCCATAGGGCGCGGACGTTGGTACGGCCGAGGCTCTTGAGGGATTGGGGAACACGTCCACTGACGCTGAGGGCGAGCAGCTCCTCCAAATCGGCCCCACAGTATGAGCCTGGAGAGGCGTAGCGCGAGGTCAGAGCGGGTCGTGCTGTTGGTCTGTAGAACCGTCGGCTCCGCCTATTCGCACGCGATCATTGCGCGTGCGTCCCAGAGGCGGCCAGGACACATCGCACGTCGGTTTCGACGGTCAGTGCACGTCTGAACAACATCAGCAAGGTTGTAACTCTGTCGATATGGCTGCGCGAGCCGATGTCCGTGCTCGCCACCAGATTCGAGGACCTACCCGGACGGGTCGATTCAGACGCCGGCCTACGACTCGAACCAGGCCGGCTGGTACACCGAAGGTCGGCGCCCGGAGGGGCCCAGCGATGATCGCGGACGCCCGTCGACTTGAAGTCCGGGCCAGACGTGTTCTGCTGGCTCCGCGAGTTCCGCGCCGGCGACGCCATCACCGTCACCGACCGGGCCGGCGCCAAGTACCGGTTCACGGTTGTGCGGCTGGAACGGGTCGAACAAGGACGAGCTGCCGTACGACAAGATTCGGAAGGCGACCAACACGTGGGAGCTGCGGCTCGTCACCTGTGCCGGCACTATGACCGGGCGCCGCACCGCCGCATGGTGGTGGTTGTATCTTGATGTCCGTCAGTGGTGGGGCACTCCTGCCTCGGTGACCGCTCGCTGGTGCGGGACCATTGCGCGATGGGGCGGTTGTGGCCGGGGTTCGCGAATCCGATGACCCTGAAGCGGCCATCCACACGCGTCTCCGCCTTGCCGCCGAGGAGATCCAGCGGCGACGAGAGGAGATCGGCTTCTCCTAAGCACCAAACGCCTGTCTCTACGTGACTACACGCCAGCGTACGGGGCGCCGCAGATCGCGTCCGCTTCGGCGCCCATCAGCGCGTCGATGAACGTGCCAAGCAGCTGCCGCAGCAGATCCGGCGACGCGGACGCCAGCTGCTCGTGCAGAAACCGGTCAGGCGTAATACTCGGCTTCGCGGTCATCGCGTTGATCGCCAGGGAGCAGTTCCCTGCCACTTCTGCGGGCATGAACCGAGCGGTTGCTTGGGTCGCGCGCCGCACCGACGGCGACTTGGCTGCCTTGTGGGTCATCGAGGGCGTCACCACCTACGGCGCCCGCCTGGCACGCATCGCGACCCAGTCCGGTTACAAAGGTCGTCGAGGCCGCCCGGATGGACGCCCGTGCACATCGTGGCAGCGGCAAGTCCGACCCGCTCGACGCCCGCAGAATCGCCGCCGCGTGTTGCCCTCGACATCGCCCAACTGCGCCACCCCCGCGCTGACGACGGCGTACGCGCCGCTTTACGCGTCCTTGTCACCGCGCGCGAGCACATGACGGATGACCGCACCGCATGCGTCAACGAGCGGTGGGCGCTCCATTCGGTTGCCGCCGCGTGCGCCGCCTCGCTCACCGCGATGCTGCGTGGGGTCGAGCTCGGGATCGACGCCCGCAAACCGCTGACCAGCAATCAAATCCGTGAGGTCGCCGCCTGGCGGGCCCGCAGTCAGGAGCTCTCCGGTGACATCGCCACAGCGACCGCCCGCGCCGAGGCCGTCCGCCTCGCCAAGCGCATCGAGGCCCTCGACGGCGAGCTAGCTGCGAACCAGGCCCAGATGAAGACGCTGATCGAATCCAGCAAGGCCGCGCCCTTGTTGGAGAAGACCGGCGTCGGACCGCTCACCGCCGCCGCCGCCTACGCCGCGTGGTCGCATCCCGGCCGCGTCCGGAACGAGGCTGCATTTGCCTGCTTGGCTGGCGTAGCCCCATCCCAGCCTCCTCGGGAAACACCAGCCGTCACCGGCTCAATCGGGGCGGCGACAGACGGCTCAACCGCGCGCTGCACATGGCCACAGTGACGCGCATGGTCCACCATCCTGAGACCCGCGCCTACGTCGAGAAACGACGTGCGGAGGGACGCACCAACAAGGAGATCCGCCGCTGCCTCAAGCGCTACCTCGCCCGCCAGATCTACCGAACCCTCAACGCCCTCCATGCCGAGGAACCTATGTCTTGACAGACATAGAAGAGTCACTCTGCTGGACGCCACTCAGTCTCTCAGTCTCTGTCTAGTCTCTGGACCGACAGGGGGAATGATGGGCGAGGAGAAGGCGGTCGAGAGACGCAGGTTGCTGGCCAACGCGCTGGTCCAACTCCGAGATGTTCGGGCCCGCCTGGAGGCCGCTGAGCGCACCCGGCACGAGCCGATCGCCATCGTCGGTGCCGGACTGCGGATGCCAGGAGACGTCGCCGACCTCGATGCATACTGGCGTCTGCTGTGCGAGGGGACCGACACCGTTGCTCCGCTGTCACCGGCCCGTACACGTTCGTGGCCATGGACGCCCTCGTTTGAAGGTGCGCGAGGGTGGCCGGGTGGTCGGCGTGCACGCCCCGGTCGCCACCGGCGTCAACGCCGACGGACACCGAGAGATCCTCGGCGTTGACGTCACCTCTGCCGAGGACGGTGCAGGCTGGCTGGCGTTCCTGCGTGACCTGACCGCACGCGGGCTGTCCGGGGTCAAGCTCGTCACCAGCGACGCGCACAGCGGACTCGTGGCAGCGATCGGCGCCACCCTGCCTGGTGCGTCCTGGCAACGCTGCCGCACCCACTACGCGGCCAACCTCATGAGCGTCACTCCGAAGAGCAGCTGGCCGTGGGTGCGCACCCTGCTGCACTCGGTCTACGACCAGCCCGACGCCCAAGCCGTCCACGACCAGTTCGACCGCGTGCTCCAGGCACTCGCCGACAAACTCCCCACCGTGGTCGATCACCTCGAGGCCGCCCGCCCGGACGTGCTCGCATTCACCGCATTCCCAAAGGAACTGTGGCGCCGGATCTGGTCCAACAACCCCCAAGAACGGCTCAACCGCGAGATCCGCAGACGCACCGATGTCGTCGGCATCTTCCCCGACCGAGGCCCCCTGATCCGCCTCGTCGGCGCCGTCCTGGCCGAACAACACGACGAATGGATCGAAGGCCGCCGCTACCTCGGCCTCGACCTCCTCGCCAAGGCACGCCTCTCCACCCCCAGCAACAGCGACAGCACCAGCGAGGAGGTGACACACACCGATCCGAAGGCGCTCAGCGCCTAACCACCCAACGGACCACGCGACACGACCACTACACCACGCCGATGGACTTGACCCCTCGACGCTTCCTGACCTGACTCGGACATCCACCCGAACCAGATGGCGGTCAGACACGTTCAGTGTGGACATGACCTCCGACAGACGGACTGGGTTCCGTGCAGGCTGGTCGAGCGCAGGCGCTCGAAAGTTGGCGATGCCGATACGGCGGTCTCGTTTGGGGCAGGCGGCGATGACGTGAACGCCACATCAGGGAAGCGGGTTGTCTCGCCCATTCTGGTCGGCCGCTCTGATGAGCTCGAGCGGCTGGTTGGGGCACTCTCCGACCCGCCCGCGGTTGTCGTCATCGAGGGGGAGGCGGGTATTGGCAAGACTCGCCTGGTGCGCGAGCTATGGGCGCGATCCGAGCGGGGTGGGGGTCAGGTTGTTGTTGGCTGGTGCCAGCATGTCCGCGAGCCGTTCCCGCTCGGACCATTGATCGAGGCGATGCGGAGGTTGGGTAACGAGCTAGGAAAGGTGAGCCACTCGCCCCTGGTCGGTGCGCTACGGCCGCTGTTGCCAGAGCTTGCCGACGCGTTGCCTCCGACGCCGGAGCCGTTGGACGACAGGCTGGCCGCGCGGCACAGGGTGTTTCGAGCGCTCGTCGAGGTACTCGAGTCGCTGGGCGCCGTCGTCCTGGTCCTGGAGGACCTGCACTGGGCGGACGAGCAGACCATCGACTTCCTCAGATACATGTTGTGCGATCCCCCCTCGAAGCTGGGACTCGTGCTGACATTCCGGGCCGAGGAGGTGGACCCGGAGGTACGAGCGTTGACCGCGCGGCTGCCTGAGTCGATCGATCGCACCCACGTGGTCCTAGTACCCCTTGATGCCACCGAGACCGGAACATTGGCGGCAGCGATTCTGGGCACGTCGGGGCTGTCGAAGGAGTTTGCGGACTACCTGCACGACCGCACGTCTGGCCTCCCGTTCGCGATCGAAGAACTGCTGGCGCTTCTGCGGACGCGGGGGAGCCTCGTTCTTCGCCGAGGCGGGTGGGCACGCCGGACCTTGGACATGCTTGACGTCCCAACCCGGATTCGCGACTCCGTTCTGGAACGGGTGAGCCGACTGTCCGACGAGGCGCGAGCGGTGGCCGAGGCGGCCGCGGTGCTGGAGACCCCGGTTCCGGTCTCGGTGCTTCTTGGCGTCGGCGCCGTGCCAGCGCAGCGGCGTGGCCTGGGCGAGGCACTCGCGTCGGGCGTGCTCACCGAGTACGGAGAGGCGGTCGGATTCCGTCATCTGTTGGCCGCGCAGGCGGTGTATGACGACATACCCGTGCCGTACCGGCAAGACCTGCATGCCCGAGCGGCGACCACGCTGGCGGCACTGGAACCGCCGCCTCTGGGGCGGATGGCCCACCATCTGCGTCATGCTGACCGGCTCGACGACTGGGTCAAGGTGGCCGAGCAAGCAGCCGACCAGGCGTCCACGCTTGGCGATGACGACGAGGCGGCTCGCGTGCTCGAAGCTGTTCTCCGCCACGGTCGACTCGACGGCGACCGGCGCGGTCGGCTGGCTGTCAAACTCGCCCGCGTCGCGCTTGAGGTTAGTCGCGGGCCCTATCCGATCGAGCTCCTGTCTGAGGTTCTCGAGCAAGGGCAGCAGTTGCCCCGGTCTGTGCGCGGTGAGCTTCGGCTTAGGCTCGCGCTGCTCATCGCCCGAGCTGGCGGTGACCTCGTGGTACTGCATAGCCTGTTCTCCCAGTCCGTGGACGAATTGGACGACCAGCCGGAGCTCAGGGCGTGGGCGATGGTGTGCCTGGGTATGCCAACAACACCAGCGACTCCGCTTACCGAGCACACGGCCTGGCTGCACCGCTCGTTGGCGGTCATTCCGGCGATCAACGACCGGGCGTTCGAGGTTTTCCTGCTCGGCAAGGTGGCCATGGTGTTTGTGGCGCTTGGGGATCCGGAGTGGCGGCGCATCACCGATCGAATCCTGGAGCGTACCGACCGCACCCCTCGCCAGCAACGCGAGGTGAGTGCCTACTGCTCGATCGGTCTGGAAGCCTGCTACGCCGGCCATCACGACATCGCCGCTGACGTGTTGACCGTTGCGTTGGATGGCGCGACGAGGAGTGAGAGCAGGCGGACGGAGTTGGGTGCAGAGTCAATCGTCGTGCTGCTCGACTATTGCCGGGGCAACTGGGATGGGCTGAGTGCCAAGATCGAGCACCTCATCGACGACCTTGCCGAGATGCCTCGTCACCGTATCTATGTCGAGGTGGTGGCGGGCTGTCTCGCTCTGGCACGCGGTGAGCTCGACAACGCGAAGGCGTTGCTCGTAGGTGCCGTGCAGGGTGTCGATGGGCTCGGCGATTCCGATCTGCTGCCCATGTCGGTAGCCGCGGCAACTCGGGTGATGCTTGCCCGCGGCGAAGTCGGTGCCGCCGTGGCGTGCATGGAGCGTTTCCTTGCTGTGGAGGAGGCCAAGGGGACGTGGGCCGTCACGGCGCGTATCTTGCCTTCGCTGACGCGGACCATGCTTCTGGCCGGACGAAGAACTGAGGCCGCAGTGCAGTTGAGTCGACTTGCCGCCGCGTTTGATGGGTTGGACGCACCGCTTGCGCCGGCGGCGTTGCATCATGCTCGCGGCCTCGTAGCTGCCGACGCGCGGCAGTGGGACGCCGCCGCGCGCCACCTCCTGGTCGCGGGTGACCGGTACGAGCGGCTGTCGTGCCCGTACGAGGCGGGTCAAGCGCGCGAGGAGGGCGCCGCCTGCCTGTTCGCTGCCGGTGCTGCCGGTGCCGACGAGCAGCTCAAGCGGGCGATGGCGGCGTATCTGCAGCTTGGCGCGACCTGGGACTGGGGCCGGGCGGCTGGTGTCGCACGCCAACATGGAGTCGATGTGCCGCGTCCCCGGCACGGTGGACGACGCAGCTACGGTGACCAGCTCTCGCCGCGTGAGCTGGAGGTAGCTGAGCTGGCTGCAGATGGGCACACGAACAGAGAGATCGCCGAACGGCTGTTCCTCGCTCCGCGAACCGTGGACACTCACCTGGGTGCCGTGAGGCGGAAGCTAGGTGTGCGATCGCGCGTAGGCATAGCTCGCCGGCTCGCCGAAGGGTCGGCGGCTGCCCGATCCAAAAATACGCAGTTCACCTGATTGTTGGCTGGACCGCCAGCAACCACGCTTGGTGTGTGCACAAGGGCAAGCCAGCGCCTCGCGCCGACCTGACCAGGTCCGCGCAACGTCTATGCGGTGGGCGCCCTGACAGCTTCATGACATATCGAGTTGCGCCTTCGGCCGGTCAAGGCCAGGACGGTTGGGTGGCTAGCGTGACGGGTGCGGTCACCGCGCGAGCCAGTTGGCGAGCCGCCCGTACCGCTCCGGCATCAGGAGAGGTGAGTGTTCAATGAGCGCAGGCAGCTTCGATCTGCCGGTGAGAGGGTCGCGTCGAAGCGGGCCACGCCGCGGCGGGCTGCCGCGGCTGTTTCGCACGGCACTGTGTGGGCTTGCGTCGCTCGCCGTGCTGCCCGGGATGACACTGATGGCCTCACCATCGTCTGCAGGTACGAACGCGGTGTCAGGTGCCGTGCTCGAATCTGGTCCGAGTGTCACCGTCAGCGGCCAGGTCACGGACGGGTCCGGCCATGGTTGGCCCATGTACGCGAACGTCAGCGCCGAGGGCAGTTCGGCGAGCACGTTCACCGACCCGGTGACGGGCCGTTACAGTATCGAGCTGCCGGCCGACAGCGCCCAAACTCTCGAGGTGAAGTCCCAGTACCCCGGCTACGCCACGCTCAGCAAGTCGATCGACGTCGGCTCCGGCGGCATGGTCCTTGACCTCCAGTTGACCGTCGACAACTGCGAGGCGGCGCCTGGCTATCGCCGCGCCCGGATCGGCGTGCTGACCGCCTCCTTTGGGGGCCAGATCGTCGACTTCTTAGACCGCCGGGGGATACGCAACGATGCGATCATCGCCTGGGATGAGGATCCGTCGGAATACGACGTGATCGTCGTCAACGAGGCAGGCGATCCCGGGAGGGAGACGTTCCAAAGGTTCCTGCACGAGACCGACGCCGCTGGCACTGGTGTGGCGTTCCTCGATACTCGTTCGAGCTCCGGGGACGACGCTGGAAACGGAGTTGGTCTGCTGTGGCAGCATCTCGGCAACCCCAGCTCACGCAGCAGCGGGCTCAGCTCGGAGATCCCTCACCTGTACTACAGGGTCGCTGAGGCGCACCCGATCCTTGATGGTTTCGAGGTCGGCGACGAGATTGTCTTCGACGAGAGCAGCACCTCGAAGGCTCACAGCTGGTTCGACGGCTACGAAGGGGAAGGCCGGACGGTAATCGCCGACGCGGGCAGAGCCGACACCGGCGACCTGGGACCGGGCATTGGTGTGCAACAGCGCGCGAACAACCGCCACGTGTTGCTGTCCATGCATGGCGCCGACGACTTCTTCGAGTCCACCGGGCCGTTGTACTGGACACCGGACGCGGCAAAGGTGTTCGTCAACGCCCTGGAGTGGGCATCGGACACCTCGCTCGACTGCCGCCCGATCACCGGTGGGCTCGTGGTCGGCAATGTCACCGATGCCAACACAGGTGCCGGGGTGTCTAACGCCACGGTGACCGACACCGACACCCCGGACGGCAGCGGCATTCGCTCCTCCAACGTCGAGGGCGATCCTGCTCACGGTCAGGGATTCCACTGGCGATTCACTTCGCAGACCGGCAGCAAGACGTTCCATGCCTCGGCACGCAGGTACGTCGACGCCACGAATTCGGTCGACATCCGGCCGGACGCCGCGAACGAAGCCGACTTCGCGTTGCCAGCCGGAAAGCTCGATGTCAGCCCTGGAACGCTGGACACTCAGCTGCGAATCGGCCAGGACGCACAGGAACGGTCGTTCACCGTCACCAATACGGGCACCGCGCCGGCGAAGGTTGAGCTTACCGATCGCCACGGAGGTTTCGAGACTCTCGCTATGGAACCGCAACCGGCCGAGGTGCGTAACGTCTCCGGGCACTTTACGACCGACGCGATCTTGTCCAGTGACCAGCTGGCGGATACCCAGGCACAGGGTGATCCCCAGCCACAGGCCGAACCGTCCGCCGTCCCGTGGACGACCCTGCCCGACTATCCAACCCGCATTCAGGACAACAGCGCGGCCGTGCTCGACGACGTGGTGTACTCGTTCGGCGGGTTCAACGGTGAGACCTCGACCGCCAACGCGTACACATTCGACCCGGCTCTCGGGCAATGGCAGCCGATCGCGTCTCTTCCGGAGGAGCGGGCAAAACCCGAGGTGGTGGAGTACAACGGCCTGATCTACATCCTCGGCGGGTGGAGCGATGACGGGGCTGCCGACCGGAGCGTGTTCATCTACGACCCGAGCAACGACACTTATCGACAGGCCGCCCCGATGCCGGCGGGTCGTGCGGCACCGGGTGCAGCGGTCGTCGACGGCAAGATCTACGTCGTCGGTGGATGCTCCGGAATCCAAACCTGTACGCCGTCGAACAACGTGTGGCGCTACGACCCCGCGACTGACAGCTGGGAGACTCTGATCAACTACCCGGAGTTGCTCTCCTGGCTCGGCTGCGCCGGGCTGGAAGGTCGGCTCTTCTGCGCCGGGGGCGCTGGAGTTGGCATATTCGACAACGCCAGCGCATCGACGTACCAATTCGACCCGGCCAGCAGCTCCTGGACCAAGCGCGCGGACATGCCCTACGACGACTGGGGCATGGCCTATGCGGCCGCCAACGGACAGTTCGTGATCTCCGGTGGCGTGACGCTCGGCTCCAGGCAAGTGACCAATCGGAGTGCGGCGTACGACCCGGCCACCGACGTCTGGACCGAGATCGAGCCGTCGAACCAGACCGTGTACCGCGCGGCCGGCGTGTGCGGCTTCTACAAGATCGGCGGCGTCACCTTCGACACGATCTCAGGCGTGGAGATGCACCCTGGCTTCAACGGCTGTCCGGCTACGACAGACGTTCCCTGGCTATCGGTGACACCGAAGTCGGTCACCTTGCAACCTGGCGAGCAGGTGAGCGGGACAGCGCGGATGGACGCCACGCTGGACCAGCCGGGCACCTACACCGCCGGAATCGGCATCCGGCACGATACGCCATACCGCGTCGACCCAGTCAAGGTGACCGTGACCGCCACTCCACCCAACAACTGGGGCAAGATCGCCGGCTCGGTGAGCAGCATCGACTGTCAGGGCACCGAACGTCCCCTCGCCGGCGCCGTCGTCCAGATCAACCACGCACAAGGCGGCGTCACCCGCTTCGCCGCCGCCGACGGCGGCTACGGCTACTGGATCGCGGCCTCGAACAATCCCCTGGAGTTGGTCGTCTCCAGCCCGAGCCACACCCCACAGTCCCGGACCGCACGAATCATCGCGGGCAAGACCGTTGTGGAGAACTTCGCATTGCAACGAACCTGTGGGACGGGAAGTGCAGCCCAAGCGCCTTAGGTGTTTCTGTCGCCGGTGTAGCCGAACGGGCGCCCTGCTTCGGCTCAGCGGGCGGCACTCGCGGCGCGGCTGGCCACCATCAGGCGGGGGCCGTCGCGTCCTCGACGTTGAATGGGCGCGTCTCACCACGGTCCTCGATGTTGCTGGTGACAAGCGCGCTCCGGCTGCTTCGAGCTCCCGTACGTGCGCAGACCTAGCCGTCCACCAACGCCGAGCAGGATCGGCACATCGCCAAGCCGGACACACGCAAAGTCAACGGTGCAGGAATCCCCGGCTGTCATTCTCCAGGCATGCTCGAAACCAAGCTTCTCCGTGTAGTAGGTGATGCTTGCTGCCACGTCGAAGCACGCGAGATCAGAGCGAGCTTAGTGCGGCACCTTTGCGACTCGACGATGCTGTCTTCCGCTGAACACCGTGACTCTGCGAAGTGGCACCACCATGCCGACGTGGCGCACAACGCCACGTCATCGATCAAGTCCGCGCCAGCGGCCAGTGGATCCGGACTTAGGTATCAACGCTGTTCCTGCGGCGCGTCGCGAGCGGGTGCCGGTTGCCGGCTCACGAAAGGTCTGCGGCTACGCGATCGCAAAAATACGCAGTTCACCTGATTGTTGGTCCGATCGCCAGAGCCGAGGCTTGGCGTGTGAACCAGGCCAAGCCAAAGCGCCCCTCCGATGTGAGCGGAGGCGGACCGGACGTCGGGGTTGCGAGCCAGCCGATGGATGAGCCAGACCGCTGCAACGACGTTGCGGCCGCTCCCGCAGCAGGTCGCAGCGGGGATGTGAGTGGGCACGCGTCCAACGTCGAAGCCGCTGGCGACCACGCGAGCGAGCCGGATCCCACTGCCGACTGTGCGGCATCTGCAGGCGAGGAGCAGGACGGCTGGGTGCCGGCATGAGCCGTCCGTACCGCTCCGTGTCAGAAGAGGTGAGTGTTCGATGAGCGTACGCAGTTTCGGCCACCTCGCGGAGCGAGCGGGGCGAAGCAGACCACGATGGCATCGGAGCAGACTGGGAGGCACGATCCACGCGGCGCTGTGCGCGCTGATGTCGGTCACTGTGCTCGCCGGGCTCACTCTGCTGGCAACACCCTCGTCGGCGGGTACGCGACCTGCGTCAGGACGAGCTGTGGCACCGCAACAGGCGTCGCCTGGGGATGCCGCTGTCGAGCAACGGTTGTTCAAACAGCTTGCCGCAAACGAAACCACCGACTTCTGGGTCTACCTCCGAAAGGAGGCTGACCTGAGGGCCGCGCCCGGGATCGCCAACCGGGCGAAACAGGGCCGGTTCGTATACGACGAACTGACCGAGACCGCCTCCCGCAGCCAGGCCGGCCTACGTGCGATGCTGAAGGACGAGGGTGTCAAGTTTCAGCCGTACTGGATCGCCAACACGATCAAGGTGACCGGCGACGCGAAGCTGCTGCGACGGATCGCGGCTCGGCCCGAGGTCGAGCAGATCACCGCCGACCGGACCTACAAGGTTCCCAAGCCAATTCCAGCCGAGGAAGACCCACCGAGTGTCGCTGCCGTCGAGTGGGGCGTGGATCGGGTCAACGCCCCGCGTGTGTGGGACGAGTTCGGTGACCGTGGCGAGGGCATCGTGGTCGGCAGCATCGACACCGGTGTGCTGTTCACCCACCATGTCCTTGTCAACCAGTATCGAGGCAACCGGGGCGGTGGCAGCTTCGACCACAACTACAACTGGTGGGATCCCTCGAGAGTTTGCGGCAGCCCGTCGCTCGAGCCATGTGACAACGCCGGCCATGGCACGCACACCATGGGCACCATGGTCGGTGACGACGGTGCCGGAAACCAGGTCGGCGTCGCGCCGGGCGCTAAGTGGATGACCGCCAAGGGATGTGAGGGCGACAACTGCACGCAAGCCGCGTTGCTATCGTCCGGGCAGTTCATGCTCGCGCCAACCGACCTGGAGGGCAACAACCCAGACCCGGCTCGCCGGCCCCACATCGTGAACAACTCGTGGGGCGGTGACGCGGACTCCGACCCGTGGTTCCAGCCGACAGTGCAGGCCTGGGGCGCAGCGGGAATCTTTCCACAGTTCTCCAACGGCAACAGCGGGGCAGCCTGTGGTTCGTCTGGCAACCCGGGCAACCTGCCCGAAACCTATGCGGCCGGTGCGATCGACATCGACAACAACCTGGCGTCGTTCTCCAGCCGTGGTCCCACGGCGTTCGACAGTGACCTGATCAAGCCGAACATCGCCGCGCCAGGCGTTGACGTACGGTCGGCGTGGAACGACGGGAGCTACAGCACGATCAGTGGGACGTCGATGGCTTCGCCCCATGTGGCGGGCACCGTGGCGTTGATGTGGTCCGCGGCGAACGCGCTCGAGCGCGACGTCGCCACGACACGGCAGCTCCTGGACAGCACCGCGATCGACACTCCGGATCTCACCTGTGGTGGCACGCCGGAGAACAACAACATGTACGGACAGGGGCGTCTGGACGCTTTCGCCGCGGTCGAACGGTCTCCGCGCGGGCCGACGGGTACGCTCGCCGGCACGGTGACCGACGCTGGCAGCGGTGAACCGATCGGCGGTGCCACCGTCACCATCGCCGGCGTGGTGAACCGCGAACTCAGCACCCGCGATGATGGGACCTACTCGATCACGCTGGCCGCCGGCGACTACACATTGACGGCCGGGGCGTTCGCGTACGCCGACCAGACCGCCCAGGTGAGCATTGCCGCCAACCAGATCGCCACTCACGACTTCGCGCTCGAGTCCGCCCCGAGTCTCACGGTCAGCGGTCAGGTCACCGACGGCTCTGGCCACGGGTGGCCGATGTACGCGAAGGTCAGCGCGCAGGGCACCCCGAGGAGCACGTTCACCGATCCGGTGACGGGTCGTTACAACATCCAGCTGCCGGCTGACAGCACCCACACGCTCGTAGTCGAATCCCAGTACCCCGGCTACGGCACGCTGAGCAACACGGTAGATGTCGGCTCCGGCGACATCACGAAGAACCTCGAGCTGACCGTCAACAACTGCGAGACGGCGCCGGGGTATACCAGCGCGCGGGTCGGAGTGTGGGGCGACTTCGGTGGGCAGATCCTCCAGTTCCTGGACGGCCGCGGAATACCCAACGACGAGTTCGAATACCACATCTTCTCCGACCACGACCCCGCGGACTACGACGTGATCGTCGCCAATGTCCCGGGCGACCCTGGTGACCAGCGGTTCCGCCAGTTCCTGGACGAGACCGACGCCGCCGGCACCGGTGTCGTGTGGCTCGATCAGCCGGACCAGTCAAGCGACGTTCCCACCGGAGTCGAGTTGCTGCGGCAACGCCTCGGCAACCCCAGCTCGCGTCACTTCGACAGCAGCCAGGACATCCCCCACCTCTACTACAAGGTCACCCAGAAACACCCGGTTCTTGACGGATTCGAGGTCGGGGACGAGATCGTCTTCGACGAGACCAGCACCTGGAAGAACCACGCCTGGTTCGACGGCTACCAGGGCGATGGTCGGACGGTCATTGCCAACGCCGGCAGATCCGACACTGGCGATCTGGGACAGGGCATCGGTGTGCAACAGCGCGCGAACAACCGCCACGTCCTGCTGTCCATGCACGGCGGCGGCTGGTTCTTCGAATCCGGCGGACCACCCAACTGGACACCCGACGCAACCCAGGTGTTCCTCAACGCCCTCGAATGGGCCACCACGGACACCTCGATCGAGTGCAGCCCGGCCCCTGGTGGGCTGGTGGTCGGCAACGTCACCGACGCCAACACAGGTGTCGGGATCGGGCGGGCCACGGTGACCGACGTCGACGACCCGTCGGAGGTCGTCCGTACGTCCAGCATCGAGGGCGACCCGGCGCACGGTCAGGGATTCTTCTGGCGCTTCTCACCCCAGACCGGCAGCAAGACGTTCCGCGCCTCCACACGCAACTACGCCGACGCCACGAAGACGGTCGACGTGCGACCGGACGCAGCGAACCAGGCCGATCTCGCCCTGCCCGCCGGACAGCTCGAGTTCAGCCCGAGCGCGTTGGACGCACAGGTGCAGATTGGTCAGTTCCAGCAGGAGCGGTCGTTCACCATCACCAACACCGGCACCGCGCCGGCGAAGGTGGAGCTGACCGAACGCCGCGGCACGTTCAAGAGTCTTGGCGTGGAGCAGCAGCCGGTGCAGGTGCGCAACATCGAAGGGCAGTTCACGACGGCGCCGATCCTGTCTGGGGACCAGCTGGCGGATTCACGGGCACATGCGGATTCGCCGGCACAGGCCCAACCGGCCGCTGCTCCGTGGAAGGCGCTGCCCAACTACCCGCAGCGCATCCTGGACAACAGCGCGACCGTGGTCGAGGACGTGGTGTACTCGTTCGGCGGGACCAACGGATCCGCTTCGCTCGCCAACGCGTACAGGTTCGATCCGACAGTGGGGCAATGGGAACCGATCGCGTCCATGCCGGGAGACCGGATGAAGCCCGAGGTGGTGGAGCACAACGGGCTGATCTACATCCTCGGCGGTTGGAGCGGCGACGCGAAGACGAACCGGACTGTGTTCGTTTACGACCGCGGCAGCGACACCTACCGAGAGCTCACTCCGATGCCCGGAAGCCGCGCCGCACCCGGTGCCGCGGCTGTCGACGGCAAGATCTACGTGGTCGGTGGATGCTCCGCCTTCCTCTCCTGTACACCGTCGAACAACGTGTGGCGCTACGACATCCGCACCGACAGCTGGGAGACCCTGGCCAACTACCCGGAGACGATCTCGTGGCTCGGCTGCGCCGGGCTGGAAAGTCGGCTCTACTGCGCTGGCGGCGCCCGCCCTGGCGACTTCAACAACGGCAGCGCATCCACATACGAGTACAACCCCGACACCAACAGCTGGTCCAGGCGCGCCGACATGCCCTACGACGACTGGGGTATGACGTACGCGGCGGCCAACGGACAATTCGTTGTCTCCGGCGGCGTGACCGACGGCTCCAGCGAGATCACCAACCGGGGAGCGGCCTACGACCCGGCGGCCGACCGCTGGACCGAGATCGAGCCGTCAAACCAGACCGTATTCCGGGCGGGCGGCGCATGCGGCTTCTACAAGATCGGCGGGTTGGACTCCGCGCCAACTTCCAGCGCGGAAGTGCACCCCGACTTCCGCGACTGCGCTGTCACGACCGACCTGCCCTGGATGTCGGTCGCGCCGAACTCCGTCACGCTGCAGCCAGGTGAGCAGGTCCGCGCAACCGTGCAACTGGACGGCTCGATGGACCAGCCCGGCACCTACCACGCCGGACTCGGTGTCCGGCATGACACGCCGTACCCTGTCAACCCTGTCGACGTGACAGTGACCGCCACCCCGCCCAGCACCTGGGGCAAGATCACCGGCACAGTGACCGACGTCGACTGCCAGGGGAACGAGCGCCCACTGGCGGCGGCAGTCGTCAGGATCGACCACACATCGGGCGGCGTCACCCGCTTCACCGACGCCGGAGGCGGCTACGCATATTGGATCGCGGCCTCGAACAACCCACTGGAGATGATCGTCTCCAGTCCCGGTCACATTCCACAGTCACGGACCGCACGGATAAGCCCACGAAAGGCCGTCGTGGAGGACTTCGCCTTGCAACGTACCTGTGGAGCAGGAGAGGCCAACCAAAGGCTCCAAGACGAGCCGCGAACCGATCCGACGGGGGAAGGCTAACCCGGATACAGCAGTTGCCGTTAGAGCGGGTTGTTGTCGATCAGGGATCGCCTTCTCGGACCGATGTCATCGCGCGGTGCGGTGGATTTCCCGATGTCTGCGAGGGTCTGGAGGCCTTTGACTGCCGTCATGCTCGCCATGCATGCCGGGGAATGCCGCACCATCCCGATATTTCAAATCACCGAATACCTTCCGCATGCGGTCAAGTGCTGAACGGCGGCGACATGCTGGGCGTATCTCACCGCGCACGCGCCCCCACTATGACGCGATCACGATGGGGACACCGCACCCCGTCAGGAAGGTCACCGCCTTGAGAGACTGGAGAGGATTCCTCCTCACCACCGGCGCCGCACTCTTGGCCGGACCTGCGATGCTGGGCAGCGCCCAGGCCGCCGGCGCGAGCGTCGACTCGTCGAAGCCGCCGCTGGAGGTTTGTGTCGCGAGCGTTTCCGGCAATACCGTCACGCTCGCCTGGACTCCACCGGCCAACAACAACTTCTGGTGGATCTACATCTACGACAACGACGCGAAGGAGTTCATCACCGACGCGGGGAAGCCCGGGCCACGCTCAAGCGGCTGCGCTCGGGCACGACCCACACGTTCACCGCGATCTACGGCGAGTTCACCGATGACCCGAAGTTCGCAGGGTGACTGTGACGGTCGCGTTGGTGGGACCGGCCCGGATGGATCGAGCTCCCGGTTCGGGCACGTTCATGGTGCGGGTTGTGGTGCGACCTTCGGTGACATGATGCACGCGGAGTCGACTTCTGATCGGCGGCGTGACTTCAAAGTCGCAGGTAGAACGGCTGGGCAGGGCGGCGGGGGTTCTCGTAATGCGTAGGTCGTGGGTTCGATTCCCATAGGCGGCTCCCTGTGATGTCGAACGCGTCCAGGAGTGCCTGGAGGTCGGCGATGGTGGTCGGTTGGTCGGGCTGTGCACGCAGCCATTTCTTCATTGTTTGCTGGAATCGCTCGACCTTCCCACACGTGGTGGGGTGGTTGGGGCGGGAGTTTTTCTGCATCACGCCCAGGGCGCGGAGTTCGGTCTCGAAGGCGTTGCGGCCGCCTTTGCCACCGGATAGCCGGGTGGCGAAGACCATGCCGTTGTCGGTCAGCGTGGACGCCGGAATCCCATACTGGGTAACGGTTTGACCGAAGGTAGCCACAACGAGGATCTGGCACAAATTCCGTGAGGCGGCGACTGACTGTTTATCGGACCGGCCAGTTCGCGGTCTCGTAGCAGTTCTTCGGAATTCTTGTAATAACCAAAATTTGACTTTGTCGCGTGTGCGTGTCCGCCGGTCAGCAAAGGCCCTTCTTGTGCAGGTTCTGTTTCGACCAAGAAACACCTGAACAAGAAGGGCAATGCCAAGTGTACCTTTCGCTGCAGCGGTTGCTGCCCCATCTTGCTGATGTCGTCGTTCGCGGCGTCGAACATCTCACCTCGGCACTGGTGATCTGCGCACGCGCCTCAAGTAGACGTGCGCTGTGTCCGCACTGCCGCACCGGTTCCACCCGGGTGCACAGCCGCTACTGGCGCCGGCTCGCCGACACCGCGATCGCAGGTGGACCGGTCGTGATCAAGCTGCAGGTACGACGGTTCTTCTGCAGCGGCGAAGACTGTGCAGCCGCGACCCTCGTCGAACAAGTTCCCGGGCTGACCTCGGCGCATGCTCGGCGAACACCGTTGCTGCGTAGCATGTTGGAGTCGATCGGAATCGCGCTCGCCGGCAGAGCGGGTGCACGGCTCGCCCGAAGCCTGGGCGTACCGGTTAGCCGCACCACGCTGCTGCGTATGGTGCGAGCGCTACCCGACCCAGAAACCGGCCTCATCAGCGTCCTTGGCGTCGACGACTTCGCGTTCCGGCGTGGCCGCGTATACGGCACTCTGCTGATGAACCTCGACACGAACACGCCGATTGACCTGCTGCCAGACAGCCAATCGGACACCTTCGCCGCCTGGCTGCGGGAACATCCCGGCGTTCAGGTGATCTGCCGGGACCGTGCCGGCGGCTACGCCGATGCAGCCCGCACCGCCGCACCAGATGCGATTCAGGTCGCCGACAGGTGGCACCTGTGGAACAACCTCGCCAGCTACGTGGAGAAGACAGTGGTCCCGCAACAAGGCCAGCCTGAGCGAACCCGACCACGACTCTGAGCCCACCGATGACCGGCGGGCGGTCGCTTCACCCAGAACTGCTCAGCCGATGTCCAGGATCGTCACCCGCACCATCGAACGCCACGCCGCCGTACACGACCAGCTCCGGCATGGAAGATCAGTGTCAGCCATCGCACAGGTCCTCGGGCTGGACCGCAAGACCGTCCGCAAGTTCGCCCGCGCGGCAACTCCGGACGACGTACTCACACTGGCCGGCAAACGCACCAGCAAACTGGACCCGTTCAAGGCCTACCTGAACAACCGATTGGCTGAAGGGTGCGAAAACGCGGCGGTGCTAACCGAAGAGGTCAAGGCGCAAGGCTTCCGCGGATCCGACAAGACTGTCCGCCGCTACCTGCACCCGCTACGAGACACCACGACACCGCCGCCGCCTCCTCCACCATCTGTGCGTGAGGTAACCCGCTGGATCCTGACCCACCCCGACCATCTGGATCCTGCCGACAAGACCAAGTTGGACACCATCCTGGCCCGCTCGACACCGCTGTGCACCACCGCGGCAAGAGTCGCCGAATTCGCTGAGATGATGACGGGCCTGCGGGGCCAGCGGCTCCACGACTGGATGACAGCCATCGACACCGACGACAACTTGCCAGACCTCAAGTCGTTTACCGCTGGCATCCGCCGCGATATGCGCGCAGTCCTCAACGGGCTCACGTTGCCCTACAACTCCGGGGCAGTTGAAGGCACCGTCAACAAGCTCAAATTCATCAAACGACAAATGTTCGGCCGCGCAAAATTCGACCTACTCCGCAAACGAGTCCTCCTCGCATAGCCCCACACAGCGACCATCACCGCCAGTAACGCGTCACGGAATTTGTGCCAGATCCACAACGATCTGGCCGGTGATGCGGGGGTGGGCCGTCACACTGAGGGCATAGCGGGCGTGGTCGTCGAGCCAGGACAAGATCTCCACATCCGCGCCGGGTGTGCCGTCGGGGTTGCTGAGCCGGTAGTGCGTGAAGTCGGACTGCCAGCACTCGTTGGGCTGCTCGGCGGCGAAGCGGATGTATGACGACTTCGGCCGTTTGGACGGGTCGGGGGTGAGGGTGCCGTGGCGGACCAGGATCCGGTTGATCGTGGCCCGCGACACCGTGATCTGGTGGTGGTGGGTCAGGTGCCAGCCGATGGTGTCTGCGCCGGCGTCCAGACCCTGCTCGGCGAGCTTCTTGCGTAGTTCGAGGACGAGTTGGACGGTCTCCTCGGCGGCCGCGGCGGGGCTGGTCCTTGGTGTCCGCGAATCCGGCTCGAACGCGGCCTCGCCCGCTGCGCGGTAGCGGGCCATGAGACGACTGATCCAGCCCTGGGAGACACCGTAGGTGCGGGCGGTCTCGGACTGTGATGCGCCGGCGAGGACGGCGGTGATGACAAGACGACGTTTCGACACCGGGCAGCCTCTGCCAACCGGCCAGCGGCACCGGACCCGCCATGCCGATGACCCGAGACATTCCTATTCCGATGTCGTGAGACACCCCATTCCGATGTCCTGAGCCAGCACACCACAGGCGGCTCACTCAAAAGCCTAGGTCAGAGGACACGAATCGTCCCTGGACGCGGATCGACGTGTCCGTTATGGCCGTTTCGTGGTGCGAGATTGTGCGTCCTTCATCGGTTCCTCACCGCGCTGTAGTCACCTGAGAGCACACGGAACACCCTCCAACTGGCTGAGAAGGACAAGCAACTGCAGCGGCTGTCTGCAAGCCTCGAGGAGGCGCAGCGGCGGGCCGTACAGGGTTCAGAGGAACTGCAGGGGACCGCGCAGGAGGATGCGCTCGAGCAGGATCTCGCCAGCGAGTTCCCCACCGACGAACTGGCCCAGATACCTCGAGGAACGCGGGGCGCCGATGTCCTGCAGACCATACGGGATCGGTCCTTGCGGTGCGGTGCCATCCTGTGGAGTCCAAGCGGGCCAAGAAGTGGGACGACGCCTGGCTGGCCGTGCCGGTGCGGGGCCAGCGCGGCCGTCATCCTTACTGCGTGCCTTCCCCCCGGGGCGGCGCGCATCGATCGGCGGGACGATGTGTGGATCACCGATCTTGCCAGCGCGCCCCTGCTGGCGCTCGTACTCCGCGAAGGCCTCGTCGCGCTTGCCCAGCAACAGGCCAGGATCGCCGGCAAGACCGATCTCCAAGGTGAGGTCTATGACTACATCACCAGCGCCCGCTTCAGCGAGCATGTCAAGGCCGCGGTGGAATCGATGACCAACATGCACGACCAGCTCGATGCCGAGCGCGCCGCCCACGAGCGGTTGTGGTCCAAGAGAGCGAAGGAAATCGGCCGTGCCGAGGCCCACATTGCGCGCATGATGGGGGACATCGAGGGACTCGGCGCGTCGATATCGTCCATTCCCAGCAGGTTGCAGCTGGCGCCTAGGGCGTAACCGAAGGACATCGGCTCCCCGGACGTTACAGACGCGCCCGGGGAGCCGAACTTCGGCGTCACCAGACCCACCGCCGGTGGCCACGGTGCACCTGGGACTCAGCCAGCGAGCTCGACTGGTGGGCGGGTGGGGCCGCGCCATCCTCAACGCCAACCCCATGGCCAACTGGTACCAGGGCACAAGACCTCCGGACCGTGTCGTGGCGTTCGTGAAACGCACCGACCGGCCGTTCACCGCGGCCGAGCTGTACCAGCGCGGGTTGGGCAGTCGGACCACCATCCACCGGGTGCTGACCGACCTGCGAGGCCGCGGCGAAGTGTGGGCGCAGCTAAGAAAGCGCGGTGCCACGCACTGCCGCGAGCTTGCGAAAATGGCAGAGCTACTGCTGACGTCACGGTCACGCGGACACGGTGAAGACACCGGCGAAGTGAGGGCAGGCCGGCGCGGCCGTTGGCCCAGGCGGTCGGCTAGCCCGGAATCAGCCCGACGTCGGGTGGGCTTCTCGGCTCAGGACCTCGTCGAGGTAGGCGAGGCTGACCCGCTCGGCCTCGCTCCTACGGGTGAAGTCGGCCGGGGCGAGCCGGTCGCGGAGTTCGCGGTAGAGGGTGACGCAGGAGCGGACGGCCTCTCCGCACTCCTTGAGGTCGTAACCGGCGACGGTGCCCTGGAGGCGTTCGGCGAAGGTGGGAACCCGCGTCTCCAGCCGCCGGACGCCGCGGGGCAGGTGGCCCGCCGACACCAGCGCCAGCGGGCCGAGCACCCGCGCCCTGAGGAAGCTGAGCGCATCGAGGACATCGAAGAGTTCGCCACGACCAAGCTTGGCCGCGATGTAGTGGACCCAGCACCAGAAGCGGTCCTCGATCCACTGCGGGTCGGGCATCGGGTGGTGGCTCTCAGTTCGACCGATGGCGTCGGTGAGCTCCGTGGTTCTCTCCCACAGGACAACCGGGTCCTCGATCCGCTTCTCGAGGTCGTCGGGTGTGACGAACTTGAAGTCGACGTGGAGCAGCGGGTCTTCGTACAGGCAGATCACCAGGCGCGGCTCACCGACGTGCTCACCGGTGAACGCGGTGAGCTGCCGCCCCCAGGACGCGGTGAGGTCCAGGCGCTGCTCCATCACGGACGCATGGTGGGCGGGATCCACGACAGGGATCAGGTCGAGGTCGGAGAACTCGTCCACCTCGTCCGACAGCAGTGATCCGCCGGCCGCCAGCCCGATGAACCTCTCGTCCTTCTGGATCTGTTGGAGCAAGCTCTCCAGAAATCGACTGTGGTCCTCGGGCAGTCTCATGAGCGCGTCATTTCGTCGTGGGGGCAAGAGATGCGTCGGTGGAGCGGGCTGGGCCGGAGCGAATCGGCAGCGTATCGCCGCGCCCGTCGGCGCGGACAGCGCATTTCGACGTGATGCCACCGGTCGCCAAGTTTGGGGGAGTAGTCGGCGGCGGCTGTTCGGGCACGGGTGTTGAGCCGCATGAGGCGTTGAACTCGACAGGCAGATGACGTTCCCACTCCCTGAATGGACGTGGACAGACGTCCTGCGTTCGCAGGGACGTCCTGAGACGTCCTTGGCGCGGATCGAAGGACCGCCATGCCTTGGCCGGTTTGGGCCACGTGTTAAGGGTGCGAGCACTTGTGGGCGCTTGCGCTACTCGCACCTGCCGTGGCTGGCATGAGTCAGCGGATGGGCGCGGTGGCCCGCCAGCTGCGGCCCAGCCGTCCCGCGCGGGGAATGCGCTCGGCCGGCGCCCAGGTCGCGAATGAAAGCGCAGGTCAGGGCCACAGTCATTACCGATCTTGAAAACCGCTGGTCCGCTTCGCGGGTCCGGTGCCGGTACATGCCGGGCCGGGGCAGGCGCGCGAGAGGGTTAGCTGAGGTGGATTCGGTGGGTGGCTGGCGCAAAGCTCGCGGGTCAGGTTTCGAGCAACCCGCCGAGGCGTGCGCGGATGACGCCCTCGTGGAAGTAGCCGGGGAGGGGGACTCCGCCGACAGTGGTGCGCGTACTCGCGACGTCGTCGGTCAGTGACGACGGCAGGCGCTTCGCGGCTCGGTAGGACTCGTTGGCGTAACGCTTGGCCTCGTCGTGCTGATGCCGAGTTCGGGCTGCCGGTGTCGAAGGATCACTCGCTGTGGACATGCCCATCGCCAGTGAGTTGCATGCTGCACCCTCCCATACCTGCCATTGACGGCGCGGGCATCCCGTTTGCAGCGCTACCGCCCTGTCAGCTGACCAGTAGCCACCAAGAGACATAGGTCCCGTCGAACGGTGAGCTGCCATCAGACAGTGCGGCTTCAACCGAGGCGCAGGTTTCCTCCGCGGCAGTGACCAGCTTTGTCGGGTAGGACCATGCCTGCGACCGCTCCAAGAACTCTTCACGGTCCAACACCTTGACCGGTCCCGTCTCGACCTGCTCCAGATCTAGATCCAGATCAACAAACTCGAACAATTCACCGTTCCGCCGGATCGGGGTGCTGATGTCGACATACACACTCGCGGGCCGCCGACCGACCGGAGACGACGGCACGAAGTAGGCCGACCACATCTGGCCGACAGGGATCAGACGGAGGCCAGGGAGGGCGTTGTACGGACCAGAGGGGGTTTCCGCAACGGTGCCCTGCGGAATCCACAGCCACGTGCCTGTGGCGTCAGACCCAAGCTCCAACGATGGCGTCCTCCGATGGAAGTCACCATTCCACTTGGTCGAGACCACCGAAACCGATCTCCACCGATCCTGCATGATCCGACAACCCCTCTCTCGGCGCTTGCTCCGCTGCACGCCGCCGAGGGCGAGCACCGTGAGTGCCGGCGGACGCCTTGGCGAGGTGGCGCAGACCGGGCTCGCCCAGGGGCGGCCCGTAACCGGGCTTGGAAGGCGTGGCCGCGGCAGGTGAGGCCGTCACGTACGCCGCAGCGCCCTCCACCGCACGGCGTACCTGCCCACCGTCGTGGCAGGAACGTCCGTGGAATGGCACAGGTCGTGCGTCAAGGTCCGTTGCGTCGCCGACAGGTGCTGCCCGTGGGTGCACGGAAGGCGTTTGGCGATGAGGAGCACACCGTCTGCGCCGGTGCGGTGCCTGATCTGCGGCGTCATCACCGTGCGCTCGCTGTCGTCCAGGTCGAGTTTGCGCAGGATCACCGCACGAAGCCCGGCGTCTACGCACGCCGCGACCGTGACCGCCGACGAGAACTGCACGAGCCGGCGGGCATGGTGGACCGGCAAGTCGTCCCGGCCGAGGTGCACACCGTCGGCGCTCGCCGCCAGCGCGATTTCGAGCCGGTCGTTGACGATCACCCGCGCGCCCATCGACAATGGTGACGACCTCGACGGTCAGTTCCACCAACTCGCGATCGGTGAGGTTCTTCGCGCGGACCTGCACTGCGTCCACACCTGCGGCGACCACCTGGCCAAGTGGCTCGCCCTGCACAGACTGTGAATCGACGAGCCAGTGAAAACGGGGTAGCACGACTGCTCCTCACTTCCTTCGCCGGCATTACCCGGATCAGGTTCAACGGTCGGAGCGGCGTCAGCTCCCTCTCAGCCCGCTGCCGCGAGCACCCGCGTGGAATCACTCAGACAGTAACACCACAGCCTCGAGTTGTGCCCGACCCGACCCGCGTGAACCGACCACAAACACGCCCGATCGACGAACGCTGCCCGACGCCACTTACCGCTGAAGACTCAGCGCCAGGGACTGTCCGTCTAACCATGGATCTGGTCTGGCCTGACACGCCGAGTGTGGGAAGTGCCGGCGAGATCGTCGGCGTGCAGGTCGAACCGGTCCGAGGAGGTGGGTGGGTCGCCGACGGGGCCGACGTAGTGTTGCCCGACGCTCTTGTTGAGGACGACGGCGACACTGTTGGTGAGGACGTGTACGGCTGAAACGACACCGGCGGTGAGCAGGAATGATCGTCACCTTGTCGGTCCATCCTCGTGGTGTCGCCGCATGCCGGGCAGGGATATGCCGTGGCCGGTCGGTCAGCCGGTGGGCAGCGGGGCGAGGAGCCGTCCGCCGGTGATGGTGGTGGCCAGATGCCATGGCGGGGCGATCGGGCCGAGTCGGCGGGTGACGGCGGCTTTCGCCGCGCCGAGCGCAGCGAGGGCGTCACCGAGGGCGCTACCCGTCGGCAGCGACGGGGCGGGCTCGGCGTCGACAGCGTGGGCCAGGAGGGTGGCTTCGACCCGCAGCCACTCGGCTCGGGCGGCAGCGCGCCGGATCCAGCCGCGGACCGTCGCGGCGGGCACCGCGAGTTCGGCAGCAATCGCCCGATGCCCCTTCCCTGCCACGTAAGCAAGCAGGGCGGCGCCGACCACCTCGATCGTGTCGGTCCGCCGTGGCAGGCCGCCGGCTGGCAACAGCACGTGGGTGGCTCGACACGTCGTGCAGCGGGCTCGTCGCGGCCGCACCGTCTGGCGTGTGCCTCCGCGACCGCGGATCGTGCGGGTGCGCGCGTAACCCCAGGGCCGCAAGCGCCCACCGCAGCCACCACATGCCAGCGACGCGTCGGCCAACGCCTCGTCGGCAGTGGCCTCGTCCAGCACCACGATCACGACCTGCAGCACCTCGCATCCACTCATCCTTGCCGAGCGCCCGAGCCGGCGAGAAGGGGCAGCTGGTGTTGCAGCCTGACCGCCGCAGCGGCCGAACGCAACCGGCGACACCGGCGCGTCAGCCTGATGACCGACCGGTTGCACGTCGAGGAAAGACCCGGACATACCAGCTGTCGCACACGGCGACATCCACCGTGCCAACCGCGCATCCTCACCGCGAATGTCCCCAAGGACCTTCCACGACCTCATCCAGAGCGTCGCTCAACACGTAGGCGGTGCGCAGACCGAGGCCCTGCGCACTGCGCATGTCCCAGGCGTGGCCGGCGAGCCCGTGACGGTGGACTTCAACTACGTCGACCACGTCTGGCATGAATGGGAGTTCCGGGAACATGACTCGTTCACCTACGCCGTGTACGCCGACGAACAGTACCTGGGCTGCTGCTACCTCTACCCCGCTCGGCCGGCGAAAGCTTCTCACCGAGGAACTGCTAGACCACGATGTCGACGTGAGCTGGTGGGTCACGCCGGACGCCTACGCCAATGGCCAGTACGCCAAGCTCTACACCGCGCTCCGCCACTGGACCACGACCCATGTCCGCGGCCAGTGAAGAATCCCCGTAGGCGGCCAGATGTTGCCCCGCTGGCGGCCATGGATCTCCCCAGTGGTGGCCAGATATCTCCCCGGTGATCGTTGCTTGGGTGCCGGCTGATCAAGTTCGGTCGGTGAAGACGAGTAGGGAGATCATGGAGATCCTTGAGGCGTTCGACCTCACCGGGAGTTACCGGGCTGCGGCTGAGCTGGCCGGGTGTGACCACCACACGGTGGCGAGGTATGTGCAGCTGCGGGCGTCCGGGCAGTCGGTGGTAGCTCGAGGGCATCGAGTCCGTCCGATCGATGAGTACCTGGAGAAGGTCGAGGAGTTGGTGGTCCGCTCGAACGGCAAGGTGCGCGCCGATGTGGTGCATCGGCGGATCGCGGCGATGGGCTTCGGCGGTGGTGAACGCACCACGCGCCGGGCGGTGGCCGAGGCCAAGGACCGGTTCCGGGCCGGGCGGCGTCGGGTGTTCCGGCCGTGGATTGCTGAGCCGGGGCTGTGGCTGCAGTGGGACTGGGGTAGCGGGCCGCGGATCCGGGATCGGCAGACCCAGCTGTGGTGCGCGTGGCTGGCGTGGTCACGGTTCCGGGTGGTGATTCCGGTGTGGGACAAGACGTTGCCGACCATCGTGTCCTGCCTGGACGCAACGCTGCGCAGGCTGGGTGGGGTGCCGACGTATGCGTTGACTGACAACGAGCGAACCGTCTCGATCGACCATGTCGCCACGATCGCCGTCCGCAACCCTGAGATTGTCGAGGTGGGCCGGCATTACGGGATGACGATCCGTACCTGTGTCCCGGCAGACCCACAGTCCAAGGGCGGTTCGGAAGCCACGGTGCGCATTGCCAAGGCCGACCTGGTGCCCACCGAGGCCAACCTGGTGGGCGAGTTCCGCACCTTCGGCCAGCTCGAGGCGGCATGCCGAGCCTTCTGCGAACACGTCAACGACCGTGAACACCGCGAGACCCGCCGCCGCCCAGTCGAGGCGTTGGCCGAGGAACGAACACGGCTGCATCGGCTGCCTGGAACAGCGTTCACGGTCGCGTTCGGCACCACGCGCCGAGTCTGCTGGGACGGCACGATCTCGGTCGAGGGTGTGCGGTACTCAGTGCCGCACGAGTTGGTCGACACCCGCGTGTGGGCAAGGTTCGCCGGTGATGAGCTGATCGTCACCGCCATCGGCGACGATGGCGCGACCGAGGTCGCCCGGCACCAGCGTTCGGTCCCCGGCACCCCGTCCATCTGCGACGAGCACTACCCGCCACGGGACGACCATCACGGCGTGCGCACCCCGCGGGCCACCTCTCCCGACGAGGCAGCCTTCCTCGCCCTCGGGCCCGGGGCGGCCGCGTGGCTGACCGAGGCCGCCGCGGCCGGGACACGACGGATCCGACCCAAGATGGCCGAAGCCGTCGCGCTGGCCAAGCTCCACCCCACCAGCGACGTCGACAAGGCGCTCGGCACCGCAGCGATCGCTGGCCGGTTCGCCGAGAACGATCTGATCCGCATCCTCACCTACCAGACCGGCCATGACGATGGCGCACCCAGCAGGGCCGGCGAACACCACAGCCTGCAACCAGGCACGGCGGCATGGTCGAACTTCGGCATCACCGCCACCGACCGCGCCGAGGCGGGTGAGCGATGATGGCCGCCGGGTTGCGCACCGTCGCCCGCTCGACCGGTGATCCCCTGAACGAGGCGATCGACCTGGCTCGTCGGTTGAGGCTGCCGCACCTGCGGCGCGCCCTGACCGATCTGGTCCCCACCGCCAAGGCCCAACGCTGGGACCCAGCCGAGGTAGTCCGGGTGCTGCTGGCCGAGGAAGCCGCCGGACGCGACGCGACGAACCTACGCACCCGTCGCAAGCGAGCTGGGTTCCCCGCCGGGAAGACCTTCGGTGACTGGGACGAGCAGTCCTCGTCCATCCCACGTCCCACCCAGGACGCCCTCAAGACGCTGGAGTGGGTTACCCGCAAGGAGAATCTCTGCATCTGCGGCCCGTCCGGCACCGGCAAGAGCCACTTCTGCGAAGCGCTGGGCCAGGCCGCCGTCGAAGCGGGCATGACCGTCGCCTGGTTCACCATCGAAGACCTCGGCGCCCTCATCCGCCGACACCGCGTCGACGACTCCATCGCCCCCGCACTCACCCGACTGATCCGCGCCGACTTGATCCTGATCGACGACATCGGGCTGTTGCCGGTCAGCCCGGACGCCGCCGAAGGCTTCTACCGCCTTGTCGATACCGCCTACGAACGCCGCGCACTCGCCGTCAGCTCCAACCTGCACCCCTCAGGATTCGACGAGATCATGCCCAAGACCCTCGCCACTGCCACCGTCGACCGGCTCCTACATCACGCTCACATCGTCGTCACCGACGGCGACAGCTTCCGACTCGCCCAAGCGACCTCCGGCAAGGGGGTGAAGGCCTTGCCCTGACGCGCACCAACCCACGGCGGGGAACTAACTGGCCGCCGTTGGGGAGAAACCCTGGCCACCAGCGGGGAGATCAGCTGGCCGCCAGCGGGGAGAACTGAGTGTCCGTTGACAGACCCACTTCCCGTTCAACGCGCGATCTGCTCCGTCCTGCAGTGTGGTGAGCGTCAGCCCCAGAAGATCCAGATGGGGTCGCGGTCTATCTCGGTAAGGAGATGTTCGACTCTGCGCGCGAGGGCCAGTAGGTCGTAGATGTGGAAGCGAAGATTGCGGTCGCGCCAGTACAAGGTCCAGGAACGTCGCCAGCGCCCGAACCTCGCGCAGATCCCGTACGACAGCCAGGTTCAACCCACGACTCCTCGTCTTCACCCCACCGGCAGAATGGTCGAGCCAGACGATTGAGCTTCACGAATCCCGAAGACTCGTCAACGCGCCGCACCGCGCGAGCAGAACATGGAAACGAGCATGCCGCCGGCAGAACCGCGCCACAAGAGCGACGGCCGAGCTCCAATGAGCTCAGAGGTCATTTCTCAGTAGCAGGAGGGTAGGCCGCTGGCCAAGCGACGCCCCTGACGCAACGGCGAAAGTGTCCGACGGCAGCCGCGCGGACCCGTACATGTCAGGGACGACGATCAACCAGCGGCCTACCCTCACCTGCTAGCAGCAGTCGGCCGGCTTTATGCCGTTGCTCATCGGCGAGTGGTTGCCGGAGGCACCAGACCGCAGAGGCTGTGTACGCGCGGAGAGCCCGTCCGCCGCCAGGCACGCCGCAGCATCACCTCTGGTGGTCGGCGAGGACCTCACGGATCACGTGCTGCGCGTTGTCCGCCATCGCCCGGTTGGTGTCCTTGTAGTACGGCAGGGCGATGAGGGCGATGGACAGGGCCCGGCCGCGACCACGGATCCAGGTCGCGTCGTCGACCTGCAAGGAGGTACGGAAGTCGTTGCGTACGCCGGCGGGCAGCAGGTTCCACGCGACGATGTGGTCGCAGGCAGGATCGCCGACACCCACGGTCCCGAAGTCGATCACGGCACTGAGCCGACCGCCGACGGTCAGGAGATTCCCGGGCATGAGGTCGGCATGGACCCAGGCGGGCGGACCGGCCCACGCAAGAGCGTGCAGGGATGCATCCCACGCCGCGGTCACGGCCTGGACGTCGATCATCCCGCCCATAGCGTTCAGCTCGTCGATCGCGGCACGGGTCGGTGCGTCGAGCGTCGACAGCGGTCCACCACGGTAGGCAGGCGGACCGCCCGGGAGATCAACTCGTCGTACAGCGCTGACGAATTCCGCCAAGTCCTTCGCCAGTAAGGCGGGCTCTGCGAGCCGGCCAGCCGTGGGATTCTCCCCTTCGAGCCAGCGGTAGACCGACCACAGGCAGGGATAACCCTCGACAGGCGTACCTCGCCCAAGCGGGACAGGAATCGCGAACGGAAGGAGCGGAGCGAGCCGCGGCAGCCACTCGTACTCCTTCTCCACATCGTCGAAGAACCCTGCCATCCGCGGGAGCCGCACCGCCATGTCGTCGCCGAGCCGGTACAACACGTTGACGGTCCCGCTCGAAGGGACGTGTTGGATCGGAAGATCCGCCCACTGCGGGAACCGCGCGGCGAGCAACCTGCGGACGAGATCGGCATCGATGTCGATCTCGTCGGCATGCATCTTGCCAGCGCACATAGGAACCTTCCCGAAACTGGGGCGGTCGACGCCAATCCGAACGGTTCGCGACGTCGTCTGTCAATCCAGATTCCGAACGCATGGACCGGGCTGACCGCCTCTTCGACAGCGCCCTGATCATCTCCTCACAGGGCCTAACCTGACACGCGTAGCCAGATGTTGGTGGCCTGCCGGGCCTGCGTCAGGCTGAGGCGTTCGAGCTTGGCATTGATCCCGCCCGGGTGGTCGAGGACATCGATCGCTGTGCGCACCATCAGGGGCCGGCGCCGCCTAAGAATGCTCGAGCGCAGGCCGCTAGCCCGCGCTCCAGCTGGTGTTGGCCAGGTCGCCGCAGCGCGCTCCCCGTCGCCCACATGCGGAGTTCGGTGAACCTTTGTCGTCGTGACACGAGATCATCCCCAGCACTTCCGCCGCCAGCACCTGAGCCGCAGCCCACACCCACGGGTACTATTCGACGACCTGCCACTCAGTTGGCTCAGCCCCGTCCTCACGGCGACATTTGTGTTGGACACCGGCCTCTACAGGCAGGCCCTGGAGACCGGCGTACTGGACCGTCGCCCGATGTTCGCCGCATTCGACACCGACAGCGTGGTTTGGTCCGACGCGTCACGGGAGCACGTCGATGCGGTGATCTTTGCGACCGGATATCGGCCAAGTTTGGACTACCTGCGGCCGCTGGGCGCCCTCGACGTCGACGGGATGCCCATGCACGTCGGTGGGATCTCCACCACCTGCCCCGGGTTGGCTTATGTGGGGCTGGAGTTTCAACGGTCATTCTCCTCCAACACCCTCCGCGGGGCCTACCGTGACGCTACGCACGTGGTCGCGGCGCTGGCCGCACACGTACGCGACGCCGCCACGGTGATAGGTCTGTGACATTGGCCATCTCCCGACCCGGCCAGGCATCGCTCAGCCGGGCCGGGCTGCGCAGCGCCCTCATCGCCTTGTGCCTCACCGAGACGACCAGCTACGGCGTCTTGTACTACGCCTTTCCGGTCATGGCCACCCAGATCAGCGCGACGACCGGCTGGTCGACGATCTCGATCACCGCCGGCTTCTCTGCAGCACAGCTGATCGCCGCCCTGGTTGGTATTCCGGTCGGCCGCTGGTTGGACCATCACGGCCCACGCCTGGTCATGACCGCGGGGTCGGCGCTGGCGGTGCTAGCCACGGTGATGATCGCTCTCGCGCCGTCGTTGCCTTTGTTCATCGTCGCCTGGTTGCTGGCGGGCGTGGCGATGGGAGCGGTTTTCTACCCGCCGGCGTTCACCGCGCTGACCCGCTGGTACGGCGAACACCGGGTGCGGGCACTCACCTGGCTGACGCTCGCCGCCGGACTTGCCAGCACGGTCTTCGCCCCCACAACCGCCCGCCTCCTGCAGGAATGGGGTTGGCGGAACACCTTCCTGATCCTGGCGGCGGTTCTGGCCGTCGTCACGATTCCCGCCCATTGGTGGGGCCTGCGTGCGCCATGGCCGGCCCTGCCGGCGCCTGCTCTGACGCGAGCAGATGCGCAGGCAACGAATACACCGGCCGCGATCGTCCGCAGCCTGCCTTTCGTTGCGATCACAACAGGCTTGAGCCTGGCCTCGTTCGCCGCGTTCGCCGCGGTGATCAGTCTCGTCCCGCTCCTTCTGGAGCGCGGGCTCGACACCGGCACCGCCGCGCTTGCTCTCGGACTGGGCGGTGCTGGCCAGGTCGCAGGACGCTCGCCTACCCGCACCTGTCCCGACATCTCAACGTGCGTACGCGGACCGTGCTCATCCTGACCGCGACCGCGCTCACCATCGCCCTACTGGGCTTTCTGACCCCCGCAACCTTGCTGATCCCGGCGGCGATCGGCGCCGGCATGGCCCGTGGGCTGCTCACCCTGGCCCAGGCGACAGCGGTCAGCGACCACTGGGGCACCGCCCACTACGGCCGCCTCACCGGCATCCTGTCCGCCCCGATTACCGTGAGCGTCGCCCTCGCTTCGTGGGCGGGGGCCGCCATCGCCACGGTGACAGGTGGCTACGGCTCTGCCTTCCTCGTGATCGCCGTCATCGGGATCGCTGGTGCAACCTTCACACTCGTCCGCGCCCCCTAGCCGGGGAGCTCGACCTAAGGCTCGGGATCCTCGGCAGGGGCCGCCGCACGGAATGGAGTGCACATCATGTGCCCCAGCGGCGAGCTCCCGCCGGGCCTTGACACGCTGGCCTTCGATCATGGTGAGCCGAACCCGGATGAATTGTGCGCGTTCGTTGGGTGTCCAGGCGGGCAGGGGCAGCGCGGAGAGCGCGGCTACCTCGTCCGTGTCGGTCACAGCCTCGGCGTGGCCGACCGCGGTAACGCTCCAGCCGCACCGGCCGTCGCGGTCGATGTCGTCGGCCTCGAACCCCACCACGGCGTCGTGGGCGGCGACGGCGAGCCGGGAATCGGCGGTGGTGGCGACGAGGACCGCGCCGTCGACGACGAAGTTCACCGGTGCCAGTGCGGGGAGTGCCTGGTGAGTGAAGGCAAGATGCCCGATAGAGGTTTGCTCAAGTAGGTGTAGGCACTCGATCGGGGCGAGCATCTCTGGCTCGTCATTGTCGAACATGCGAAGCTTCCCCATGCCGATCATCCGTTCCAGCTGACGCGGCCTTCACGTGCTCTGCGCGGATCACGTGCAGGACTGCATTGATCAGCGCCAGGTGGGTGAATGCTTGCGGGAAGTTGCCCAGCTGCTGGCTGGTGGTGGGCTCGAGTTCCTCGCCGTAGAGGCCGAGTGGGGATGCCGCGTCGAGCAGGCGTTGGCAGAGGGCGCAGGCCCGGTCCAGTTCGCCGATGTCGACTAGGGCGGAGACGAGCCAGAACGAACACGCGGTGAAGGCGCCTTCGTCGTCGGTGAAGCCGTCGTCGGTGGTCGCGGTCTCGTACCGGCGTACCATCCCGTCCACGCCGAGCTCGTCAGCGATGCCGCGCACTGTCGCGCGGAGCCGCTCGTCGCCGGCTGGTAAGAACCGCACAAGTGGCAGCAGCAGGAGCGACGCGTCGAGTTGCGTGCTGCCGTAGGCCTGGACGAACCGTCCGCGGTCATCGACGGCCCGCGCGCACACGTCGGCGTGGATCTGTTCGGCGGCGCCGCGCCACCGCTCGGCGCGCTCCCAGTCGCCGCGCATCTGGGCCAGCTGGGACCCGCGATCGAGGGCAACCCAGCACATGACCTTGGAGCTGGTGAAGTGCTGGGGCTCCCCGCGCACCTCCCAGATCCCGCGGTCGGGTTCGCGCCAATGCGCCAGCACGTACGCCTCGACGGTGGACACCAGCTGCCAGGCGTGCTCGGGCAGCGTGTTCTGCCGGCAGGCATGCAGGTAGACACAGTCGACCACAGCGCCGAAGATGTCGAGCTGCTTCTGCTCGTAGGCGTCGTTGCCCACCCGCACCGGTCCGGTTCCGGCGTATCCCGTCAGGTGCGGCACTACCCTCTCGGCCAGGTCGGTGCTGCCGTCCACGGCGTACAGCACCTGAAGCGGGCTGGCCGCACCGCAGGCTGTGTGAGCGATGCCGTCTCGGCCGGCATCGCTCGCCGGGTCGCTTGCGGGGCCGTTCGGGGTGCCGCTGCAGGTGTCGAGCCGGTCGGCGATGAAGTGCAGGAAGTCCTCGGCCTCGGCGTTGAATCCGAGCGCGTGCAAGCCCCACAGCGCGAACGACGAGTCGCGGACCCAGGTGTAGCGATAGTCCCAGTTGCGTTCCCCACCCAGCGACTCCGGCAGCGAAGTCGAAGCCGCGGCGAGCAGCGCGCCCGTCGGGGCGTAAGTGAGACCCTTGAGGGTCAAGGCTGCCCGCTGCAACGGTTCCCGCCACCGATGATCCGGGAATGTGCCGCGAGACAGCCAATCCAGCCAGAAGCCACTGGTCCCCCGCTTCGCGTCGTCGGCTGCGATGAGGTCCTTGGGTGGGTCGTCGGCGCCCAAAGCCAACGCGACGAAACGGCGCTCTCCGGCACTCATGCGGTGCCGGGCCCGAGTGGTCGTGGCACCCACCGCCATCGGCAAGTCGCTCCGCAACCGCAGCCGCACGTCATCGCCCTCTCCCGCGTCACGGCCGATGGTCGGTACGGCAGTCAGATCGCCGCCCTCGTCCCGCCACCAGGCCGCCTCGGCACCGTGTGCGAACCTCGGCTCGCAGCTCATTACGACTTCGACCTCGCCGTACAAGCAGGTGAGCAGCCGCACCAGAACGCCGCCGGCGGCGTGATCACCGGGCGATCTAGCCAACCAGTCGGGAAAGACCTCTCCGTGTCCGCCCTGCACCGCGAGGAAGTCGTGCACCTGCAGCCAGCCGGTCGGCGTTTGCCAGGAGGTCTCCAGGATCATCGTCCCGGGCAGGTAGCGGCGGCTCACCGGCGCCGTCGTTCCAACCGGGCCGACCCGGAAGGTGCCGGCACCGCGGTCGAGAACTGCCCCGAACACGCTCGGTGCGTGCGGAACGGGCAGGCACAGCCATTCCACCGCGCCGGCGGCCGACACCAGGCAGGTGTGCTCGCAGTCGGACAAGAAGCCGTAGTCGCCGATGGCTGGGAATCCGGTCGCCGCCTCCGAGACCGCCGGTCGTGTCGGCCTGATATGCAGACTAGCGGCGGACGGCGCACCGCGTCCGAGCCAGGGTCGCGCTGGCGGCGCGGTCAGCTGCTGCCCAGCCATCACAGCCTCCACGTGTCGGGTCCTCAGGTACAGCCCCAGCCTCATTCGGCGGCGGGGCGTGGACATCACATGCTTGCGCCAACTGGATCGCTGCGTCGGGCGGCGCGCGGGCCCTATGACCCGGCCACGGAGGACCGAAGCCCCGAAGATGCGCCATAGCTAGGTCTGAGCGAGCTGGCGAAGTCTCCGGAGTGTCGTGACAGGGATAAGAAGCGATGAAGTGGCGCCCGTAGTGACCTTTTCCTGCCTGGGCGGGATTTCGGGATAACCAGATTGCGGATGGGAGCGGGCGGTGGTGGAGGGCGCCGCCGGTGAGTTCGGCGCGAGCAGGCACAGGTAGTCGCCCCGCGATCATGAGGACCGGGCCGCCCCCCTCGACCACCCCGACGCAGTCACTCGGGGAGCACGACCAGCTCGTCATCACGCCCCAGGTAGCCGAGTCGACACCACGATGACCGCCCAAGGGGGGGACGCTCCACCGCGCGGCAACACGTCATCGGGCCGGGGCCGCCTGCCTGGCCCGACGCAGCCGACGTACCTACGATTCGTCTGCGGTTGGTGCAGGTTCGTGCTGAAGGACGAGGCGGGTGAGTTCGACGCGGGTGTTGATGTCGAGTTTGGTGAAGATGTGGCGGAGGTGGGAGTCGACGGTGTGGCGGGAGAGGTAGAGCTGATCGGCGACGGCTTTGTTGGTGAGTCCGGCGGCGACCAGCCGTGCGACGCCCAGCTCAGAGCCGGACAGCGCGGACCAGCCGGTGGTGGGTCTGGTGGGTGTGAAGCGGCGGCGACGTAGGCCGAGGGTGCGCAGGCGGGCACGGACGCGGTCGGTATCGCGGGTCGCGTCGGCGGCGTCGTAAAGCACGAGCGCCTGGTCGAGGTGGTGAATGGCATCGTCGCGGTTGCCGTGGGCGGCAACGGCGGCGCCGGTGTCCTCGTGTGCGGTGGCGTGCGCAAGTGGGCGTGGGCTCTCTGCGAACTGCTCGGCGGCTTTCACCAGGAGGTCGATGTCATCGTGGAGGAGGCCCTCGGCCTGGGTGGCGGCACCGGCGATGGAGGGTATGTCGGGATTGAGTGCGGCGAGCCGGGTCGCGGCGTCCGTGGCCAGGGCCGCGCGGTCCCGGTCGCCGGCGGTGAGTGCGATCCGCACCAGATGCGGGGCTGCTGACGGAGTGAAGGCCAGGATCCCAAAGTGGTGGGAGAACGCCGCCCAGATTGGCGCTAGATGTTCGAGCGCCGCCTGATGGTCGCCGGCCGCGTCGGCCACGAGGCCCCAGGCATAGGCGAGCTCCAGCCCGAACACGTTGCTGACATGTGCGGGGCAGCGCGCCAGGTGTTGTAGGCCACCTGCGAGATCCCCGCGGGCGACCGCGACGCGGGCAAGAATCGCGTTGGCAGTTGGGAGCAGTGCCGCCGTCTGGAGCTCATCGGCAACCGCCACAGCGGCCTCGGCCTCCGCCACCGCGTCGTGGAGCCGTCCAGCGGCGAGGCGCAGTCCTGCGCGGTAGGCGTGCCAGAGGTGCAGCAGGAAGCCGAGTCCAAGGGCATCCATCTCCTGACGTGACCTGAGCAAGGCGATGTCGGCCTCATCGAACCGATCTAAGACGGTGACCATCCAACCGTGCCAACGCCGCGGCTGCGGAAACCGAGCGGCTGGCGTGTGGAGGTCGGCGCGACGAACCGCTTGTTCTATCAATGCGAGAGCTTTGGTGAAGCTGCCGGCGAAACGTTGAGCAATCGCCTCGGCGGACAGGCCCAGACTCGGTGCCGCCGTGCAGTCGGCGATCTGCTCGCTGGCAGACACGGCCGCCCGGGCGGTTTCGATGGCAGGTGCGACTTCGCCGAGGAATGCAAGATCGAGCGACTCCATTGCGTGGAGCAGCGCACGGGTTGGTTCAGGTACGCCCGTGCGGTCGAGTCCGAGCCGGCATTGCGTGAGCGCCGCCTTGTATTGCCCGCGAAGGCCCTGACCGAGGGACAACGTGTAGCGGATGGCGCCTTCGCTGGCCGGGTCCACGCCCGTTCGCAGGGCTCCGTCGGCGATCTCGCGGGATTGGTCTAGTCGGCCGGACTGGGCGAGCGTGGAAACGGCTTCGACGATGACCCCGGTGCGTTGGGGTGCGGTCTGGGAAAGCAGGGCAAGTGTGTGGGTGTAGAGGTCGGCAGCAGTGGCCGGGGCCCGAGCGGCGGCGTCGCGGGCCGCGCGGAGCAGCATGTCGATGGCCTCAGTATCACCCGGCCGGGCGCTCTCGAGCAGATGCCCGGCAGCTTCCAGCGGCGGGGCACCGGATGCGAGCAAAGCGCGGGCGGCGTCGCGGTGCAGCACCTCACGTGCCGCAATCGGCAGATCGTCGTACACCGCCTGCCAGAGCAGGTCGTGGGCGAACGCCAGCCGGTCGCCCTCTTCCACCACCACGCCCGCGTCGAGCACCTCCCGTGTCTCCACCATCAGCGCGGCTGCCGGCTGTCCTAGCAAGGCGGCGACGTCGCGGAGCGCGAAGCTGCGACCAAAGACCGCACCGACCTGAAGTAGTCGTCTTGCAGCGGTGTCGAGTCCGGCGAGCCGAGCCGCGCAGCATGAGTCCGGCCGGAAGGTTCCGACGGCCGTTTCGTCTTCGCACTCGGTCGTGGCGCGGACCGCCTCGACTACGAAGAACGGGTTGCCTTCGGCCCGGCGTACCAGGTCCAGCAGCGCGTGGTCGGATGCATGGCCGAGCAGATCGGTGGCCAGGGCGACCGAGGCGTCGGCCGGCAACGGGCGAAGACGCAGCACCGTCGGTTTGATGCTGTCCAGCTTGGCAAGCAGCGTTCCTAATTCGGGGCCCACTGTTCCGTGCCGGTGAGTGAGGGCCCAGCCGACAGATACGGCGGTGAGCTGGGTGGCGAGCGAGCCGATCGCCCACAGGGTGGCGGCGTCGGCCCACTGCAGGTCGTCGACGGTGACGAGCAGGGGTCGCTGCCCGGCCCGCTTCTCCAACAACGCGCGGAGCCGGTCCAGCAGCCAGAAGCGCTGATCGGCGAGGCCGGAGAGCGCGTTGAGGTCGGTCGCGGTCACCAGCGGCGGGTCGCTGCCGCGGAACGCGTCGAGCAGCACCGCGAGTGGGGCCATCCCGCCAAGTTGGTCCGCCCGGCCGGAGGCGACGGTAAAGCCCGACTCGTTCGCGAACTGGGACGCCTCGGCGAGCAGCCTGGTCTTGCCGATCCCGGCAGGACCCTCGACGACGAGGACGCTGCCTCGGCCGTCGGCCACCCGGAGCAGCCACTCCCGAATCAGAACACGCTCTTCGTCACGTCCACGCAGCCGAGTTGATACCACGGCTCTCACCCGCCAAGCACGCCCGCCGGCTGGTCGGCACCTCTTTCCACCGTAAGCCCGCGAGTCGGGAGCGTACACCGCCATCACCGGCTGTCCGGCGACCAGCTGTTTGGAAATGTCAAGGCATACGATGATGAAAGTAACCAGATGGGGTTGATCTGCTCTCTCTTGGTGCGAAAGGAAGCTTCTGGTACCAGCACGCCGGAGGTTCCGGACACCGACGCTCTGACTTCACCGGTCCACCTGGAGGTGCGACAACTGTCTCGGTTGCCTATGCTCCACCTACCTTGGGTGGCATCTGACCAGCGACAACTTCGGCCAGGTGGAGCATGCGGCGGCCGACGGCGAGAACTTCCTGCGCGCGGAATTCGGGGGCGCCGCTGATGTCGATGACGTGTGCTTGTAGTCCGAAGACGTCACTGAGGAGCCCTTCGGACGACCTGCTCCTTTGGCGTGCCAGCAGCGGTAGGCGGCCAGGGTCAGGTCGTGGACGACGCAGACCACGGTATTGCGCATCAGAGTAGGCCACGGTCATCACTTCGAAAGCGTGCGCGAGGCCGGCCATTGCCCTCAACCACCTGATCCAGCTTCGATCCAGTTCAGCCAGGACGCGTTGGTCGGGGTGTAGATCGGTTCGATGTCATGGCGGGTGCACCAGTCGACGACCTCGGCCTTGCCGTGCGGGCCGTAGTTGTCGCAGATCAGGTACAGCTTCCCGGTCGGGAAGCGGCGGCGCAGCTGCTTGCAGAAGTCGAGGAACTCCATCCAGCGTTTCCGGTCTCGGAACCGGTAGAACATCAGACCCGTGGCCAGATCGAGCGCGGCGAACATGTGCCGCACCCCGCCGGTGCGCTTGTAGGTCGCGCGGCGCCGGGCAGGGCGGCCAGTGGGGAACCAGCCGCGGCCGGGGCGGGGTTGCAGATTCAGCGGCCCGAACTCGTCCACGCAGATCACTCGCCCGTCCGTGGGCGGGTGATCGTACAGGTCCAAGATCCTCGCCATCTTGGGCGCGAACTCAGGATCCCGGGACTGCTTCCAGGTCTTGGTCGCCTGCCACGAGATCCCAGCATCGGTCAAGATCGTGCGGATCGTCTCCTTGGAGGCTGTGATGTGTTCCTGCCCCGCCAAGTACCCAGCGAGCTTAGCCAAGCTCCACGTCGTGAACGGCTGCCCCAGCAGGCCAGGCGGCGTCTTTGCCACCTGGCAGATCCGTTCACGCACCTCCGGGCCGATCCTCCTCGGTCGACCCCCGCTCCATTTTGGGTCCAGCGCCGCGAACCCCATCTCGTTGAACGCGTGGATCACCTCCCGCATAACACGATCCCTGCCCGCCGCAACCGAACCCGATCCCGAGTCCGGCGTGCGACCTGCACCAACCGCTGTGCCTCCTCCGGCTCCAACGGCCGAACAAACACCTCAGGCTTACGAGCCATCACCACCTCCAGCAGCAAGCCTCCAGACTCACCACCGGACCGGTCAACACGACACGATTACGTCATCAACGTTTCCGGATGAGGCACTAGTCGAAGGTGAACTCGTCGTCGGCGGGAGCCGCGACAGGACAGGAAGCCGTGCAACTCTCGAGAGCGGTGGTCCCGTCCTGGCGCTCGACGGATATTCCGCCGCGCGCGACCTCCAGCCGCATAGCCCGCGGCACCTGACCAACCACCGAACGACAGCCTTCATGGATTTGCCTGCACACGGCGTTCCTTGTTGCTGCCGGAGTGGCTGCCTTGGCCAGCCTGCCCTCACTGCTAGTGCGAAACACGAGATCGCAGGACGCGGAGTCCGAGAACCCCGCGTAGCCGCTGCTCTGCACATGACCCAGATCAGGTCACCTCCGAAGAGAAGGAGAGTCGTCGGATGACGGACGAGGTCATGCCGCTCGCGCTTGCCCGGTGCGTCAGTAGCCGTGGTAGCGAGAGCGCAGGGTGACCGAGCCGACCACGAACAGCGTGGCCGCCTCGGCGGCGGGGCTGACCATAGCTCGCCACGTACGTCGGAGTCACGGTGCGCACGATCCGCCGTTACCATCAGCGCGGCCTGCTCGCCGAGCCCACCCGTGACTCGTCTGGGTACCGGCGCTAGGACGTACAGGCTGTACTCGACCTGATCCGCATCAAGATCCTCTCCGACGCCGGCACACCGCGGGATGCGTTGGATGGTGGTCGATTCGCCGACATGTTGAAGCTGTTCTTATCCCTACTGGCGGACGGTGTTCACTAGGCGGTACTACGCCCGGCCGGACCGTTCTTCGCGGATCAGGATGGACTGGTCGATCAGGTCGAGCACCATGCCGGGGTCCAGGCCGTGGCCGGGGCAGACGACTTCGGTGGTTTCGAGGTCGAAACCTAGGGGAACACAGAGGCCCGTGCCCACATCAGCTGTTTGTCCGGGGTGCGCACCTTCGAAGCTCCAATCGATGGCGGCGCGCAGTGAGCACTAGGTGGACGACTGCGCCAAGCTGATGGGCAGCCTGTTGCGGGCGGCGCCGAAGTTTGCGGGTCCTTGCTACCAGTCGGCAACCGTTCGGAGTCAGCGGTGAGCACATCTCGCCGGTCCGGCGCACGCCTGCGCCGGTCGACTCGTTGCCGTCCGCCGGACGGCTCGGAGTACCCCGCGGCGGCGTTGTTCGCTCTGCTACGGCCCGCTTGAGGTATCGGTCGCTGCGGCTGCTTCGGCGAGGAATGCACGTACCGCTGGTGAGGGGATGTGGTTCGGGGCGACTGCTAGGGACAGTCGTCGTTCGGCGCGCGGTGTCAGCGACCGCAGCGCCACGGTCGGTGGCGGGCTTGGTGCCGCGAGCGCGGGAATGACAGAGACGCCTAGGTGCTCGCCGACCATTGCCAGGATGGCCGAGGCCTCGCTCACCTCGTGGCTGACGTTCGGCGTGACTCCGTGCGCGGCGAGCGTGGCGAGCACGAGCCGCTCGCAGCCCGCGCGTGTGAGGATGAAGGGTTCCTCGGCGAGATCGCCCAGGCGCACCGCGGCCCGTGACGCGAGCCGGTGGCCGGCGGGGACGACGGCGAGCAGCTCGTCCGTCACCAGTGGCTGGAACACGAGTCCGTCGTGCTCACCTGCGACCACTGCGAGGTCGACCGTGCCCATTCGCAGCCAGCTCACCAGCTCGTCGTCGTGGCCGTCGAGGACTGTCACCGAAAGCGCGGGATGTCGCCTCTCGAGGCGGGCCAGAAGCGTGGGCAGGATGGCAAGCGAGACGCTTGGCATCGAGCCGAGGCGGACGTGGCCACTCGCAAGGCCATTCGCTTCGTCACGCTCCTGGCGGATCGCGTCGGCCTCGCTGAGAATCGCGCGGGCGCGAGCGAGGACGCGCTCGCCCAGGGCCGTCGGGGCCACGACGCCGTGGGCGCGGACGAAGAGATCCCCGCCAAGCTCGACTTCCAACGTGTGAACGGCGCGGCTCACACCCGGTTGGCTCATGTGCAAGCGGCGCGCGGCTTCGGCGAAACTACCCGCATCCGCAACTGTGACCAGCGCACGAAGCTGCGCTTCAGTCATAGCGTGCATGCGTGATAGGCATTGGACATCGCATACATTGAACCTTAATGTCATTGCCGTGGCAACCGGGTTCCTGATCCTCCATGGCGTCGAGAATTACCGCCCGCCCGGGCACTGGCAGTTCCTGCTGGCGGCGCAGCTCGTTGAGCGCGGGCTCGAGGTCCGGTATCCCGCCCTGCCCGAGCCGGACGCGCCGGAACTGGAACGATGGCTCGCGAACTTGCAGCAGGAGCTCACCGCGCTCGGTGGCGACCAACGGGTCGTCGTTTGCCACTCGCTCGCTTGCCTGCTCTGGTTCCACGCCGCCGGGCGCGGCGCCGACGGCACCATCGAGCGTCTGCTGCTGGTGTCACCGCCGGCGTCCGAGCGGGTGCCCGACACGGCCGCGTCGTTTCGGTTGGACTCGTTCGACGCCGAGACAGTGCGAGCAAGCGTGCAAGGGGAGATCACAATCGTCTGCTCGGATGCGGATCCCTACAACCCCGTGGGTGCCCAGTCCCTCTACGGAGACGCGCTCAATGTCCCCGCCACAATCATCGAGGGTGGTGGTCACATCACTCCCGATACCGGGTACGGACCGTGGCCGTTCGCGACCGAATGGTGCCTCCGCACCCAGCCGCGGATATGACGATGCCGTCCTGGGTGCTCTTCGATCTCAATGGCACGTTGCTCGATCCGCATCCAGCCGCCTCCGCCTTGCCGATGGCTGACGGAGAGGCGGTTGTACTTGCTTCGCTGCACGACGCGGTGGTGCAAGGGATGGTCGACACGCTCAGTGGCGAGTACCGGCCGTTTCTCGACTACATTCACGCGGCGCTTCAGCGGCAGCTGCAGGTGTCCGGTGCGGAACTCGACTCCGATTCGGTTGAAGCAGTCGTCGAGCTGATGGCTCGTATGCCGCCCTTCGCCGATAGCGGCGATGCCATCGCGCTGCTGCTCGACGCTGGGCTCCATGTCGGCGTGCTCACCAACAGCGGGAAGGAGCCGGCTACTCGCGCCCTGGAGTCTGCAGGCCTGGTCACCCGGATCGAGGCGGTGATCGCCTCCGACGCGGTCCGTGCCTACAAGCCGGCGACGTCGGTGTATCGGGCGGCGTTGGAGCAGATCGGCGTCCCTGCCGCCGAGATCGTGCTGATATCGGCGCACTGGTGGGATGTGACAGGTGCCAAGCGTGTCGGGCTCGGTACCGCTTGGGTCTCGGCGAAGGAGCAGGTCCTCATGCCGGGCAGCCCAGCGCCAGACGTCCAAGCGCCGAGCCTTCTGGATGTCGCGCATGAAATCGTGAGCAAGGTTGGAGAATGCAAGCAATGAACCAGTTGTCGCGGGGCATACTGCAGCTCATCGGCAACACCTCTATCATCGCGCTGCGTAATATCGTGCCGCCTAACGGCTCCCGCATCCTGCTGAAGCTGGAGAGCGAGAACCCCACGGGCAGCATCAAGGACCGAATGGCACTGGCGATGATCGAAGCCGCAGAAGCGGACGGACGACTCGCACGCGATGGCTCCGTCGTTGAGTACACCGGCGGCAGCACCGGCGTCTCCCTCTCGCTCGTCTGCGCGGTCAAACGCTATCCGCTGCACATCGTCTCATCGGATGCGTTCGCGCAGGAGAAGCTCGACCACATGCGACTACTCGGGGCCGACCTCCAAGTAATCCGCAGCGACTCCGGGCGCATGACGGAGAAACTTACCCGCGACATGATCGAAGCCGCTCGCGTCATCGCGGAAGCTAACAAGGGTTACTGGACAGACCAGCTCAACAACACCGACCAGCTCCCCGGATATCACACGATGGCGGAGGAGATCTGGGACCAGACCGGCGGCCGGATCGACGGCTTCGTCCAGAGCGTGGGCACCGCCGGGTCACTTCGGGGAATCGCAGAAGGCCTGCGACGCCACGACAAGCAAATCACAATCGTCGCAGTGGAGCCGTCGGAGTCCGCAGTCCTGTCGGGCGGACCCACCGGCGCACATAAGATCGATGGCGTGGGCGCCGGCTTCGTCGTGCCGCTCTGGAACGACAAGATCGCCGATCAAATCGACCAGGTCTCGACAGAAGAGGCGACCGCCATGGCGATGCGCCTGGCCCGGGAAGAAGGCCTCTTTGCAGGAACCTCCACCGGCGCAAATGTCATCGCCGCGTTACGGCTGGCAGACCAACTAGAACCTAACGCGACCATCGTCACCGTAATGTGCGACACCGGCATGAAGTACCTTCACACCTATGGCACCAGGCTATCCGCCCAATAGCTCGCCCGATCCATATTAGTTGCGACCTGCACGCGGAGTTCCATGTGCTGGATGTTTCGTGGTGTTGGGGCATCTATCTGAGTTCTGATGCCCAGTCGTCCAAGTACGCCCGTAGGTCGTCAAGCTCGCCGGGTGGGACAGGGATGTCTTGGTCGCTGAGTCGGTCGATGATCACCCCTCCGGCTAGCGTGCCGATCGCCAACGCTGCCGAGCCCACCGCACCTGCTTGGGCCAGGCCGGCTCGGATCGGCGCCGAGGGGTCGGTGGCGTGGACGGTGTCGACGTACCACGCCTCGGCCGGGCCGGATGACAGGGCGCGGGCGATGCCGAGAAGGACGGCAACGGCGAGGACCTCCCATACCCTCGTGGCCAGGGCAATCCACACCAGCGCTATCGCGCCAATCGCTGCCGAGGCGGCCAAGACTCCCCGCCGACCGAGCGCGTCGGACAGGCCGCCGGTTGGAAGCTCGAGCCCAACGACAACCAGGCCAAAGACACCGGGACGACGCCAATGGTCGGAAGGTCCACACCACGGGTCTGCAACAAGAGCACCATCGGCGAATGCACGAGGCCGACAGGCACAGCGGTGAGTGCGCTGACGGCCACGAACACGCCCGCAGGTGTACGGTCCTGCGCACGCAGCCCTGCTGGAAGCCGTACGCTCCAGCCTGGGCGCGGACCGCTTCGACGAGTTGTGGAAGGCAGGTGCGGCTGCTGACCTGGACACGGCGGTGGCCGGACTGATCCGCGGCCGAGCGCCGCGCCAACGACCAAAGACCGGGTGGGAGAGCCTGACACCCGCCGAAATCGGCGTCGCCCGGCTCTCCCGCCACGCGGGGAGGTCTCGGTCCATGACCGGCGTGTCTGCGTGCTCAGGCGGATGCTCCGCCGTCCACGACTAGGTCAGTCCCGACTACGGAGGCAGCCTCGGGTGAGGCCACGTAGAGCACGGCTGCGGCGATTTCTTCGAGGGTGGAGACCCGTCCAACCGGGCTCTCGTCCTTCATCCGGATTGCCCGTTCCGCGTGGGCTTCTCCTGGGCGGAGTGACATTGTGGTGGCTGAGGCGCCTGGGCTGACGGAGTTGATGCGGATGCTCTCGTGGATGTGGTCGAGGGCGGCGGCACGGCTGAGGGCGCTGACGGCGGCTTTGGTTGCAAGGTACGCGCCGAGGTTTGGGATCCGAAGGTGGGCGCCGAGGTTGGAGGAGATGTTGACGATCGTGCCGCCTTCGCTCTGCGTGCGCATCTGCGCTATCTCCTGCCGCATGGTGCGCAGGACGCCGGTCATGTTGGTGTCCAGCAGTATCTGCCAGTCCTCGTCGGAGACGTCTCCTACGGGCCCGATGCCGCGCAGGACTCCTGCGTTGTTGATGGCGATGTCGAGGCTGCCGAAGCGTTCGGTGGTCTGCTGGACCAGTTCTATGACGTCTTCGGGCTGAGTGATGTCGGTGACTACGGCGGCCGCCTTTCCGCCTTCGATCTCGACCAAGTTCACGGTTTCCGCCAATCTGGCGGCGGTGCGCCCTGCTACGACGACGTTCGCTCCTTCGCGGGCGAAGGCGAGTGCGACGGCTTGCCCGATACCTGAGCCGCCGCCGGTGACGAGGGCGGTCCTGTGGGCGAAACGAGGGGAACGGTGCGTCATTCTGTCTCCTTTATGGATGGTGATGTGCGAACTGCGGCGATGACTGCAGCCGCCACCGCAAGTGCCCCTCCTGCCGTGGCCAGGGCCCAGCTGTAGCCGTTGACGGTCGCGGTTTCGTTCGCCGGGCTAGGGCCGGTTGCGGCAGCTGCCACGGACATCAGGGCTGCCAGGCCGATCGTGGGGCCGAGTTCCGTGGCGGTGTTCATTACGCCGCTGGCGAGTCCGGTCTGTCGTTGGGGTACGCCTTCGACGGCCAGCACTCCCGCCCCGGCGAAGGCCAACGCGACACCGGCGGGGACCAGGACCATCCCGGGCAGCAGGCCCGTCGGGTACGCGGTACCGGTGTCGAGCCTGGCGAATAGCAGTAGCCCGGCGGCTCCTGTGGCCAGGCCACCGGCCGTGACCAGCCGGGCTCCGAAACGGGCGATCAGCGGGCCCACGACCCGGCCCGCGGCGAGCAGGGCGAGCGTGTAGGGCACGAAGGCGCCCGACGTCGCCAGCGGAGACCAGTCGCGGATGCGTTGAAGGTAGAGCACGAGCAGGTAGAAGGTGAGAGTCGTGCCCGCGGCGGACATCATGATGGCCACCAAAGCGAGCGTGCGGTGAATACCGTCGTGTCCACGAAGGAGGAAGCCGGGCGGCAGAAGCGGGTCCCGGAGGCGCCGCTCCGCGGCCAGGAAGGCCGCGAGCAGCACCACTCCTGCCATGAGCGGAACGAGCACCGCGACGGAGCTCCAGGGATGCTCGCCGGTGGCGACCAGCCCGTAGCTGGCCAGGGTGATTCCGGCCGTGGCCAGGACGGTTCCCGGGATGTCCAGCGAGGCAGCGGTCGCAGTCGCCGGACGGAGCGGTCGGTCGGCAGGCAGCAACCGGGTCGCTAGCAGCAGTCCCGCGCCCGCCACCGCTACCGGCAGCGTGAACATCCATCGCCACGACACCCATGTCGCCACGACACCGGACAGCAATAGACCGGCTGTCGCGCCGATCACGTTTAGTCCGCCCCAGGTCGCCATGGCGCGCCGGTAGGCCGCTGGTGACGGGAACAGCGCGCGTAACAAGGCCATGGCAGCTGGCGCGGCCAGGGCAGCTCCCACGCCCTCGGCGAAGCGCAGGGCGACCAGCGGTACGAAAGCGGTGGCCAGCGGCGCGGCGGCCGAGGCGGCGGCGAAGACGGCAAGCCCTGCCACAAACATCCGGCGGGCGCCCCGACGGTCGGCCAGCCGCCCACCGAACAGCAGCAGTCCGCTGAACGACAGCCCGTAGGCCGCACTGACCAGCAGCAGTCCGGAGCTGTCGAGTCGAAGCTCCTGTCCGATTCGGGGGAGCGGCACGGACAGCGCGGTGATGGTGAATATCAGCATCGCCTGGACCGTGCCGAGCAGGGTGAAGCCAAGTGCTGTGTTCCGGCGATGTTCCCCCGCGGTCGTGGTTCCATCTGTGGTGGTCTCCACACTGCACATTAGTTGACCATTCGTTCCATTATTGAGGCGTACGCGACGTCGTGTCTACGTGCTGTGAAGCGTGAAAAGGGTCAGTCGAGTAGCGCCAGCGCCTGGTCCGCGGCGTCCCGCACCCGTGCCGGTTCGAGGGTCGCCTTGCCGACGACGCGTATGCCCTGCATCAGGACCAGCAGCATCCGCGCCATGGCGCGCGGGTCCTGGTCCTCCGTGAGCTCGCTCTGCTGCTGGGCACGGGCCAGGGCAGAACGCAACAGGGTCTCGAGGTAGTCCCAACTGGCGGTCACCCGGCGAGCCGCCTCAGGGTCGTGTGGGGCCAGCTCGGCAGCAGTGTTCGTGACAAAACAACCGCGTCTTGGCTCGTCACACGCGGCCTCCTCGGCGAACCGGCGCACCACGCCCCTTACCGCGGGCAGCGCAGGCCCGGGCCGGGACAGTTCCGCGAGCAATCGCGGATCCGCCACCTCGCTGTACCGGTCGAGCGCCTTCAAATACAGCTCCCGCTTGCTGCCGAACGTCGCATAGATGCTGGCACGGCCGATTCCGAGGTGGTCGACGAGATCGGCCATCGACGTCGCCTCGTACCCGCGCCGCCAGAACAGCTCAAGAGCCGCCTGCAACACGGCATCCGGATCGAACTCCTTGGTCCTCGCCACCTCAACCACGATACGTTCCCTGGAACGAGCGGTCAAGAAACGCGCCTTACGATGAATCTCATCTCACGGTCGCCAACGGCCTGATCACAGGTGGGCAGCGTAGGGCCGCAGAGTTGTGGGGCCGACCGGTCGTCGGCGAGATCGAGCATCCGGGTACAACGGCATCCGCGGTAGGTCAGGCTGAAGGCCGATCAACCGACGGCACCGGCAGTGGACCCTCGGCTGTCTGACGCACGGTGCCCGCGTGGCGGGAGATGGGCAGGGACGGTGGGCTTGACGAGGGCATCTACCGCGGCGAGTGGAAGGGCCAGCCCTACATCGTCAGCCGCAGGCGCATCCTCCTCGATGCGCTGGAGGAGAACCTGATGCACACCGGCCGCGCCGACGTGATGCGTGAAGCGGTCGACGGCCTGAGAGGCAACGGCCCGCGGTAGCGGAGTCGCGGACAAACCCATCGCCGCATGGGCCCACCGATGATCAGGTCACCCCGGCCTCTCCCGCGAGGCGGTCGACGGCGCTGTCGCAAACGACCAGGAGTGTTGACGATGGCTGACACGACGGCGGCCAAGCCATACACGGTCCGCCCTCTTGATGCGTCGACCTGGGACTCCTTCGCGGAACTGGTCGAGCGCAAGGGTGGTGTGATGGGTGGTTGCTGATGCCAGAACAACCACCACCAGCCGGGTACCGACACACCCGCGAAGAAGCGCGCAGCGAAGGAGGAGCGCGTGCGGACTGGCCGCGCGCACGCCGCACTCGTCTTCGACGCCGACGGCCTCGCGCAAGGTGGGGCGCAGTACGGGACCTCTGAGGAACTGCCGGGACTCACCCACCAGCGGGCCCGGAGCGATCCTGGAATTCATTGATCACATAGCCGGTGGCAGCTGCCGACTTCAGCTGGACATCAGCACCAGGCGCGAGCGCCCAGACCCCTCTCAGTGAGAGATCCCAACAGGACACCCCGAATCGGAGTATGAAGACTCGGGCAGGACCGTCCAGCTGAGGACCTCGCGTTCCGATGTCGACGCACCGTCGCCCACACGCGTACCCGTCACGAAGGTATGCTGTGGCCAGCGCTCAGCGAAGGGCTGAACGATCAGCGAAGTGGATGGAGGTGTCGCCGATGATTGCAACACGTGTTGGGCGTACCTCCTTGCGCCTTCTTTGATGACCCACTTCGTTCCGCCTGTCGGCTGATTCGTTGTTCACTCGTGCCCGGTAGGCGCATCCTGTTCAGGAGATCGCTGCCGTGCGTGAATCCGAGAACTTTTCTCCCATGCTTTCGCGAGGGAGGGCATATCGTAATGAGTGCGCCGAGATGGGCGAGCGTGCTCTCGACGAGGCATTCGCCGAGTACGCAGAAAGCCAGAAGGACGTAGGCGCGGATCGCGAAACTGTCGCGTCTGGGCTCCAGCCCCAGCAGGGGCATCGCTGGACCACGTGGGACAGCTCCGCTCCTGGGCAGCGCGGTCCGAAGCCTTACCCGGACTGGCTGATCGTCGAGTTGTCCGGCGTCGATACTGAGTGCGGCGATCCAGATCCTGGGAACCGAGTTCCTGATGGAGTTCACCGGTGACGCGGGGCACGTCGCCGCTCCACGCCTCCACCTTGCGTTCTCTCGTGCGTCTATGGCCGTACGTGCGGCCCGTACGTCTGCGCCTTCTCTTCGCCTCCCTTCTGGCGACCACTGCCTCGTGCCTCGGGCTCGTCATGCCGTTGGTGCTGAAGTGGATGGCAGATGGCCCACTCACAGGCGGTGATCCATCCGGTGTGTGGTGGGGCGGTCTGGCGCTGTTGCTGCTGGGGGTCGCCGAGGCGGCCATCTTCGGTGTACGGCGCTGGCTGGTCGCGCGACCACTGGCTGAGGTCGAGGCGTCGATGCGGGAGGCGCTGTATCACCACGTGCAACGGCTGCCGATCTCCTTCCACGACCGGTGGTCATCAGGCCAACTCCTTTCCCGAGCCACGTCAGACCTCGGCCTGATCCACGTCTTCCTGGTCCTCCCCCTGACGTTTCTTGTGGTCAACGCCACGACGATCCTCGTCGGCTGCCTCATCCTGCTGTCCCAGCAGTGGACACTCGGGTTGGTGTTGTTGGCACCGGCCGTGCCGCTGATGGTGGCGAGCTCGTTCTTCGAGGCCCGTTACGCGCTCGCCTCGCGCCAGGCCCAGGACCACAGCGGCAACCTGACGACGGTCATCGAAGAATCCGTCATGGGCATCCGCGTCATCAAGGGCTTCGGCGGGCACGAGAGCCAGGCGCACGCGTTCTGGGAGCTGGCCCGCCGGGTCCGTGGTGCCGAGCTTTCCAAGGCTCGCCTGTTGGCTGGCGTGTCAGCCCTGTTCGTGGCGTTGCCGGAGATCGCGGTCGGGGCGACGCTGGTGTTGGGGGCTTATCAGGTGGCCGACGGGACCCTGTCGCCGGGTACCTTGCTGGCGTTCTTGGCGACGGCCCTGGTCCTGCGGCCGGTGGTGGAGTCGACGGGCCCGTTACTCGCCCTGAGCCACGAGGCGGGGACCGCCGTCGACCGCTACCTCGACGTCATGGCGCTCCCGACGCTGCCCGAGGCCGAGCCCACTCCCACCCGGCGGCCGACGACCGAACCTGGACCTGGACCTGCCGGACTGGCGTTCGAGAAGGTGGAGTTCGGCTACCCCGAAGCTCGGTCCGATGCTCCCGCCGTCCTGCGCGGCGTCGACCTGCGCATCGCTCCCGGAGAGACTCTGGCCCTGGTCGGGGCGACCGGCAGCGGCAAGACGACCATCACCAGCCTGGTTCCGCGACTGTACGAGCCGACCGGAGGACGGATCACGGTGGACGGCCGGGATATCGCCGACATGCCGCGGGCCGAGCTGCGCGGCTGTATCGCCGTAGCCTTCGAGGACTCGGCACTCTTCTCCGCGACGGTCGCCGAGAACGTAGCTATGGGCGCGGAGACGGCCACCGACGAGGACGCCGCGCGGGCCCTTCGGGTAGCACAGGCCGACGAGTTCGTCCGCCTCCTTTCCAACGGGCCGGACACGATGGTGGGCGAGCATGGGCTGACTCTCTCCGGCGGTCAGCGCCAACGGCTCGCCCTCGCCCGCGCCGTGATCGGCCGGCCACGCCTGCTCGTCCTGGACGATCCCCTGTCGGCCCTGGACATCCACACCGAGGCCGCAGTCGAAGCAGCGCTGCATGAGGTGCTCGGCACGACGACAGCGCTCATCGTCGCGCACCGCCCCTCAACCGTGCTCCTCGCCGACCGGGTCGCCCTGCTCTCGCAGGGCCGGATCACAGCTGTCGGCACGCACCAGGAGCTGTTGAAGACGAACGCCGAATACGCCTGGCTCATGTCCGGACTCGAGCCCCTGACGACGACCTTGGCGGCCAGCCGTGGGGAAGGTGGGAAGACATCATGACCTCCCCGCCAACGACCTCTCAGGCGGCTGGCGCCCACCCAGGCGACACCGACGAGCAGGAAGAATCGGCGCAAGCGGCCGCGGATCCCTTCGCTCAGGATGTCCTCCCCGCGCCCGCGGGCGCCTCGCGGGCACTGCTGGGGTCGCTGTTGCGCCCACACCGGCGCCGCGTCGTGGTGACCTGCCTGGTGCTGATCCTTCAGCGGGGGATCTCGCAGGTGAGCCCGCTGCTCGTCGCATACGCGATCGACCAGGCGGTCCCGGCTCTGCGGGAGAACGATCGCGGCCCGATCCTGGCCGTCTGCCTGGGCTACCTGCTCGTCGTGGCAGGCTCGGGCGCGTTGCAGCACCGATACGTCCGCCTCTCGGCACACGTTGGCCAAGAGGTGATCCTCGACCTCCTCGAGCGCATCTTCCGCCACTCCCAGGACCTGAGCATCGACTTCCACGAGCGGTACACCTCCGGCCGGCTGACATCCCGGGCCACCAGTGATGTCGGGGCGCTCCGCAGCCTGCTCACCAAAGGACTGGAAGACATCGTCAGCGCCGTGCTGACAACGGTCTACATCACCGGCCTCCTGTTGTACCTCGACTGGCAACTGGGCCTGGCCGCGGCGGCCGTGGGAGGGCCGCTGTACCTGACCGTCCAGACGTTCCGCCGCCGCGCCACGCGCGTCTACTGCGAACGGTCAAGCGCGATGGCCACGGTCACCAGGAAGTTCACCGAGACCTTCCACAACATCCGCGCGGTGCAAACCTTCCGGCTAGAAAGGGCCAACGACGAGTCCTTCAGACGGATCAATCGCCAACACGCGCACCTCAACGGTGACGCCGCCCTGGAGATGGGCCGGTACGCGACATCGTCCCGACTCATCGCCAACGCCGGCATCGCCCTCCTCGTCATGTGGGGTGCCTACCGTGTCGCCTCCCACAGCCTGGAACTCGGTGTCTTCACAGCCGCCGTTCTCTACCTGCGCCGTTTGTACGACGATCCACTCAAACTCGGAGGCGTCCTGGACGCCTACCAGTCAGCGGTCGCCTCCCTGGAAAAAATCGCGGCCCTCCTTGCCCAGCGGGCTTCCGTCCCCGAACCCGACGCGCCCCGACCGCTGCCGGCGAACGCCCCCGGTCGACGCGGACGCCAGGTCGTCTTCGAGAACGTGGCCTTCAAATACCACACCGGCGGCGACGTCCTGCCCCGCTTCGACCTCTCCCTCGCTCCCGGGCAGACCGTGGCCGTCGTCGGAGCGACCGGCGCCGGCAAAACAACACTGGCCAAGCTCCTGGCCCGATTCCACGACCCCTCCCACGGCCGCATCCTCCTCGACGACGTAGATCTCCGTCACCTGGCCACCGCTGAACTGCGACGCAGCGTAGTGATGGTGACGCAAGACGCCTTCATCTTCTCCGGAACCATCGCCGACAACATCGCGATCGGCCGCCCCGAAGCCGACCGGGAAGACATCGAACGGGTGGCCAGGGCGATCGGCGCACACGACTTCATCAGTGCGCTGCCAGACGGCTACGACACCGACGTCCACACCCGCGGCGCCATCATCTCCGCCGGGCAGCGGCAACTGGTAGCACTCGCCCGCGCCCTGCTCGCCAATCCCACCGTGGTGATCCTCGACGAGGCCACATCCTCCCTCGACATCCCCGGCGAAAGGCTCGTCCAACACGCCATGAGCACGGTACTGGAGAAGCGCACAGCCCTGGTCATCGCACACCGCCTCTCAACGGTCCGCATCGCCGACCGGGTGCTGGTGATGGCCGACGGGTGCATCGTCGAAGACGGCACGCCCGACGAACTCATCAACAGGCAAGGGAGGTTCGCAGACCTCCACACCGCATGGAAAGACAGCCTCACCTGAGCGACCCGTCCTCGTCCAGGGCTGTCTGAACTGCACCCTTGCGTGCGTGCGAGTTCTCGTTCGGCGGTGTGGGCACCATACAAGGGCGGTGACGGCCAGCAGCAGGTCCCTAGAACTCAGCACGTTTCCGGGTGTCGAGAAAGTGGCGCTGGCTCCGCCCTAGGTACACCAGTGACCACGGCGGGCCGCGCGACGAAGAAGGAGAACCACCATGACGACTCAGCGGATGGACAACGTCGGCATCGTTGTCGATGACCATGAGGCTGCCATTGCGTTCTTCGTACAACTCGGCATGGAGCTGGAGGGCAAGGCGCAGATCGAAGGCCTAGCCCGCGCTGGAATCGTTAAGATTCCGGCCTAAACCGCGCGCTCTCGACGCTGGCAGCCCATCGGGTCGCCACTCCGCACCGTAGCCCGACGCGCGAAAAGTCGCAGACCGTGCCGAACACAGACAGACGACCCAGACGCAATCGAAGCCCTCATCGCGCTGTCCGACGGCGTGTGCGCAGCGATCCTTCTCGACGACCGCCAAACCGACCTCAGGCCACTCCTCAGCAGCGCTATATGTAAAGCGAGCCAGTAGCCCTTTGGCCAGAGGCAGTGAGATTCCCGATCGGCGTCAAACCCTTGTCCTGCGCCGGTGCGGTGTGGTTATTGGCTGTCGATGGGCGCGGAGCTCCAGACAGCGCGAGCGCCGGCATCGCCCGTGCGCAACCTGGACTCCGGCGCCGATCGCCGCTGCGACTAGCAGGACGGCGACTATCACCTGAACAGCGGGCGCAGCGTCTACTCGGCGGAGATGGTCCCTCAACGGGTTCGGGCCGCCTAACAGGAAGGTCGCCGCGACAGATACGGCGAAGAGGACCAGTAGCAGCCAAAACAGCAGTCTGCCTTGTGCAGCGTGCGTAAGGACGAACTCCGGGCTGTTCAGCTGCTCGAGGAGGGCCTCACCGCTTTTCATCGCTACGAATCCAGCGGCGAGGCATCCTGCTGAGCCAAGGAGTAACGGCCACCGGAGAAGCCATCGCCAGGCGGGCACTACCGCGTAGGAAATGGCGATGAGTGCGAGTAGTGGAACGAAAGCCACCACAGCGTGGATGACAAGTACGTGGAGCGGTAGGCCGAACGCCTCGTCAAACATTACGCCACCTCCTGTAGCACCGTCTTCACCGTTCACGTACGGGCCGGCAGGATGGTGGCGCCGGCCATTCCTCCCTACGTTCAAGCGGGCTGCCTGGTTCAAGCCTGCGCTGGAATCGTTAAGATTCCGGCCTAAACCGCGCGCTCTCATACGCATGCGTCGTCCGGGCAGATTCAGGACAATGCCGCTCGGGCCGGACGGCTGGCAGCCGCGTCGGTGACCAGTGCGGTGTGCGGGGGGCTCCAGGTCGACGGGTGTAACCGGGTGTTCCGGGACGCATGCGCTCGTCATTCCTGCCAGCCGTGGACCCCGTTCATCGGATCTTGGTCGTGAAACCTTTCCGCGCGAGTGTCCGTTCGGTTGAACGCTGCATCATCTGCCGACGTTGTGAGCAGCATGACGAAGTTCGCGGCTCAGGAGGATGCCCTGGTCCGGGCCCTCTACCACGAACACGCCGAGAACCTGCTCGGCTACGTCCGCGCACTGGTCGGCGGTGATCTCCGCAAGGCAGAGGACATCGTGCAGGAGACCCTCCTCCGCGCCTGGCGTCACGCAGGGGTCCTCACGCCTGAAACGGCCCGTCCGTGGCTGTACCGGGTCGCGCGCAACCTCGTCGTCGACGGACACCGAGCCGCCCGGCGGCGCCCCCTCGAGGTCTCGACCGACCTGCCGGGTGCGACATCGGTCGACGCCCTCGCCCAGGGCCAGGGTCCGGACGACATCGACCGGGCTCTGCTCGCCTGGCAGGTCGCTGACGCGCTGCGGGCCCTCACGGCAGCGCACCGCGAAGTCATCGTCGAGCTCTACTTCCGGGACCGTTCGGTGGCCGACGCGGCGGAGGTCCTGCGCATACCGGCCGGGACAGTTCGGTCCCGCTCCTACTACGCCCTCCGGGCATTGCGTCTCGCTCTGGAGGAGCGGGGGGTGACCGCACCATGAGCTGCACCCACGCGCTCCAACTTGGCGCCTACACGCTCGGCGTCGACGATCCCCAGCGCGGTGCGATCGAGCGCCACCTCGCATCCTGTGCCGCCTGCCGGGCCGAACTGGCCGACCTCGCCGAGGTCGCGGCCATGCTCACCACCGCTAGGTCCGTCGGTGTCGTCGACGGCGACATCGAACCGAACCAGGGGAGCAAAGCGGAGACAGATCCGGCGACCGAGCCCGATACAGATCCGGTGACCGAAGCCGAGACGGATCAGAGGGCCGAGCCCGAAGGAGAGGCGGTACCAGTGCCGGAGCTGGGCCATGAATTGTGTCCGGTACCGCTTTCCGACGATCTGCTCGACCGTATCCTCGCCGCGATCGCCACCGAACGCACCGACCACCAGACCGCCAAGGTGACAGTCAACCGCCGACCGCGACGCCTCGCCTTGGGCATCGCGGCGGCCGTCGCGGTCGGCGGTTCCGTCGTCGGGATGGCGGTGCTGCGTGACGGACTGACCTCACCGGACCAGACCCAGCTGGCGGCCGGCACGTCTGTGTACGGCGTCACCGCCAGCACCACCGTGCACGACGAGTCCTGGGGCACTCGGATCGACATGGCCCTGGCTGGCCTCCCCGCGCTCACCTCGTGCCGCCTGGTCGCCAAGGCACACGACGGCGGGACCGAGACGGTGGCGTCGTGGCGGGTGACCTACGACGACGGGCTCGAGGTCGAAGGCATGAGCAAGTACCGCGCCGACGAGCTCGCCCAGCTCCAAGTGATCGACACGACCGGCCGCCGCCTAATCACGGTCGCGGCCACACCGATCGAGAGGAAGAACAAGTGAGAGTTCGCAGGTCCCGCCCCCTCCGCGTCTTTGCCGGCACCGCCGCAGTCGTCCTGCTGGCCGCCGCATGCGGCGGACCAGACAACAGCGCGACCACTCAGCCCGACCAAGCGGCGGACCCGACCTCCGCCGGCCCCGTCGCAGTCCGGGCGGTCGACGGTGTGGGAGACGTACTCACCGATGCCGACGGGATGACGCTCTACACCGCCGATGTGGAGAAGGGCGGCACCATCGCGTGCGTCGACGCCTGTGCCGACTTCTGGCCACCCCTCACAACGAACACGGCGGAGGTGCCCACCTCGATCGACGGCGTCACTGGCGAGCTCGGCGTGCTCGAACGGCCCGACAACACGAAACAGGTCACCCTCGACGGACGTCCCCTCTACACGTTCGCCGAGGACCGCACACCAGGATCGGTACAGGGTGACGGGTTCGAAGACGACTTTGGTGGACAGCACTTTGTTTGGAAGATCGTCACCAGTGACGGCACGGCGCAAGAGGACACCAAACCACCGGCCGGCGAAAACAACGACAGCGGAAAGGATGATGATAGCGACGGCGGCATGTACGACTACTAAACACAGCACACAATGAGCTCGTGCTAGGGCCAACCTTGGTCAGTGCCTTAGCCGTAGAGGACGAAGCCAGATGGCTGTGCATCTGTTGCCGGGCGCTGACTCCGCAGTCCCCGGAGCCCTTTCGGCCAAGGGCAACGTTGCACTCTCAGCCGAGGACCTCCAGGCCGTATGGACGCCCATCGCTCAGCATCGAAGCCGTCGTGTGCTTGGCCCCGAGGGGACTGTGAGGAGAATCTGTCATGAGCTAGTACCCCTCGTCTTGATCGACTTGCTTGTGCAAGGAAGTGATGATGGAACAGCCTGAGCGTGGCAAAGAAGAATATTGGCATCCTTTGCGTGGCGACTTTCAGTTAGGTCGCCACGCCGCTGATTGGCTCGCAGCCATGATGGCCCAACTTGAAGCCGCGCGGAACTGTGCCGACTACAGGGCCGAGGTGACAATGCTCCTGACGCTCGCGCAGGCAGAGCAAGCGGTTGGGAACATCCCATCGGCAGCTAGTCGACTGCAAGTTGCTCTAACAATTGCTCGAGAGCATCATCTCGATTCTGAGGAAGCGGTTGTCCTCGCAGATCTTGGCACTCTCGACTATCTCCAAGGAAGGCCGAATGAGGCGCGACTACATCTGTCCGAATCGGCTCAGCGCGGTGGCCATACCGAGATTACAGCCGGCAATCTGGGCTTAGTGCTCCACGACCTCGGCCGCCTCGAGGAGGCACGAATGTCTCTCGAACAGGCCATTGAGATCTGCAGGAGCCTCGGGCTTCGGACGAAGGAGGCATCAAACCTTTCTCACCTCGGTGAGGTGTGCCGGGGCCTCGGCGATGTCGAGGCTGCCGAGAATCTCCTCGGTTCGTCAGTCGAGATAGCACGTTCCGAAGCTGCGCCCCATACGGAGTCGGAGAGCCTCATCAAGCTTGCAGTCCTATGGACGGGACTCCCGGACCGTCTTGAGGATGCCGCCGAGCATGCCGAGGCCGCCCTCGCTTTTGCGAGTTCGACCAGATCGCGATCCACAGAGGCGCACGCACACCTTGTCCTTGGCGTGGTCAGTCGATGTCTCGGAAGGTCGAGCGAGGCTATCGGGCACGACCAAGAGGCGTGGAATATCGCGCGTTCAACGGGCTACCTCCGTGTCGAGGCGGGAACACGGGTCGGGATCGCCCGCTCCTACTTGCAGCTAGGTGACTTGGAAACTGCAAGAAGACACCTGGTAGAGGGACTTGACGCTGCAAAAGGGAGGGGCTTCCGGCTGATAGAAAGTGATGCTCTCGTCGTTCTGTCCGAGATCGAGCGTCGCCGTGGGCGAGGAGATATTGCGACGGCATTGTGTTGCATCGCGCTGGATATTCAACGGAAGGCCAAGTATCGGCTGGGTGCGCGGGAGGCGGCAGGCTTGTTGCGGACATTAGTGGGTGACTGATCTGCACGGATCCATCCCGTGGTAGGCCTGTCGACGACGAGATGGGCTGTCTAACGCGCTGGTCGCACACCGCATCGATACGGGCTTTCCCGAGCCTCCCTGGGTGGCGCCTGCGCCCGCCACGAGGCATGTCGGGACGTGCACAGCCCGTCAGCCGGCCGATCGGCCTCCGTGACGAGGTTGATGCCGGCGGACGGTCCAACGCGAGCGTGACCTCGCCTAATTGCTGCAACGGCACTTGATGTCGTAGTGGATCATGGTGGGCGTAGTTACGGATCTTGTGGTTGCGAAGTTGGATCGGTTGCAGGGGCCGATCACGGGGCGGTTCGGTCGTGCTTAGCCGCGTGCTCGGAGCCGGGACTACGTGTCTGGTCTGGTCGCGCGGCTGGAGCGGAAGAACGGGGTGGACGTTGGCCGAGCGGGCCGGTGAGGTCAGCCCGGATGGGATGCAGCGGCTGCTTCGCCGGGCGGACTGGGACGTTGACGGTGTTCGCGATGACGTGCGGGACTACGTGATCGAATATCTCGGCGAGGCCGGTGGTGTGTTGATCGTCGATGACACGGGTTTTCTGAAGAAGGGGAAGCGCTCGGCCGGGGTGCAGCGGCAGTATTCAGGGACCGCAGGGCGAACCGAGAACTGCCAAATCGGCACCTTCTTGGCCTATGCCAGTGATGACGGGCACGCGTTGGTCGACCGAGAACTGTATCTGCCGGAGTCGTGGACGACCGATCGTGACCGGTGCCGCGCGGCAGGTGTCCCGGATGAGTGGTGTTCGCGACCAAGCCCCGACAGGCGATGGCCATGCTTCAGCGCGCATTCGACGCAGGTGTGCCGTTTGCCTGGGTCACCGCCGACGACGCGGCCAGGTGAAGTTCCTACGCGTGTGGCTGGAAGGACACGACGCAGCCCACGTGCTGGCCACCAAGTGCAACGACACCGTCATCACCAGCGGTGGCGGCGATGGGCGAGTCGACGAACTCATCGCAGCACTGCCGGCCAGGGCCTGGCGATGCCTCTCGGTCGGTGCCGGCGCACACGGCCTGCGTGAATATGTCTGGGCCCGTGTGCCGATTCGGATCGGCTGGCAGGCCGCGGCCATTGGCCGCTGGCCCGCCGATCGAAAAGCGACGGCGAGATCGCCTACTACATCTGCTACGGCCCACGCCGGGCATCACTGGCCGACCTGGCCCGCATCGCCGGATCATGGTGGCGGATCGAAGAATGCTTCCAACAAGCCAAGGGCGAGGCCGGACTGGACCACTACCAGGCACGCACCTACCGCGCCTGGTACGCCCACGTCAACCCTCTCGATGCTTGCACTCGCATGGCTGGCCGTAACGAAATCGCTTGCCATAAATGGGGAACCAGCCCAGCCGAACAAGGCATGATCAACTACATGCTACCGGAGATCCGCCGACTCCTCGTCAATCTGATCTTGCGACACGCTCCCGAACCCGATCACATCTGGGGATGGTCACACTGGCGACGACGACGCCAACACAGGCGGTGACCGGCCGGCCAACAGGACCTCGTCTGCGGTGAGTCTGAAGAACTCTTGACCGGGTTCGCCACTTGGGATTGACGGAAGCCATCGGGCTGCGCGAGCGTCTGCGCGCTTCGATCAACGACTGGTAGCCGACCTTGTCGGCCGGCCCGACTAGGTCAGCGTAGACGCAGCCACTGCGAGGAGTCCGAGAATGCCAAGGAGCCCAACAACGGTGGCAAGCGGCAGCCCGGCGTCGACGAGAGCGCCGGTGAGGAGGAACGCAAGGCCCTGCATGGCGAGGATTCCGGAGATAGCTACCGCCATAGCCCGACCTCGATACTCGGGCGCGATCAGCTGAGCGAAGATCGCGTTGAGTGGCGCGGAGAATGCGCTGCCTATCCCGACAATGAGCAGGAGGAGGACCACCACCGGAAGGGGTGGAGACAGCAGTGCCGGAACGAGCGCTGCTGAGGACATTGTCGCGAAGGGCACGAGCAGTCGGTTCCGCATGCGTGGAGTCAACACTCGGGTCAGCAGCACTGCGCCGACGATGTAGCCGAGACCCGGAGCCGCGAGCATCACTCCCGCCGCCCGGGCGCCGCCATTCAGTTCTTGAGCGTACGGGTAGGCCACTGCCTCCGGGCCGAAGGGCAGCGCGAGCCCGAACCAGACCAGGAGCAGACAACCACGCAGCCAACGGTCGCCGAAGACGTACCGCAGACCCTCGACCGACTCCCGAAGCAGGTGGTAGCGCCCTGCCGACGTCACGGCGGCCGGTCGCTGACGTACGCCGATTCGAACAAGTACCGCGGACACTGCGAACGTGGCGGCGTCGAGAAGAAGTGTGCCGTTCGGCCGGAGAAGTGTTACGACGATGCCACCTAGGCCGAACCCGACCACGTTCGCGACTTGATGAGTGATGTTGTTGAGGCCGTTGCCGGTGATGTACGTCTGTCCGCTGAGCACCTCTGGCAGCAGCGCTGAACGTGCCGCAGTGAACGGGGACTTGAATGCATGCGTGATATACAGCAGGGCTATTGCAACGCTCACCGAGATGCCAGGGATCGCCAGCACGGACACCAGCAGGGCGCGCGCCATGTCGCAGACTACAAGAACATCCCGCCTGGGCAACCGGTCGGCGAGCGGGCCTAAGAGTGGCCCGCCGACAATTCCGGGCAGCCATGCCGATGCGTAGGCGAGTGCCGTTAGGAGTGCCGAGCCCGTTCGGTCGAACACCAGTACCGACACGGCGACCGCGGAAAGCTGGTCGCCGATATACGACAATGTGAGTGATGCGTAGAGGTAACGAAACTCACGAACGCCGAACAGGCTCCGATAGCTCACCACATCCGCGTCACGGTCCTCTTCTTTCGAATCAACCAGAGGCAGAAAGTCGCCACGACCTCCCGTCGGGCCCGTGACGGCGTGCTCACCGACGGGACAAGGTCCGCGCGGTGTGCAGGCCCGTCACGGCCCGACCACGAAAGTTACACGTGATGAGAACTGCCTGGACATCAGGACAGGATCAGGTCCAGCTAACGCCAAAGAACATGTCCGCCGTCACCCCCTTCCCATCTGGTGGAATTGGAAAACCAGTCCACAGGCCCGCAATGCTCACGGCGGATACCTCACTGGACAACACGTGCGGTCCCCCGGAATGGTTCACGGCGAAGTGCGGTTCGACCCCTTGCCGCCTTCGCCGCGAATCTAGTAATGCGACAGTGCCGTGGCACTGCTAGTTGTTGCGGTTCATGAGGTTGTTGACGGTGGCCGGGGTGTGAGGGGGTAGGTCGCTGGCGGCAGGATGGAAGTGCGACCCGTCCGTTCTGCTCGCTGAAAGGCGGACCTACCCCTCGTGTCTCACGGTGGCGCTCCGTTGACTCCTGCTGGCCGGCTGCGTCTTGTTGCGCGGTGTCAGTCCCGTCCCATCGCTCATGTGGCCGCCGAGGCGGGTGTGTCGCGGCAATGCCTGTCCAAGTGGGTGAACCGCTACCGGTCCTTTGGCGGGGCCGGCCTGCTTGACAGGTTATCGGCTCCGCACCATCCCGTTCGCGGCATCGAGCCAGTATGAAGGGGGCCTGCAGGGCTCAGCCAGATTTGCACCCCAGGTCAATTAGAGAAGTCGACGTGATCGACGACCAGCGGGCGCCCGCTCGCGGCCGTGCATCACACGTGCAACAACGGCGTCAATGACGGTCAAGAACGGGGACCAGCGGTCAGTCACGCTCCGCTGGGTGGCCTGGTCAGGGTGGTGGGCGGGGACGGGGTCGAACCATCGACCTTCCGCTTTCAGGCTGGTACTAACGGGGTGCACGAGGTCGAGGAAATCCTGAACCAGAAGCAGATCGACTCGTGCGCGCGGGCTGCCAGTACCTACAGGCGGAGGCCGGGACTCGCCATATCGTTGGTAGGCAACGCCGACCAGCGCACCCCTTCGGTTAGGGAGGGGGTGACGCCAGTCGGCGAGTAGTGCATCGCCTTCACTGGTAGTGGCCGTTCAGGGTGTGAAGTTCAGAACGACGGCCTGGGACGGATTCTGGCCAGTGGAATCGTTCGCGATGACGGAGACGGATTGGATCGGCCCGACGATGGGGTCCTCCTTCGGCACGAACGCGGTCAGTTGGTCGCCGACGTTGGTGCCGTACGCTCCGGCTGGACCGGCCAAGGTGACCGTGTAGAAGACCTTGCCGGAGTCGTCGGTCGACGGATCCCAGGCAATGTTCCAGCCGTTCGCGGCCTCGTTCACGACATGCAGGTTGGTCGGCGCGGTCGGCGGCGTGACGTCGCCGTCAGCCCAGGTCACGGTGATCGAGCTGAACTCCGAGAAGTCGCCGGCCTGGTCGCCGGCGCGGACCCGGAACGTGTGGGTGGTCCCGGGCTCCAGGCCCCGGAAGTCATCACGCTTGATCGTGTCCGTCGCCGTGGGCATCCACCGCGGGTAGGTCTGGTTGTCGATGTAGATCTCGTAGTACACGCCAGGGTCGGCAACCTCGTCCCAGGCCAGCGTGATGGCCTCGGCGGTGTTGCTCGCGACATGGAGGTTGCCCGGCGCCGCGAGCTGTGCGGTGGTGCCGGCGGCGGAGGCGAACGGGGTGAACGCGAACACAGCGACGAGTGCCGCTGCGACCGTCACTATCCAGCGATGTGCTCTCATACCTTCCCCTCAAGGATGTTCGTCATCGACCGTGGCAACGCTGGCACGGTCCGCTGTCACCCTGGACGCACGGAGCTGCCGGCAGATGGTTCATGATGGATGAGATGTCCGGCCAGGGTCGGCCGAGTAAACAGCGGCACTGAACACTTATGGATCGACACTCGTCGTTAAGCGCGGAAACGTAGTGATCGCGGTCACAGAGCCGAGCGGCCGTGGTGCAAGCGCAGTGCGCGATGCAGCGAGGCCAGCAGGTTGGAACTCGTCTGCGAACCGGGTGCTCGGCCACATGCGGCCGACCATTGCTGTCACGGTCAACACCGGCCAGCCACCACGAAGCGGCGCGCACGCCGAGCAGATCAACGCCCAGCCGAGTGTGAACTCCCAAGTCCGCCTGACCGTCGTCGTGCCATCCACGTGCCCCCTCAGACCGGGTACGCCGAGGTCGCTCCAGGCCGCTCAGAGGCCGGGTGCGTAGGCGTGATCGCTACCGTTCCGGCAGCGTTTCGACTGCTTCCAAGCTGGGCTCGCGGCACCCAAGATTGGGCTCCTACGAAGGGGGCTTCGCGCAGCCAGTCATCAAGTGCAGCGAAGTCCGTGTCGGTGAGGCCAACCTTGGACTCGACATGGTGGAGAGGAGAGCTTGCCCGCGATGGTGCGTCGATACCCAGGCTCGATCGAGATCGGTGAGCTCGTCGTCGCCCCAGATGAACGGGCGCCCGGACGCGGCATTGACGAGGGCTCGGGTCTTCCAATGCAGGACACCTATCTTGTCCTCATCCGGCGCGTCGGGCAGGTCTGTCACCGGAAGCCCCGGCAGTCCAAGCAGTGGAGCTATCACCTTGTTGGTGTCTTCTATCCACGCGTTGCCCACATCAAAGCACAGGGGCATGGCGAGCAAACGCGGACGACGCCGCACCATCGGAACGTCGTCGGGCGATGAATGATCAGCTTGCCAAGCGCGCTTGAGAGAACTCGCGTCAGTGCCTGTCGAAGTGGGTGAATCGCTAAGCTGCGATGAAGTGCCTGTACCTTGTGACCCGCAGCCTCGACCCCACCGGGACCGGAGCTGCGCGAGGGATGATGCGTTGGATGTCAGTGATCAACGCGTTCGCCATCACTTTCGGTGACCGCTGGCCGAGACCTACTAGTGTCCTCCGCCTGAAATTCGTGCGATATATCGGGCGGAGGAGTCGAGGATCTCCTCGGCTGTCTTCTTCCAGACGAACGGTCTTGGGCTCTTGTTCCAGTTGTTGATCCACTCGCGGACGTCTTTCTCCAGCGCTTGGACGCTTTTGTGGACGCCGCGGCGTAGGAGTTGGTCGGTGAGGAAGGCGAACCAGCGCTCCACTTGGTTGATCCAGCTGGATCCGGTTGGGGTGAAGTGCATGTGGAAGCGTGGGTGGCGGGCGAGCCAGTCGTTGATGGCGGGGGTCTTGTGTGTGGACAGGTTGTCGCAGACCAGGTAGACGTCGAGCTGGTCCGGTACCGCTTTGTCGATCCCGACGAGGAACTTCTTGAACTCACTCGCGCGGCGTCGCCGGTGGGTTTGGGAGATCACCGTGCCGTCGGCGATGTTGAACGCGGCGAACAGGCTGGTGGTGCCGTGGCGGACGTAGTCGTGGCTGCGTCGCTCCGGCATCCCAGGCATGGCGGGCCGCACTGGCTGGGACCGGTCCAGGGCCTGCAACGCCGGAGGGTGCAAGATCATCTGTGTAAGTAGGGCGGCCTGACCGGGTGGCAGGCCTTGGGGTTTGCTGCTGGAAGGGAACGCTCTGTGAGCACGGAAGTTGCCTCAGAAGGGTCGCAGGAGGATGTCGCCGCGGAGGCGGCGGCGCGGTTGGCGGCGTTGGTGTCGCCGGCGGCGATCGATCGGATCCTGGCTGATGCGGAGGCTTCTGGTACGCCGTTGGATGGCGAGGAGGGGCTCTTCAATCAGTTTTCGAAGGCGCTGATCGATCGGACGCTTGGGGCGGAGATGGACCATCATCTCGGCTATAAGAAGGGCGATCCGGAAGGGCGTGGGTCGGGGAATTCGAGGAACGGGACGTTTCAGAAGACGCTGCTCACGACTAATGGTCCGGTGCGGATCGAGGTGCCGCGGGATCGGAACGGGGAGTTCGAGCCGAGAATCGTGCCGAAGGGGCAGCGGAGGCTCGGGCAGATCGATGACATGGTCCTCTCGCTGTATGCGCGGGGAATGACCACGCGGGATATCCAGGCGCACCTGAAGGAGGTCTATGGTGCGGACGTGTCGCCGGAGCTGGTCTCACGGGTCACCGACGTGGTGACCGACGAGATCGCCGAGTGGCAGAACCGGCCGCTGGATGCGGTGTATGTGATCTGCTATATCGATGCCCTGGTGGTGAAGATCCGCACCGACGGTGTGGTGCGTAACCGGCCGGTCTACATCGTCACCGGCGTCGACCTCGACGGCTACAAGCACGTCCTCGGCTTGTGGATCGGCCCTACCGAGGGGGAGAGCAAGGCCTACTGGCTGAACGTGCTCACCGAGCTACGCAACCGTGGCGTGGACGATGTGCTCATCGTCTGCTGCGACGGACTGACCGGGCTGCCGGAGGCCATCCGCACCGTCTGGCCGAACGCAGAGGTGCAGACGTGTGTGATTCACCTGATCCGTACGTCGATGAAATACGTCTCGTACTCTGACCGCAAAGCCGTCGCCGCAGCGATCAAACCGATCTACTGCGCGGTGAACGAGCAAGCATCCAAGAACGCGCTCGAACAACTACGCAAGGACTGGGGACGCAAATACCCAGGTATGCTGGCCTCCTGGGACCGGGCGTGGGATGAGTTTATCCCCTTCCTCAAGTATCCGAAAGAGATAAGGAAGGTGGTCTACACCGCAAACGCGATCGAGTCATTGAACTACCAACTAAGGAAAATCACCAAGAACAGAGGGCACTTCCCCACCGAGGACGCCGCCGAGAAACTTCTATATCTCGGAATACGCAATATCACCGGACGACACATCGACGGCGGTGGTACCCGGGGCACCGGCACCTACGGATGGAAAACCGCACTCAACCACTTCGCCTTCGTCTTCGGCGACCGACTCCCCCTCTGATCACCAAGAGTAGCCAGAACAGATAAGCCTAGAAGGAGAAGACGCTGCCCTGACTTACACAGAAGACTTGACAACTCCGCGAACCCACACCCCACCCGAACCCCCAGTGTGGTGATGCCGTGCCGCACATAGTCATGGGTACGGCGCTCTGGCATGCCTGGCATCATCGGCAACACCGGAGCCGATCGGTCCAGCGCCTGGATCTGGGACTTCTCGTCCACGCACAGCACCAGCGCCTTCTCCGGCGGATCCAGATACAAGCCCACCACGTCACGGACCTTCTCGATGAACATCGGATCGTTGCTCAGCTTGAACGTGTCGACCAGATGAGGCTTGAGCTCGAACGCTTTCCAGATCCGCCCAATCGTCGACTTGCTCAACCCCGACTCCGCGGCCATAGAGGCCCGCGACCAATGCGTGGCGTTCTTCGGCGTCGTCTCCAACGTCTTGACGATCACTTCCTCGACCTGCTCATCGATGATCGTGCGTGGCGCGCCTGGCCGAGGTTCATCGACCAGCCCGTCCAATCTCTTATCCAGAAAGCGTCTGCGCCACTTGTTCACCGTCTGTGGCCAGATCCCGAGCTCGGCCGCCACGTCGGTGTTCGACCGCAACCCGTCCTGCTCGGCACACCCCAGCACAATTCGGCACCGCTGCGCCAACGCCTGCGACGACTTGGGCCGTCCAGCCCACCGCCGCAACGTCTCTTGCTCCTCAGCCAACAACACCAACGGCTCTTTCGGACGACCACGACGACCAGCCATAACCCAAGACTAGGTTAATTCACTGAATTCCTGGCGCAGGACACTAGTGGGGGAGATCCAGCCCAGCGGACCGCGGCTCGTGGCAATCTTCGGTGCCATGTACTTCGCAGGCCTCCGCCCCGAGGAAGCCGTCGAGCTGCGCGAATCCAACCTCGACATCCCTGCCGAAGGCTGGGGCGAGATCCACCTCGACAACGCCGCACCAGACTCTGGCTCGGCGTGGACCGACAGCGGACGCTCCCGCGAACAACGCCAGCTGAAACACCGGGGCATCGGCGACGGCCGGACGGCCCCCTGCCCGCCCCAGCTGACATCCCTGTTTCAGCGGCATCTCGAACGCTTCCGCCTGGACCACGAAGGCACGCTCTTCCGTTGCGTCCGCAACGGCGGCCCGCCAGACTCCAGCACCTACGAACGGACCTGGAGGAAGGCACGCCAGGCCGTGCTGACGGAGGCTCAGGTTCGTTCACGGCTAGGTAGGCGCCCGTACGACCTGAGACACGCGGCCGTAAGCACTTGGCTCAACGCGGGCGTCGGCGCCGCGCAGGTCGCCGAGTGGGCCGGACACAGCCTGAAGGTCCTACTTGAGATCTACGCTCACTGCATCGACGGCGGAGAGCATGCGGCGCGTGTGCGGATCGACGCGGCACTTTCAGTAGCACGTGACGCCTGAGGCGTCGCGGCGGCCATCTCGGTTTGCTGCGCCGACCTCCTATAAGTCAAGGCGCCGCTGACGCGGCGCAGCCGCCCGGCCGCCCTGCGGCCGGCGCGGGCGCGCCGTCCTCGGCCTCACCGGGCGGCACGACGGTGAGGGAAGTCTCCGCGACCCGATGCAGGACACCGAGGAAACCCTGCCGTTCCTTTGCCGGTCCGCGTCGTGCCGCTGCTAGCCCACACGGCGGCAATCGGTTCACGGCGGCGGCCACGTTCAGCCCGGGAGGTCCTCCGCGAGCTTTGCGGCGAGCTCGCCGTGCAGCAGTCCGGTGGACTGGCCGACCTCGATGAGGTATCCGTCCGGGTCCCGCATGTAGCAGCGGATCTCTGCTCCGCGGTCGATCGGTGGCGTAACAAACTCTGCGCCCTTGGCTCTCCACTCCTCGTAGCGGGCCCGGACATCAGCGACCCGCAGGTTGAGGAAGATCGAGGTCGTGTCGCCGGGTTGGTAGTTGACCACCGAGATACCTGGCTTGTCCGGGGTGGGCGGCCCGCCGGGGTTCATAATGATCCACGAATTGGCCAGCTTGACCATGCACGGGTTCTCGTCCATGACTAAGGTGCCGCCGAGGACACGCGAGTAGAAGTCCCGGGACCGCGCGACCTTGCGGACGGTGATGAAGAACGTCACCACAATGCTGTCGCCGGGCGCGGGGAGATTGGCGAAGTCGATCCGGTCTGCGGGATCCTTCATAATTCCTCCATTCCGGCGGCATTGGCTTATCGAACGCCGGTCCTGTTCACAACCCTTCCCTACCTGATCGCTGAGGCGGACGGCTTTCGGTATCGCAACGTCCTTCCCGGAGGTTCTTGCCGACGTGCTCCCGTCGCCATCTCGGCCTCGTCGATCAGCGCGTGATCGCTCGTCAAGCTGCTGCGGCGGCGGATGCCGAATCCGGAGTTCGCGGCGGGACAGCCCGTTCCCGATCGGACGGCAGCCGCGGGCGTCCTGGCTCCCAGCCACGTTCAGCAAGTCAGTCGCCCGCTGATCCGTGCCAGTTAGAGGAGCGCGCCATCGGGCTCGCTCCTTGGATGGTGAGGTCTTCAACTCAAGAGCAAGAACGGTGCCGCGTGGTCTGGGAGTTAGCCCTCAGCGCTGTGCCCGATCGGACGGCCCTCGGCGGTTGTGGCGACGTTTCTCCGCGATGTCGCCGGGAACGCGGGGCCGGTTCGGCGCCAAACACGCCACGAGGGGGTTTACGTCGGGCAGCAGGCGGCGATGATGCTTGATGCTCTCGCGCGGTTCCGGCTGAACCGAAGAGGCACCCTCCGCTCCGGCCCCCTTGCTCACGTGAGGGGGCCGGAGCATCTCAGATGCAGATCGACAGCGCTGGAAGGCGCGGGGGCTTTGGCCGGTGGGGCGAATTTCAGCGCGGATAGCCTGCGTTGATCCAGCTCTGGAACGGCTGGAGCCGTTCGGCGGGCCAGGCTCCGTCGCAGGGCATGCTGCCGTTCGAGAGCTTTTCGTAGATCTTGTCAGCGTTGGAGCGCACGTCCTGGTAGAAAGAAAGGTCGAACTGGCCCGCCATCGACTCGACGTCCTTTGATCGAAACAGGGGACGGATGTCGTGTTCGAAACTCGGCTCCTGCTGGCTCACTGATCTTCCCTTTTCTTCCGATGCTCCTGCTGCTGAGCCTTCCCGCTCACCAAGGCTCGACCCCTGCCGAGTTGAGCCGGCGGGTACAAGCGCGTGATGGACATCAAGTGTCACACCAAGCCGGCGCCGGTGGCGCTCGATCTGACTGACCGACGCACTTCAGGATCGCGGCGGCGGCATGCCTCACCTAGCCCGTCCTGACCCAGCGTGACCCCAACGACCTGCAACGCCAGGCGACGAGGAGCACCCAGTCGGCGACCTCCAGCGCGGAGCTGCAGGTCGCGATCAAGGTGCCTGCCTCTACAGATCACAGCCGCCAGCGTGCTAGCCGAGTGCTATTCGCCTCGCGCGCGAGGGGGTTGAGGCGAGCTGTGGCGACCACCTGTCGGGTACCAGCTGCGAGGGGCCGGGCCTACTTGTGGTGCTGGGCGAGCCATTCTGCCAAAGTAGTCTTGCCCAGGCGCGCGTCCGGCCCGGACGTGATCGAGGTGTCGGTCAGTTCGGTTCCGAAGTAGCGAGCATGTTGCTCGCCGACGACCTTGCGCGGGTCGTTGTCGGCGGCAAGGACGCGGCGGATCAGTTCGGGGAACTTGATTTTCTCCGGCCCGGCGATCTCGAAGACACCGTTCACTGGATCCGACACGGCAACCTCGGTCACTGCGGCGGCCACATCCTTGGCGGCGATCGGCTGGAGATTGGCCGCCGGCACGCGCACTGTGTCGCCATCGGTCGCGGCGTCGGCGGTGGCGCGCATGAACTCGAAGAACTGGGTAGAGCGCACGATCGTGTACGGCCGGGAGGCCTTTTCGATCAGCGCCTCCTGTGCGAGCTTGGCCCGCATGTATCCGCTGTCGGGCACACGGTCGGCACCGACAATAGTGAGCGCGACGTGGTGCGCGACGCCTGCATTCTCCTCTGCTTCGAGCAAATTTTGGCCGGAGGTCTCGAAGAATTCGAGCGCCGCGGCGTCCTCGAAGGACGGCGAATTGGCCAGGTCGACGACGACCTGCGCACCGGCAAGGGCCGCGTCCAGGCCCTCACCGGTGATTGTGTTGACCCCGGTGTTCGGTGATGCTGGCACGGCCTCGTGTCCTTGTGCACGCAAGTTCTCGACGACTTGGCGACCGATGAGCCCGGTACCGCCAATGACCACGATCTTCATGTCCTACCCCCGATCTCGTGCGTGGTGCGGGTCAGCGCGGCCGTGGCACGCGGCGACCGCGACGGCTCTCCAACTCGTCAGCGTCGACCGGGATCACCATCGGCTGGTCCGGAACGGACATCATCACGACCAGGTACCGGCTCCAAGCGTCTGGGAGGTTGTTGCCATCCTGATAATGGATGACGTCGCCACCGGGCTCCCAGAAGGTCTCACCCGCCTTGACCACCCGCGCGGGTTCGCCCTCCACCTCGAAGACAATCTCGCCCTCGAGCACATAGCCGAATGCCGGTCCGGAGTGCCGATGCGGCGGTAGCCCCGGACTACCAGGAGGCGACTTGACCAGCAAGGTCATCACCTCGGCTGACTCGGGAATGAACGGTGGCCGCTCGTCCAGCAACGTTGTGAGCTCGGGGGACTTGTCCTGCTTGGCCTTGGGCTTCATGGCTTCCGCTCCTCGGCGGGTCGACACCAGCTAGGTCCTTCTACGTCACGCCATCACCGGCATCTCATGCCGCCAAGGGGAATTGGGCCCAGGCTTGCTGTCCAGATGGGTTGGCCGCGGCGTTTGTGCACATATGCCACGTGAGGAAGTCGTAGGGGACTGCGCGGAGGCGATGCTCACCGAGGACGACACGCCCGAGCTCGCAGCGCTGGTAGGACTGCTACCGCTGGTCCAGCTCATCGACGGTGTACGGCTTGTACGCGCCCGGGTCTTGGATGCGCTGCCAGCGGCCAACCGCGCTGGAGACGACGACCGCCCGCGGCTGGGACCGCGGTTCTTGCCGGTTCCAGTCCTCCCAGGCTGATCGGGATGTTGAAGCTGGCGTGGTCATCGTCGGAGTCGGTCAGCTGGGTCTTCGGGATGGCGGTATCCAGCCACAGCGAGAGGTCGCTGGGATCCACCAGCACCGGTGACTGCCGGATGCCGGCGGCCGCGAGCATTGCGCCCAGATCCTCGGCGGCCCAGCGGCAAGTCACCGAACGGAGACGGATACCGGACTTCGTGGGGTTGCCGCCCAGGCCTGGCGGCGCTCCACGACGCGCCCATCGTTCTTGAAGCAATCAACGCTGGGGCTGGCTGAGTTCGGATCGGAGGGACTCTTCTATGTTTGTCAAGCCGGGGCTGGCTCGGCGTGGAGGGTTTCTAGGGTTCGGTAGATCTGGCGTGCGATGTAGCGCTTGAGGCAGCGGCGGATCTCCTTCGGGGTGCGTCCTTCGGCGCGTCTTTTCTCGACGTACGCGCGAGTCTCGGGGTCATGGGCCATGCGGGTGACGGTGGCCATGTGGAGTGCTCGATTGAGTTTTCGATCGCCGCCGCGGTTGAGTCGGTGGCGTGTGGTGTTCCCCGAAGATGCGGGAATGGCGCTGACTCCAGCCAGCGCGGCGAAAGCGGCTTCGGTACGCACACGTCCGGGATGGGACCAGGCGGCGTAGACGGTCGCGGCGGTGACCGGCCCGATGCCGATCTTGTCCAGCAGTGGTGCCGCCTTGCTCTGCTCGATCAGAGACCGCAGTTGTGCCTGATTGTCCGCGAGTTCGTGATCGAGGACGCCGATGCGCTTGGCCAGCCGGACGGCCTCAGCGCGTGCGACCGAGAGGGCGAGGTCTTCGGTGCGGGTGCGCCAGGCAGCGACCTCGGTGATCTGCTTGTTGGTCAGTGGCTTGCGAGCGTCGAAGCCGAGATCGGTCGCGCGTAGCAGGGCGGTGAGCGCGTTGACGCACGCGGTCCGCTCAGTGCTCATGTGTTCGCGTGCGGTAGTCAGCACGCGCAGCGCGGCGCGTGCACCATCGTCCGCGCGGGGACGGCGTAGCTGGTCGTCATCGAGCGGCAATACCGCAGCAGCGATGCGGTGAGCGTCGAGTGGGTCGGACTTGCCGACGCTACGGTGCGTTCGTGCGTCCATGCGGGCGGCCTCGGCAACGTCGTAGCCGGTGTCGGCCACCACGTGTGCGAGCCGAGCGCCGTAGGTTGCGACGCACTCGATGACCCACAGCGTGGCCAGATCGCCGCCAGTGCAGCGAGCAACCCAGACCAGTGCCCGCTTCAGGCCTGCGGGAGACGTCGGGAACTCCTTCGCGGCGATCAGTTCGCCAGTGACTGCGGACAATATCGCGTAGGTGTGGTTGCGGGCGTGGGTATCCACGCCGATGACGAACGGGCGGGCTTGCGCGACTATAGCCACGGCGGACGTGATTCCTTCCGGGTAGGGATGATGATGCGGCCGTTGCGGGCCGGCGCAGGCCTGGATGAAAGTCACTTCGGGGCAGCACTGTGATGAGTCACGACCCTGCCGGTGAGGCGGGGACGGACAGTCTTCTGATCAAGCCATCGGAGTGGGCCGGGTCAGCGTCGGCCATCCCGCCCAGGGGCCGGACAAGTCCATCGAAACGCACCATGGGGCGAGTAGTTGTAAGAGTCACGACCAAGGGACGGAGCAACACAGCGCTTACCCTGCCAGCCAGTCCCAGACCAGCCACCCCAAGACTCACAGTGGTTGTAGACGCTGACGGAACTGATGGGACGGGCGCGCGCCTTGGCGAAGCAGGGCTTAAGCGCGGCGACCTGCCGATCGGTCCTGTTGTGGCCGGCTAGGGCGGGCGGGTAGTTGCCGAGGCGTCGTGGCTCTGGGAGCCGGAGGGTCGGCCGCGTCCGGGTGCGCCGGTCGCCTACCGGATTCCCCAACTGGTTGGCGGGGTGCGCGCCGCAGACAGTGCGGCATTGATCCGCACCTACGCAGACGCCGGTCCAGCTGGACCGTTTCGGCAGTGGGCAGAAAGCTTCCTTGGTCTCAGGCGAGGCGTCGACGTGAAGACACGTAGCTGGTAGCAACGCCTCGATCAACCATGCCGTATCGCCGGAGTGCGTCCGTAGGAGGATCCGCTACCGGACGCCCGCGAATTCGGCGGATTGCCCTACACGGATCAATGCGCCGCTGACGCGGCGCACCGCCCGGCTACCGCCTTTGCGTGCGGCTGTGCCGGTCAGGTTGCCAGCCGCCCGGGTCGTGAAGCGTGCCGTCTCGGCTTCGTGATCCAAAGTTTCCGAGGGCATGGTCTCGCAGGCCTGTGTCGCCAAGTAGGTCTGCTGCAGTTGCGAGCTGCAAGGTGAGGCTGGCGCGGTGGATCATTGCACGGTCAAGAACGTCGTGGTCCACGATCTGTGACACGCGCTCTGCGCCGTAGTAGCTGATCAGTGAGGCGGCGTCGATGGCAGGGTCGCCGAGACACGCGTGGTCGAGGTCGAGGATGCCGACGATCTGATCGCCGCTCCACAAGATGTTGTGCGGTCCGAAGTCGCCGTGCACGAACTGCGTCACGCCGGCGGCCTTCTCTGCCTCGAGCACGTCGGCAATGACGGTGGTGGCGAGAAGTTGGAGATCTGGTGCGAGCCGGGGCAGCAGGCGTTCGTGGACCAGCTCGGACCATCGACGGCCACCGCACCAGCTGCGTGGCTCCGGCAGGCGATCGGTCCACTGTTCGGGCGTGACCTGTGCGAATGCCACCAGGGCGTTGCCGATCTGGGTGGAGGCCGCTTCCCAGTCGATGCCGGGGCGATGTTCGCCTGCGACGAACGAGGTGAGCATGCCAGTCCGGCCACTGCGACTAACCACGCCAGACAGCGGCCGGGGGAGGTCGTAGGGCAGCTGAACGTCGCCAAGGAGTTCCAGGACTCTGTGCTCGCGCTGAACCCGCTCGGTCTGCTCGCCATGGCAGGACACCCTCCCGACGACATCAGGCGCCCGCACTGCCACGTCGTGAAAGCAGGCCTCGTGCACGTCAGCGTCCTGCCAGCGGTACTGCGGCCAGACGTCCTGCAGCCACGTAACGACCGGTGATGTCACCATCCTCCTATCCTGCCCGGTCCGCTCGCTTTCGGCTGTGCCCTCGACCGGTGCGCGGATGCATGTGGGGCCCTTACGCCTCCACGGGGGCCGGGCCGTCGCCTAGGGTTGAGGGCATGGCACCTTCGGGATCGGGCCGGTTTGAACCAGGCAGCGTCGCCGTACGGCGCGACATGTTCCGTGGCAAGGTGCGGTCAGCGTGGCCAACCAGGGTTGTCCACGACACGGGCGAGGAGGTCGCCTGGGTGTGCTGGTCGGGCGCCGAGTTGACGGCGAACACCAATTGGCGCTCGGGTGATGATTCGCAGCGCAGGCTGGCGGAGAAGGCGTCCGGGGACTGGTCGCTCGGCACATCGGTGTTCAGAGATGGCAGCATCCTCGGCTTTCAGCTCGCCGACGTGTGGTTCAGCGTTCTGTTGCTCTTCCAGCCGAGCGGCGAACTGGCGATCTGGTACGTCAACTTCGAACAGCCCTACCGTCGTACGCCGATCGGCATCGACACCTGCGACCACATCATCGACCTGGTGTTCGACCTGGACGGAACGCACGAATGGAAGGATGTGGACGACTACGCCTACGGCAGGCGGCTCGGCTTGGTCACCGATGCCCAGCACACGGAGATCGAACGCGCGAAGGACCAGGCGTTCGCGATGTTCGAGAAACGCACCGGCCCGTTCGACGAGAAGTGGTTGAGCTGGCGGCGCGACCCGGCCTGGCCGCTGCCCGTCCTACCGGACAACGCGACCACGGTCCCTGCCGTCAGCTAGGAGCTCGGCATCAACGCCGTCGAGCAGCTGGTGGCCAAGGGGACCCGCCGCGGACCGGTCTGCCAGCCGTTCGCCGGCGGCCGCTTCGTGATCAGACCGTCTCAGATGCGGATCCCTTCCGTACATCCACCGCATAGTCGCCGTCATGGTCGCGCAGGTGTCGACGGACGTTCCCAAATGAGACGGCCGATAGCAGCACCGTCACCAGGCTGTCACGAGGTGCGGCAGACCCGTGTTATGTGGCGTCGCTACATCAGAACCTGCTGGGTCAGCCGGCCGGGTAGAGGCAGAACGGATGTCCCTCCGGGTCGGCGTAGACGACGCATTCGGCACCCATGTCAGGGAGCCTCGCGGCACCGAGTCGGCCGACGAGGTTCTCCGCAGCTGCGAGATCGTCCACTTCGATGTCCAGGTGGAGCTGCTGCGGTCGCTCAGGGTCAAGCCACTGCGGTTGCTGACCCTTCGCCCCTTGGAAAGCGATGTCGAACGAGAGGTCGAAGGCGAGATCGCGTGGCGTCGGATCCTTGGCCCTGATCGTCACCCAGCCGTCGGTATCTTCCATGCGTTCTGGCATGTCCAGGAGCTCGGCATAGAACGCGGCGAGGTCGCGCGGCGAGTCAAAGCAGTCGAAGACAATGCCGCCCAGTAGCCCTCTCAGCGCCTGTTCCTGTTCGTTGGCCGGGTGTCCAAAGCAGAGGCAGAACGGGTGACCTGCTGGGTCCGCGTACACCGGACAGCCTCCGCCCAGGTGTGGGAGCCGGGTCGCTCCTAGCCTCAGCGCCATCTCCGTCGGGCTCTCGGCGTCATACCCATAGACAAGGCCTGGGCCGTCCAAGTGCAGCTGCTGCGGATACGCCGGATCGGGCCACGTCGGCGGTCGATAGTCGTCGACGGTGGCGAACGCGAGCCGGATGCGACTCTTGTCGTTTCCGATGACAACCCTCTCGGGCGTGTCGACGTGCCGGATCGGCATCGGCACGAGCTCGGCGTAAAAGGACGCCAGCTTCTGTGCATCTGGACAGTCGAAGGTGATGTTCTGCACGTTCGCACGCATGCTCACAGCTCCCTGCAATCTCGGGGACAGGTCGGCGGACACAAGAGCGATGCTCGGATCCGCGCCGAGCCCCTGCGTCAACGAAACCGTCCCCAGAGATCCGCACCCGCGGTCGAACCGCTCGCCACCACCGTAGGGAGACGTCACTGACATCTCTTGTCAGTAGCAGCCTTCGTACCTCCTCACCGACCGGAGGGGGCCGGCGCGCTCAGCCGCCGGCTAGGCGTCCCGGTTGGGGATCCGCGGGTTCGAGCGGTGATCGCAACACCCGATGGGTGAGGGGTGTTGTGGGTGCGGTTCTCTTTGCGGATGGTTGCGGAGGTTCATGAGCGGTTCTGGGAGGCGATGGCGCGGGGGGATTTCGTCA
>NZ_JBEFTW010000028.1:0-111103 GCF_040196095.1 Actinopolymorpha sp. B17G11
GTCGTCGAGCCGGCTGGTCAAGGCGCGCAGCCGCGCCTCGTCGCCCTCGACCGCGGCCGGCCACGCGAGCGCCACCTCGGCCGACGAGGCGCGAGTTGGCAGGCCGGCGTCGCGGGCCAGCGTCAGCGCCTCGGTCGCGGAGACCTTCGCGTCCCGCATCCGTCCGGCCCGGAACTCCGCCGACGAGCTGGCGTGGAGCAGTCGCGGCAGCCGGCCGAGGTCGCCGCGGTCGCGCGCCTGCTCGATGCCCGCGGCCGTCAGCTCGAGCACCGCGTCGTCGTCACCGAGCACGATGGCGGCGTACGCGCCGTGCAACAGTACGTCCGGATCTGCGGTCGCGCCCGACGACCGGGCGCAGGCGACCGCCGCGCTCAGGTGGCGCAGGCCGGCCTCGTAACTGCCGGCCACGAGGTCGGCGAAGCCGGAGACCTTGCAGTCCTCGTGGCCACGGGCCTGCAGCTGCTCGGCGGCGGCCGTCACCGGCGACGGGTCGGTCGCGAACCAGCCGTACGACGCCGCGGTGGCGTACAGGCCGAACGCCACGTCGTCGGCGGCGACGGCCGCTCCGTCGAGCAGCAGGCGGGCCGCGCGTCCCGGATGACCGCGCTCGAACTCGGCCGTACCTAGGATCCGGAGCCGTCGGGTGACATCGCCGGTGGTGACCGGCTCGGCGCGCTCGGCGAGCGCGGTGGCCGCAGCGGCGTCGCCACCGGCGAGCGCGGCATCGGCTGCGGCGAGCAGTCGCTCCGCGCGCAGACTGACGTCGGTCGTCAGCTCGGCGGCCCGCGCGAGCAGTCGAGACCCGGCCGCGGGGGCCCCGCAGCCGGCGAGGCGGCTGCCCGCGGCGCTGACCTCCTTCGCAATCGGTTCGTCGGGCACCAGCGTGCCGGCGGCGAGGTGCTGCGCGCGTCGTGCCGGATCGTCGGTGACACCGGCGAGTGCGCGATGCACCTCGGCGCGCTGCGCGGCGGGAGCGTCCTGGTAGATCACGGTCGTCAGCAGCGGGTGGCGGAACCGGACCTGCTCGCCGGTCGCCTGGACCAATCCCGCCCGCTCGGCGGACGCGAGGTCGGCGAGATCGGCGCCGAGAGCCGCGGCAGCGGCCGCGACCGTCACGGTGCTCCGGCCGCCGTCCGCCGCCGCGATCAAGGCGAGCAGCCGCGCCTGTGACGGGAGTCCGACCAGCTGGTCGCGGAATCGTGCGGCGACCCGATCGGCCACGGGCAGCGGTGTGCCGTCGTGAGCAGCGGGGACTTCGTGGGCGGCGATCTCCAGGATCGCGAGGGGGTTGCCCTCGGCGGCGGCGATGATCGGCGGCTGAGCGGTCTGCGGCAGACCGCGGTCGGTGAGGAGGTGGGCAGCCTGGTCCGGCGCGAGTCGGCCCAGATCCAGCGTGGTCGCAGTCGGGATCGCCGGTGCGGCGCCGCGGGTCGCGAGCACCAGCACCAGCCGCTCCCCGGCGAGCCGACGGGCCGCGAACCCGAGCGCCTGCGCACTCGCGTCGTCGAGCCAGTGGGTGTCGTCCACCAGACACAGCAGCGGCCGGTCGTCGGCTGCCTGTGCCAGGAGGTGCAGGACGGCGAGCCCGGCCGCGAACCGGTCACTGTGGTCCGCCGCGCCGTCGCCGTACGCCGCGCGGAGCACCGCTGCGTGCCGTGGTGCCAGCGTGGTCAGCTGCTCCCGCAGCAGCCACGCCAGCTGGGACAGGCCGGCGAGGCCGAGCGCGGCCTCCGCCTCGACGCCGGCGATGCGGACCACCCGGAAGTCGCGTGCCGCCTCCGTGCCGGCGAGCCAGTCGAGCAGCGCGGTCTTGCCGATGCCCACCTCACCCCGGAGCACGACGACGCCGCTGGTGCCGTCGAGGGCAGCCTCCAGCACCGACGTCAGTCGTGCCTGCTCGTCCGCCCTGCCGTGGAGCATGCCCCGACCTCCTCCCGGCCTTCGTGGAGAGAAGTCATCTCGCACCGCCGGCTATTCCTGAGCCGGAGATTTTTGTACCGAATGGTTCACGGGGCCTTGACCCCAACCGGGCTTGAACGTGCACGGTGAGCGGATGGCTCCTGCAACGGGTCTCCACCCGGACCGCCTTTGCCGCCGACGGTCAGCCCGAGCCGGGCGGCGACCCGGGGCTTTGCATCGTCTGACTTCCGGGCGTGAGACCGACGGCGTCCGTCGGCTCCGACAGCCTCCGCAGCAGCAGCCATGCCAGTGCCGGCATCGCGACCAGGGGCACCAGGGCTGCCTGGAGCGACGTGTGGTCGGCGAGCGCGCCGACCAGCGGGCTGGTCAGGCCGCCGGCACTGACGGTGAGTCCGAGCGTGATGCCGCTCGCGGTGCCGATCCTGCTCGGCAGGTAGTCCTGCGCGAGGGTCGTCTGCAGGGAGAACGGTACGTAGAGAGCGATCGCCGTGATGATGACGAACGGATAGATCGCGAGCCCCGGTACGACGACGATCCCGCTCACGCCGACGACGGCGGCGGCGTACGCCCACCTGGCCACGTCGACGCGGCGCCAACGCTCGGCCAGTCGGCCGCCGGCCACGGTGCCGACGGCGCCTCCGACGTACAGCAGGGCGAGGGCTGCGATGCCCGCCGCGGTGCCGCCGCCAGTGCGCTGCGCCACGTGCAGCGCGAGGAACGTACCGAGACCTACGAAGACGATGGACCGGCAGACCACCACCGCGGCCAGCCTCACCATCGCCGGCCAGTCGTCGATGCCGGCGACCTGCCTGCTCGTGGTCGGGCCCGGCTCCGGCGCCGTTGGGGCCGCCAGCAGGTAGAGCACGCTCCCAACCACCGCCGGGACCAGGAGGATGGGTGTGTACCGCAGGCCGCCGAGCGCTGCGACCAGACCGACCAGCAGCGGGGCCGCGGCGAAGCCGACGTTGCCGCCGAGCACGAACCCCCATGGCCCGGTGACTGCCCCGGCTCACGAGTCGCGCGACCCGGGCGGACTCCGGGTGATACGCGGCGACCCCCGCGCCCGACAGCGCCACCAGGAGCACCGTCACCAGGTAGTCGTCGACCACCCCGGACAGCGCGATCCCGAGTCCGGCGACCAGGGTGCTCACCGGCAGCAGCCAGCGCAGCGGGTGGCGGTCGGCCACGAAACCGAAAAGCGGCTGGGTCAGCGAGGAGAGCAACGAGGTGGCCAGCACGAAGCCCGACACTGCAGCGTAGGAGTACGCCCGCTCGGCGACGAAGAGCGGCACCAGCGCCGCGAGCGCGCCCTGGTAGACGTCAACGCATCCATGGCCGATGGTGAGGAAGAGCATGCTCCGGTCTTGACGCACGTGAGGAGTCTGCGTCCCGCGCCGTCCTGCGTACTTCCGATAACCTGTCGACTGTTGTCGATATCCCGCCATGGATGCCGGAGGTGATCACACCGGCATGATCGACGTACGGACCCAGCCGATCGCTCCCACGAGCATCCGCTGGCTCGACCGTGGCGACAGCATCGACACCCACCGGCACAGCGACCACCAGGTGGTCTACCCCGCCAGTGGGGTGCTGACCATCACCACCGACCGGGGCTCGTGGATCGCCACGCCGACCAGCGTGATCTGGGTGCCCTCCGGGGTCGCTCACGCGCACGCCGCCCACGGCGAGCTCGAACTCCACCTCGTCGGCGTGCCCGCGACCACCGCAACCACCGGCCTCACCGAACCGGTGCTCCGCAGCGTCACGCCGCTGCTGCGGGAGCTGATACTCGAGTGCACCCGGGTCGCCGAAGCCGACACGCCGCGTCGCCGACGACTTGTCGCCGTGCTCGTTGACCAGGTGCGGTCCGCGCCACCCGCGCACGGCCACCTGCCAGCCCCGACGTCGCTGCTGCTGCGCGACGTGTGCGGGATCCTGGCCCGCGACCCGGCCGACAGCCGTACCCTCGCCGCCCTCGGCCGTGATGTCGGCGCCAGCGAGCGCACGCTCTCCCGCCTGTTCCACGCCGAGCTCGGCATGACCTTCCCGCAGTGGCGCACCCGGCTGCGGCTGCACCACGCCCTCGAACTGCTGGCCGAGGGCGGATCCGTGACGTCCGTGGCCCACCGCTGCGGGTGGTCGTCACCGAGTGCCTTCATCGACGTCTTCCGCCGTGCGTTCGGAACCACACCCAGCGGTTACCGACGGCCCGCGGCCCGCGCGGCGCTGCGGACCTGACGCCCGTCCCGGTCGGGGCCCTGGTGCCGCGCGCTCGGCCGGGTTGCGTCGAGGCCGGCCAGGCGCTTCTGGGCCCCGGGGCGAGGCTCATTGCAGCCAGGTCACCTCGTCGAGGTCTGTGGTAGCGGAATGTTCCTGCTAGTGTCGACTCCATACCCCCCGGGGTACCATGAAGGAGTGGACATGAACATGGATCCGAACCAGCTCGGAGATGTCGTCGCCCGGCTGAAGCGAGTACAGGGCCAGGTCGGCGGGATCATTCGCATGATCGAGGAGGGTCGCGACTGCGCAGACGTGGTAACCCAGCTCGCTGCAGCGGCCAGAGCCCTGGACCGCGCCGGCTTCAAGATCATCGCGACCGGGTTGCGACAGTGCGTGGTCGACGGCACCCGGCACGTGGACGAGGCCGAGCTGGAGCGCTTGTTCCTGTCCCTGGCCTAGGGGGTTGTCTGATGGATCCACGTACCGCATTTGACCGTCGCGAGGAGCTCCAGTTCCTCGACGTCCGCGAGAAAGACGAATGGGACGCCGGTCACATCGAGGGCTCTGCACACATCCCGATGGACAGTGTTCCCGACCGGCTCGACCAGATCGACCGTGGTCGCCCGGTGATCGCGGTGTGTCGCAGCGGCCGCCGGAGCGGACTGGTCGCGGCCCACCTCTCGCGTGCCGGTTTCACCGTCCACAACATGACCGGAGGCCTGGAGCAGTGGGAGGCCGAGGGCCTCCCACTCACCGGGCGCCGGACCCAGGCGGGTTGAGGCATTGCCGGCCCTCTCACTTTTGCAAGCAGATACCCTACCCGGTAAGGAACAAGCAGGATGGTGCAGATCGAGACCATCGAAACCTCGGGCCTCGGCGACCGCAGCTATCTCGCCACGGATGGTGGGGTGGCCGTGGTGGTCGATCCGCAGCGCGATATCGACCGGGTTCTCGAGCTGGTCGACAAGCACGGCGTGCGCGTCACCCACGTGTTCGAGACCCACATCCACAACGACTACGTGACCGGTGGGCGCGAGCTGGCCGAACGGTTGGGCGCCGCCTACGTGCTCTCCGCCGACGACCAGGTGTCGTACGACCGGCTTGGCGTCGGGGACGGCGATGTGATCACCACCGGTGCTCTGCGGATCCGTGCCCTGCACACGCCCGGGCACACCCACCACCACCTCAGCTACGTGCTGGAGGACGCCGACGGCCGGCCGCGGGCGGTGTTCACCGGCGGTTCCATGCTGTACGGCACCACCGGCCGCACCGACCTGGTGGGCCGGGAGTTCACCGACGAGCTCACCCACGCCCAGTTCGCGTCCGTCCGGCGGCTGGCCGCCGAGTTGCCTCCGGAGACCAAGGTCTTCCCCACCCACGGGTTCGGCAGCTTCTGCTCGGCGACCCAGGCCAGCGGCCAGGAGTCCACGATCGGGCAGGAGCACCAGGTGAACCCGGCGCTCACGCTGGAGGAACGGGAGTACGTCGACAACCTGCTCGCCGGCCTGGACGCCTACCCCGCCTACTACGCCCGCATGGCCCCGATCAATCGGCGGGGACCCGCACCGGTCGATCTCTCCCTTCCCGTGCAGGTCGACGCTGCCGAGCTACGCCGCCGGATCGAGGCAGGTGAGTGGGTGGTCGACCTACGCGACCGGCGGGCGTTCGCGGCGGCGCACCTGGCCGGCTCACTCGGGTTCGAGCTGTCGACCAACTTCGTCACCTACCTCGGATGGCTGTACCAGTGGGGCACGCCACTGACACTCATCGGGGAGTCGGAGCAGCAGATCGCCGAAGCCCGCCGGGAACTCGTCCGCATCGGCATCGACGCCCTGGCCGGCATGGCCGTCGGCGACGTGGCCGCCCTCGCTGATGGCGAGCCGCTCCGCTCCTATCCCGTGACAGACTTCGCCGGACTGGCGAAGGCCATGGCCGAACGCGACGTCCACGTGCTCGACGCCCGCCGCAACGACGAGCGTGCCGCCGGTGGCGTCGCTGGGTCGCAGCACATCCCACTGCACGAACTCCGCGACCGGATCGACGACGTACCTGCGGGTGAGCTGTGGGTCTACTGCGGCTCCGGCTACCGCGCCTCCATCGCCGCCTCCGTCCTGGACCGCCCCGGTCGCCACGTCGTGCTCATCGACGACAGCTACGACTCGGCGAGAAACGCCGGACTCGAGAGTTAGATGCGAACCGCGAGCGCTCTCACTCGTCACAGCTGACGCCCGCACCACCCAAACAACTCCGCGAGGAGATGCATGACGAACGCAAACCACCATGTCGATGCGGCCACCGTGCGCGGGTGGCTCGACCATGCCGACACCGTGACCGTGATCGACGTACGCACACCTGCCGAGTTCGACACCGCCCACATCCGGGGCTCCTACAACGTCCCGCTCCGGCTGCTCGACGAGCACGCCGACCAGGTGCACGCCCGGCTGGACCACCACGTCGTGCTGGTGTGCCAGTCCGGCTTACGTGCGGCTGAAGCGCGCCAGCGGCTCGCCGCCAACGGCATGGACGACCTGCACGTCCTCGACGGCGGCGTGCCCGCCTACGCCGCTGCCGGGGGGAACGTCGTGTACGGACGCCGCCGCTGGTCCCTGGACCGCCAGATACGTCTCACCGCCGGGCTCCTCGTGCTGCTGGGCACGCTGGCGAGCCTGTGGGTGCCGTGGACGCTCGCGGTCGCTGTCACCGTGGGAGCCGGGCTGACCTACGCCGGCCTCACCGACAGCTGCCTGATGGGACGAATGCTGTCGAAGCTGCCGTACAACCAGCGAAGCGGCGAGCCCACCGCCGACACCATCCTCGCCCAACTACCTGCGAAGAAACCGGCATGACGGCGCGACTACACCTTCGAGGCGACCACCAGTGACCGCAGCGCTCCTGCTCGGCCTCCTCATCGGTGTTCTGCTCGGCCTGCTCGGCGGGGGCGGGTCCATCCTGGCGGTCCCCGCGTTGGTGTACGGCGTCGGCATGCCACTTCGTACCGCCATCCCCACGTCCCTCCTCGTCGTCGGGATCTCCGCCCTGACCGGCGTCTTCCCCCGCCTGCGCTCCCACCAGGTGCAGTGGCGGATCGCGGCGGCCTTCGGGACCGCCGGCGCCGGCGCCGCGTTCGCCGGCGCCGCCGTCAACCGCCTCGTCCCACCTCAGATCGTGCTGCTCGGGTTCGCCGCCCTCATGGTCGCCGCCGGACTCCGCATGCTGCGCGAGCAGCCCGAGATCGGCGGCGACTGCGCCCTCCCCGGCGGGGGAGTCAACTGGCGCAGCTGCCTGCCCAAAGCCATCGGTGCCGGTGCTGGCGTCGGCTTCCTGACCGGACTGTTCGGCGTCGGAGGCGGGTTCGTCATCGTCCCCGCACTGGTACTCCTGCTGGGCCTGCCCATGACGGTCGCGATCGGCACCTCCCTGGTCGTCATCGTCATCAACGCGGCCGCCGGCTTCCTCGCCTATACCGGACACGTCGCACTCGACTTCACCCTCGCCGCGGCATTCACCGGAACCGCGGTCGTCGGATCACTCACCGCGGCCCGCGTCGCCACCCGACTGCCGGCACACCAGCTACGCCGCTGGTTCGCCTATCTCGTTCTCCTTGTCGCCGCGCTGGTCGTAGGCCAACTCATCTTGACTCCACACGGCTAGACCTGAAGATGGCCACGAGATAACGGGCCACGTCGAGAATTCGAGGCCCGACCGGTATGGCAGAAACCTGCGAGGTCCAGCTGCGGACTCACCCTGACTTGGCACAACCTCGCGGATTACTCACATCGCCAGCCCCGAACCAGGCCGTCCATAGGATGGAATCTCCAGCCGGCGCAGTCGAGATGCTACGGACAGCAGGTGAAATGGAATGACCATGGATTACGGTACGCACGTGCAGGAGGAACTGCGCGAGCTCACCCGTGAGCTGCGGCGGGCCATCCCGCAGGTATATGCCGGATACAAGCAACTGCACGATGGTGCGCTTGCAGCCGGTGCATTAGACGCCAAGACCAAGGAACTGATCGCCTTGGCCATCGCGGTGAGCAAGGAATGCGACGGCTGCATTGCGGCTCACGCGCACGCCGCCGTCGAGCGGGGCGCGTCAGAGCAGGAGGCCGCCGAGGCGATCGGGGTGACAATCTTGATGAACGGTGGACCAGGCACCGTCTATGGGGCACGAGCATTCTCTGCATTCCGCGAGTTCGACGCGAAGAAGAACCAGTAAGGCCGACGCATCTCCCGCCCGATGACGCCGACACGTTTCGGCCGGCCCTTGCGCTGATCACGACCGGCTGGCCCACCGGCTTCGGCTACCGACCGAATGTGGGCCCGTTCGTCTTCGATATCCGAGCGCGCGCTCGGAGCCACCCAAGCAGATGGCGTATCCGTTCCGGGTACCAGCGCGTTCCCAGTTCGGCGTTGCTGATCATCTGCGGTCTTCTGGAGGCCCTGCGCGGCCAGATTGTAGCCACGCGGCAGCGTTTGGGCGATGCAGAGACACATCGCTCGACTATGACGTCTGCACGTCGCCGGCGATCGACCAGATGGCGAAGCTGAGAGCGATTGCGACCGCGACCAGGGGCCAGGTGGGCACTCGTCGCGGGAAAGCATTGCCGACGAGTAGGGCGACGCCGATGAGGATCAGTGCCAAGGGGGCCAGTGTCAGCATGCGTGGACGGTACAGGTGTACCGCTGCCACGTCCGGGCTATCGGCACTTCAGACTGGAGACCGTCTGCGATTCAGGTCTGGGCCGATCGCGACCGGCGTGACGTTCGCGCTCACGTCCCTCGTGTGGTCTGCGGGCGAGCCCCGCGAGATCGCCGAGATCGTCGCCTTCCTCGCCAGTCCCGCAAGCAGCTACATCAACGGCGCGATCCCCTTCGCCAACGGCGGCGAGCTCAGCACCCTGCCCGGCTGAACGAAGAAGGCTTGATTCCTTTCCGTCAGCCTGTCGGATCCGGCGCGGGGCATTCGTAGTAGGAATGAGACGCGGCCGGAGGAGGCCGCGGAGACAAGGAGTCGTGAGATGGCGCGGTATCTGATCTCGTTCGAAGACGGCGCGATGGACTTCCCGGACGAGGACCTGCCCGATGTGGCCAAGGCCGCGCATGCCGTCCGTGAGGAGGCCAGGGACGCGGGCGTGTTCGTCTTCGCCGGCGGGCTGGACTACGACGTGAAGCCCGTCGTAGTCGCCACTGACGGGATGGTCACCGACGGCCCGTACCCGGAGAGCAAGGAACTCCTCGGCGGCATCACCATCGTCGACGTACCCACCCGGGACGCGGCCCTGGAGTGGGCCGCGAAGGTCGCGGCCGCCTGCCGCTGTGCGCAGAACGTCCGTGCGTTCTTGCCGAAGCGAGGCCGCGACGAGAAGGCGCGGTACCTGATCTCGTTCGACAACGGTGCGATGGACCACTTCGCCGAGGAGGACTGGCCCGAGGTGGGCGAGACCTCCCATGCGGTGATCGAGGAGGCCAAGGACGCCGGCGTGTACGTCTGCGCGGGCGGGCTGGACTACAGCCCGGAGGACGGCAGTACGCCGGCATGGGTCGGCACGGTGGCCACCGACGGGACGGTCACCGACAGCCCGCGCCCGAAGGCCAGGAAACCCATCGGCGGCTTCACCGTCGTCAAAGTGCCCACCCGGGAGGCGGCCATGGAGTGGGCCGCGAAGATCGCGGTCGCCGGGCGCTGCGCGCAGGACGTCCGCATGTTCATGCCCGACCCCGCCGTCGACTGAGACCCCGTTGACGGCGACGCCGCAACCGTTCGCACACAGGGCGGCTGTCCCGGTGGCATCGCAAAGCTGCAACTACCGCCCAAAGATCGAGGTAAAGGGAAGACGATCTTGATCGTCTTCGGCGTGGTGCCTGCGACCTGGGCTGTTGGGCCAGTGAGGGGACTTGAGGCGGGCAACTCGATCGCGGCCTGCTCGTCCGCTCTCCGGAGGTCGTCGACCGGGTGCACGGTCGCCCGGTGTTGCAGGTCGTTGGGGGCACGCCGGGGCCCGGTGCGAGCGACGTATTACGACTGGGACTTTGTGCGCGGGTCACCCATCGGTTCCGGCGTACCTGACTGTGGACTGCTCCCGGTAGGGGTGGGCCTTTGATGGCTGGTGAGGCCGTTCGGGGCCGCGTCAGGGCCACGTCCGGCTGTTGAACCTTGAACGCCACCAGAACGTTTGTCGAGGAGACTGCGTATGTCGGCTACGAGGTCGCGCATCTCAGCGGGCAGATCCCGCTTTCCGTCGGAGTGGCGACGGTTGCGACCGATGCGGGCAGTTGCAGCTATCCGAATGGCGGCGGTCCGGCAGATCTCGATTCCGGTGCGCTGCAACTCGTGCGAGTGGAGTACCTGTCGTCTGGCTTGCTCGTGCAACCTTCTGGCAATCTCACGCTCGCGGCGCAACTTCTCCATCAAGCTCGCACGGGGCCCTGGCTCACCCTCTTCCACTGGCCCAGCCTAAGAGGCGTCAGGCCACCCGGTCCAACATCCGGCCATGACCGCCAACGTCTGATATCTGCTGACTCTTGCTGACGTGGACGCACAGGTATCCCTGGCTACTTCTCCTCGGAGGCGCTCCGGTACACGTCGTGGCGGCTCGGCTTGGCCATGCGGACCCCGCGATCACGCTTCGGGTGTACGCCCACGTGATCGTCGGGCATGCCGCCGGTGCGGCTGACCAGTTCGCCCAGGCGGTGGCGGTCGAGGTCGACCACGACGACGAGCATTCCGGCCGTGACGAACCGACCTCGCGTTAGCAAAGGTGCTAGGAAACCGGAGCGTAGTGGAAAACGATGCCCAGGCCAGGCCCGTGCTGACCTGGGCTTTCGTGTGGAGCCAGCGAGGGGAATCGAACCCCTAACCTCCCGATTACAAGTCCCTTAATGATCATGCTGGAGGGTACACACTGATGCAGGTTTCCCTTATCTGTAAGGGATTCGAGTCCGTGCGCGTCCACGGCCGTACGGACGTGCGTGCAGGTCCTTGTGACAGATCTGTGACACCTACCCGCCTCCGCCGCCACCCGGATGCCGTCTGGCCCACCTGCGCGTTACGAGGCAGCGCGGAGACGGTTTGGCGGCATGCGGTACGCCTGATCTACGCCTGGATCTGGGTGCTCAGGTGGGTTCTGAACGGTGTTGTACGAGCGGGAATTGAGACCACAACTGAGGCCACGGTCGCCGGAGCGGAAGGCTTGGGGATGCCCCGACGCCATCGAGGCATCCCCCGGACTCGGCCCGGCTCGAACGGGCTGCCACCCTCTCCATCAGTGGGGCGCGGTCATCCGGAGCCACCGCGCCTTGGGCGAGGACCACGACAGTGTAGGAACCGAAGCACGCGGCGCCGTCGCGCCCACTCCCCCGCCGGCGAGCGTCCGCTTTCTAGGTCCCGGGAGGTGGCGTAGTGGTTTGGGCTCGCGGTAGTGGTGATCATGCTTGGGCTGGCGATGGGTCTCCTCGCGCGGGTCGGTTGGCGTCACGGCTGGAGTCAGAGTCGGCGAATGCTGTCGTCGGGCCCCCACCCCTCGATCGAGTCTGAGGACCTCATGACAGTGCGTGACGGCCCACTGATCGATGGGACGGGGGGTGTGGCCGGTGTCCTGGTCTGGTTGGAGAAGGGCGACCAATTTCCTTCTGAGGTCATTTGGGCGGTCGCCAATCTGGCTTGTAGTCCGGGTGATCGTTGTAGATCGCCGCGAGTGTCTTTACCGCGACAAGGTACGGATCAGCGTCCGGGCTGCCCCGGTACGCCGCTTCCCGGTATAGCCGGACAATGGCTCGTCTCGCAGCACAAGTACGGAGGATGCGTTCAAGATCCAACTGGCTCATCGTGGTGTGGTATCCGACCCGTGCCAGGTGCTCGTCCTCCTCGATCCGTGCCAGCAGGAAGACGTCCACGTCATCCATGCGGTCAGGCTAGCTCGCGTGGCCATGTCGCCCCGGTCGACGCCCGGCGAACAGCGAAAGGGCCGGAGGGTTTGGCCGGTGTCCTGGCTTGGTCCGGGAGGTCGGGGGCCCGTAGCCTTGCCCGGCGCGGTGGGCAGCTGGCTGCCCGACCGTTACCGCCCACCGTGGGCCCCCGGCCTTCGGGTCCCGGGCCAAGCGAGGTGGCTAAAGCCTTCGGCCCGCCCCGGCCACCGCCGGGTTTCTGGGCGGAACGGTGCCGACGCTGTGAGGGTCGTCAGTCTTCTGGCGGCCCTTTCTTCGCGCCCAGCCGGGCCGGCCGACCGGGCGCCGTCAAGGCGCGGAGGGAAGGCCGGCCCCGTTGAGGCGGGCGCGGCGGCCCGTTCGGGCCGCCCTTGAAGACGTAGGGAAAGTCATCACGGCAGAGATCTTGATCGACTAACGTCGGCTTGGCAGCGCGAGAACCAGCCAGCAGGCCCGTCAGCGGAAGCATCCGGCCGTGACCCGATGCCCAGGTCGCGGGAGCTTGCCTTGATCGACTTGGTGGACGAAGTGGGGGGACCTTGTGAATAAGCGGCAGCTTATAGATGCTCTGGCAGTGCATTTCGAGTCACGTGCCGCCGCGGCTCGGGCATTAGATGCCGTCCTCGCGACGATCACCGAGGCTCTGGCGCGCGGCGAGAAGGTAACTATCACGGGATTCGGCGTCTTTGAAAAGGTCGACCTCTCGAAGCCAGTGAAAGGTAAGGAAAGAATTCGGCGTAGCACTCCGTCGCGGACAACGACAGTTAGATTCCGTAGCGGACAGAGACTGACCAAATCACTTGGCAGTGTAAGAATTGGCGATGGTTTTGCGCGCGCATGGCCTCCTCGATCGGTGCGAATGAGTCGTCGCCCCGCCAGGCCGATGGGTGTTCGCCCCGCCGGCCCGATCAACGTCCCAGATGACGACGAGTCGGATGAGGGGTCCTCGGAGTCCGGCGGTAAGCGTCGATGATTGATCTCCTTAAGGGTGCTGCTGGCGGTGGTTGGCCCTGGATTGTTAGTTGGCTCCTTCCGAGCTTGACCGCCATCGCGTCATTTGTCGTCGTGATCCTTCCCGCACAAGAGAGTCTGCTCGGAAGCCAGAAGATTCCGCCTGTGGACCTTCAGACGACTGTGTGGCTGATCGTAGCCTCCTTGGTATTGGCCTTGGTGTTGAACGGTCTTTCCACGATCTTATTTCGAGTTCTAGAAGGCTATTACCTGCCGGGATTCATTCGGCGGCGGCGGACCTTGCGCCACTTCAAGAAGCTGGAGTTGTACAAGTTGGAGGCAAGGCGCCTGCGCAAGAGATACAACGCGCTCTTGAAGTCGAGCGATGCAACTTCGAGCCAATCTCAGTCTGTCGCCCTGGCGTCGGATGCATACGGCGTTGGCATCAGCTACGGACTTGCATGGGAGAAGGTAGCTAGATACCCCGTTACTCCCCTACAGTTGGGTCCTACGAAGTTTGCAAATGCGATGCGGTCGCTTGAAACCTATGGGTACCAACGTTATCAGCTTGACTCCCAGGCTCTGTGGAGTGAGTTGCTAAGCGTTGCGCCGGAATCACTGCGGCACGACGAAGCGAATACGAACGCGGTGGTCAATTTTTTCGTAAGTCTAGTTTATCTCTCTCTTACCCTTGCGGTTCTATGCGCTGCGACTGTAATAAGGGAGGATGAAGGCATCGCAATATGGGCAACGGGCGGGATGGCCCTAGGTGTCTGTATTGTTTCCTACCATTTATCGATTGTCAGCATTCAGGCGTGGAGTTCCGCGGTCTGCGCCCTCGTCAATGTGGGGCGGGTGCCGCTGGCAGCGCAACTTGGGCTGAAGATTCCTCCTACCTTGCGGGAAGAGCGAGAGATGTGGCTGCTCGTGGGCCAACTGGTGACTTATCCGTATAACGAGCAGCGCGCCAGAAGGCTTGATCGCTACAGCCTTGAAGTGAAGCGGACTCAAAAATGGCCCCGCCGGAAGTCGGAAGGATAGGTCAATGCCCTGTCGGATCTCTATTTGACAAGGGCGTTCAGCCTGGGATCGCGACGCCGACGTGGCCCGGCTTTGCCCCTGGAGTCGGCTGAAGGGGCGGCTCGGGCGAGGAATGCTGAGGAGCAGGCCCAGGCTCGTCCGTCGATTCAGCGGTTCAAGCGGACGCCTCCCAAGCCGTGGCTGGTGTACTTCGACGGCCGCTGGGTGCCTGGTCATCTCGCTGAGTGACAGCAAGGTGCGGACGGGCCTGGTGGGCCATCGGCACCTGCGATGGCTACGAGTGGTCTGACTGGATGCCTGCCGGACGGCTCCACGCTGATCATTTGCTCGCGCTCTGTGGGTCCGGGTGACCTTCCGACGTCATCGCCCCACCTCCGCTCAGGCGTGGCCGGCGCGGGCGAGGGTGGCCTCGTCCGGATCACATCGATACTGGCACAACCACATCCTGGGCGTCGGGGTTCATCCACAGGGTGGTGATTGTTCGCCAACTGCGTCCTCGATGGCTCGTCGGATCGCCTTCCACGGCAGTGGAAGGCCCGGAGCACTACGTGGTTTGTGGACCGGCCAGACGTCTTCGCCGTAGACCAGATGTACACCGGCTTTTCGTAGTGCATCGAGGTGATTGGCCCACGCCGGTTGGCCGGTATGTGCTTCGTTCACTCTCGGGAAAATGACGACAGGAATCTCGCGGCCACCGATCGCCTCACACAGCTGCGTTAGGGCTTGGTTGTCCCCCAAACCGAGGGCAAGTTTGGCAACGGTGTTAGCCGTGGCCGGTACGACGGCATAACAGTCCACGGTGGGATGTGGGCTGATCTCCGCGGGAAGTCGTGGCTGATGGCGAACTGGCAGTCCGGTCAGCGCTTCGAGCTTGGCCAGCTCACCAGACTCCTTGAGCCAGCGAGCGGCTGTCGGGGTTGCAGTGACTGCAACCGTCCACCCGTCATCGATGAGTGGCCGGACAAGCTTCTCCCTCACCGCCTCGACTCCACCAGCCGAGGAGCACACCAGTCCCAGAACACGATTCGTCATTGGATCGCACGGCACCGCTCAGCGAGGCCCAAGACTGGCGATGACGACCGCCCGGTCGTCACTGGGGAGCGTCGATGGATCGCTTTCACCGTTTCCCGTACGGCGGCACTGTGCCGTACTAGATGTGGCGCTTGACGCTCCGCGGTCAGCAGTATCTCTATGGCAGCGTCGTCCTCGGCGACATAGCTGAGGGCTCTTGCTACGTCGATGGAGTGACCGACCTGTCGCTCGATCGATGCTGAGGTGGGTTGGATCCTAGGTCCATGCTCGACGACGAACGCAACGTCGCCGAGGTCGAGTGCTGTGGAGATTCGGTGGAGCATCACGTTCGTCGGCCCAAACGAGGTCTGCCAGTGATTCGCGTCCCGGCCGAGCTGCTGAGCTGCCTGGTGCGCGTTCTGAAGCAGCTCGCTCGTTGTAGAGCGGTCCTGGTGCCGGGATGCAGCAGTAGCCATACGCAAGTCCAGCATCCCGAGCAAGCTCAGTGCTTCAGCGTCGTTCTCGGCAACCCGTGGCGCAAGCCAGGCTCGGGCAGCACGTCCTAGCTCCAGCGCGTCCTCGTACCTCCCGATCGACAGCAGCGCATGCGCGCCCGCTCGCGCCGCCGAAGCGAGTACCAAGGGGTCGTCGGCCTGGTCTGCCGCGCCCATCGCTCTCTCGGCCGCTATCCATGCAAGGTCGGACTCGCCGATCTTGCTAAGTGTTGTTGCAGCCAAATGATGGACACGGGCGGATGCGGCCCATCCTGCTGTCGGCTGCTCGTCCAGGTCACGTTCGAGCGCTTGCGCAGCTCGGATCAGACTGGGAAGCGCCGTGATTACTTGCCCCAGCCGTCCTCGCTGGAAGTCCGTCCACGCGACCTCGACAGCCTGAACAGTGTGTCGGAGGCTTGGAGGTCGATTGTGAGACTCATCGTCAAAGAGCACTCGTGAGAGTCTGCGTGGGGTCATTAGTGCGTCGCGGATGGCCGGTACGTCGTCGTCCTGGCGGTCATGGTCCTCGACGAGCACTGGCTGACCGAGCAGGTCTCCTGGCGTTACACGCAACGCTCGTGCCACTTCAACGACAACGTCTAGGCGTCTGACCTGGCGGTCTCCACGCTCGACCTTGCTCACCCAGTCCACTGACCGATTGACCAGACTGGCGAGTACAGCCTGCGTCATGCCCCGGCGTGCTCGGTAGTACGCGATCCGTTCGCCGACGCTGAGATGGTCCCCTGCTCCGCGCATGCCACCACGATAGTCGAGCTTCCTACGGACCCGGACAGTTTGTCCGGGTAGTGAGCCCTGCCCGGAGGTTTCCTATTTCGGGAGAGGCAAGGTGCCTCGTTCGATCAGGACTCCTACGAAGGGGAGAGCACTCATGAAGCTGTTTCTGGATACGTCGCGGACCACGTTCACGGTGACGAAGGTGGCGGAGCCAAAGACCGATAACGAGGGTCGGCACAAGGCGGATCGCAAGACCGGCGAGCTGTTGTTCGTCGTTCAGGTGATGGCGCTCGACGCTGAGAACGGGGCGGACGTTCTCATGATCACTGTGGCGGGTCAACCGCCGAAGGTGAGCGTGGGACAGACCGTTTCCCCGGTCGAGCTGGAAGCCATGCCGTGGGCGACCAATGGCCGGAATGGTGTCGCCTACCGCGCCAAGTCTCTCGACACGAAGGCGTCGGTGAAGGCTGCCTGAGCCGCAGTCACACGGTGAACGCGCGACAGCGCACCTGTAGTCGAGTGCAACAGGAGTGATCTACACCCCGCTGTGATGGCGGCTGGTACGCCCTGACGGCGTACGTAACGAAAAAGAACGACCCCCAGATGGGGGCCGCTCCACAGATGGCGGAGAGCCGGGCCTGGCTACCAAACCGTCCGGCTCTCTGCCTTCCAACTCACTCCACCCGAAAGGGGAGTTCGTCATGTCCGAATCTACACCCAACCCGCACAACGACAACCCTGCTGGCCTGTCGGCCGACGACGTGGGCGACGTAGTGGCCGCCCGGGCGTTCCGGCTGATGGCGGCCTATGAGCACCTGCGGATGGCCGTGGACTGGATGTCTGCCGAGGCCAGCGCCCAACGGGCCCTCCTCGCCGCAACTGGCGACTGTGAAGAAGCACGTTTCGTGATGGCCGACACGGCGCAGATGATCGCCGCCATCGCGGCCGAACGTGACCATGCGGCCGAGGTCGTGGCCGCGCTCGTCGGAGAACACACCTTCAAGACCGGCGAGGTCCACCAGGCGTTCTACCGGACCGTCGGTGACATCACCGGCATCGATGTGAGCCGGAAGGTCGGGTGATCGGCGATGGCCTTCCGATCCCGTCCGAACCGCGCCTCGATGGTCGAGGTGTTCAAACCGCGCCTGCACGAGAAGTGGTGGGTGCAACTGTTGCTGGTGATCTGGCGGTGGTGGATCGAGTTCACCATCGTCGCCGCCCTCATCTGGGCCTATCTCCAGCTCGTTGATGACATGCCGTCCTGGGCGGCTGTCTGCGTCATGATCGCCCCGGTCACGGCCGGGCTGTGTGTTCCGGTCACCGGTCGGTTGATCCGGGGCTGGACCTGGTGCCTGATCACCCGACACCGGGTGCGGTCGTTCATGACCGAGAACGGGATCCGTAACCGGTCCGGGAAACTCCCGTGGATCCTGGCCACCTACCCCACCCCCGTGGGGGAACGGGTGTGGCTGCTGCTGATCGCCGGCATGTCCGTCGACGACATCAAAGACCGCACGTCGGCTCTTGCCTCCACCTGTTGGGCTGCTGATGCCCGGCTGGACAGGACGAGGCGGTCTGCCGCGGTGCTGCGGATCGACATCATCCGGCGCGACCCGCTCGGAACCAAGAAACCACTCAAGTCGACCCTCGTAGACACCACTGGCAACGGCAACGCCCCTGCCGAACACGTGGTGACCGTAGGACTGTCGGCACGTAAGACCGTGCCGTCCTGGGTCGTCGACACCCCCGCAACCGAACAGCCAACCGCTGTCCCGGCTGCTGCTGAATCCACATCCCGTGTGCGGGCCGTCAAGCCTGCCAAACCTGCTGTTGCCCAGACGTCGGCCAACGGTTCGACGGTCATGGCCAATGGAGAGGACATCTCCGATTATGTCTAGCCTGCTGCGCAAGGTGGTCCCCGGCCGAAAGGCCGGGGTCACCCCCATCACTCTCGGCCAATCCATCTTCGACCCAATCTTCCTCGGGATCGACGACTTCGGCTCAACCGTCAACATCCACTTGCCGCACCGAAACATGCTCGCCGCAGGCGAACCCGGCGGCGGCAAGTCCGTGCTGTTGAACAACATCGTCGCCCCCGCCGCGCTGTGCACCGACGTCCAACTCGTCCTCATCGACGGCAAGGAAGTCGAACTCGGCATGTGGGAAGACATCGCCGACGTCTTCGTCGGACGCTCCGAGGTCGAAGCCATCCGCATCCTCCGGCTGCTGCAGGAGGAAATGAACCGGCGCTACGACTGGCTCAAAACCGTACGCCGTCGAAAGATCGACCAAGGCGACGACCACCCCTTCATCCTCGTCGTTATCGACGAACTCGCCTGGTTCTCCGCCACCGTCGGAGACAAGAACAGTCAGGAAACCTTTATCCGCCTCGTCCGCGACCTCGTAGCACGTGGCCGGGCCGCCGGCGTCATCGTCATCGCCGCCACCCAGCGACCCTCAGCGGACATCGTGCCCACCAACCTGCGCGACATCTTCTCCTACCGATGCGCATTCCGCTGCACCACCGAAGCCAGCTCCGACATCATCCTCGGCACCGGCTGGGCCAAGAAAGGCTACGACGCCACATCAATCCCACCCGAAGCACGAGGCGTCGGCTGGCTCCTCGCCGAAGGCGGCTACCCCCGCCGCTTCAAAGGCGCCTACCTCTCCGACGACAACATCGACGAACTCGTCAACCGCGCTGCCGCCATACGCCACCACCACCACGGCGGAGGGCGAGCAGCATGAGCGACTACCACGGCCCACGACACCAGAAACCACGCTCTAGAAGGCGTTCCGGCATCCGGCGGGGACGCACCTACAACCGCCGCTACCGCATCGAGTTCTACGACCCGACCGGCGCCGACCACGGCGGGATCCCTACCTACGGCTGGCAGATGGCACCTGAAGGTCTGGCCACGAAGCGGCAGCTCCTCGCCCTGGAGCTACGCCCCGGCGGGCAACCCGTCGCGGCGCAAGTCATCTGGATGCGCGGCGGCAAACAAGCCGTCGCCTACCTCTACCGCATCGACCACGCCAAACCCAAGCGGATCCCGACACTCGCTCAGCTCCACGCGATCGAGAAAGCCCTCGCGGCACGGCGCATCTGCCCACTCTGCCGACAGGATGCCGGCTACACCATCCCCACCTCGCTCGGCTGCTGCGTCGACTGCCACCGACAACTCACCGAAGGAGACGAAGCCGCATGACCACACACACCCACACCCTCAACAGGCTGCGACTGCTCACCACCCTGATTGAAGACCACGGCGACGAGCTACCACTGGACGATCTCACGCTCCGGATCTCTCCCTACACCGGGCGAATCATGCTGCAGATCGGACAGGAAGCCGGCACCTGGGACCACCGGCGCGCCATCGTCGACAAACTCGCCCACATCTGCGACACCAGCACCGCCCGGTCCTACTTCACCTCAGATGTCGGTCTCGCCATCTACGAGGCGGAGTCGGATCAGTGGAGCATCTTCACCGCCACTGACGTCAACGAAGCCGCCTCAGTCGACACCTACGACCCAACGGGGCGTGTGGCATGAACCGAGACACCATCACACAGGCCGCCACATCCATCGGAGTACGCCCACTCGTCGCCCTCATCGTCGTCGGATCCGTTGGCGTCCTCATCGGCGACAAGCTCATCTTGGGCCGGATCGGACCCACCCTGGCCCTGTTGGCCATCGGAATACCCGCCTGTATCGGCCTGGGCCATCTCACCGGAACCGCAATGGTTCACAGCGGCGACATCCGCTGGGTCTTCGCCGGCATCGGCCTCATCACCTTCACCACAGTCGCCGCAACCGTCGCCACAGCAATGGCCAGCGCGGCCCGCGACGACGGGCACCACCCAGACAACGCCAGTGATGACACCGCTGCTGGCCACCGGGTCGGCATCGAGATCGGCAGCCACCACCGGACGGCTGCATGACACACCGGAACACCCTCGCCGCCAGGACACCCCACGTCTTGGCGGCGAGGCCATCCCCACCAACCCCAGGAAGGAGAACCGCGATGGCCCTGTACGTACAGACCGCCTACGACGCCACCTGCGACACCTGCGACGCCGCGTTCAGCCCAGGCAACGGCCTACTCCCCACCATCGGAGAGTTCACCGACTACGGCTGGGTCATCGACGACGACAATGCCCTCTGCCCCACTTGCGCCAACCGTGAAGGCACCACCGCCACCACGGGGCCGCGCACGTGACAGGCTCGACGTCGACCATCACCCCCGACACCCACTCGGTGCCGGGGGCGGTGGCCGCTGCCGAGACACCCACCATCGATCTCACCGACCTGGCCGGGCTCGACAAGTTCACCGCCACCGCCACCGCGATGGCCCGCGGCGCCCGCCCGGACTATCCGCGTTGGCTGCGTCACGTCCACTCCGCCGCCGGCTGCACCCAACCCGTCCGCCTCACCGGTCGCATCCGCAGCCGCACCGTCAACACTCAAACGGGTCAGATCATCTCCGAGACACCGGCGGTGTCCACGACGGGCATGCCCGATGGGGTGATCTACAAAGCCTGCGGGAACCGTCGCGCCTCCGTCTGCCCGTCCTGTGCCGAGATCTACCGGGCCGATGCCTACCAGCTTGTGGCCGCAGGCCTCAAAGGCGGCAAAGGCGTCCCCGACACCGTGGGTGGGCACCCGGCCATCTTCGCTACCCTCACCGCCCCCGGCTTCGGCATCGTCCACACCACCCGCACCAACAAGAAGAACAAGCCCGCACCCTGCCGCGCCCGCAAGACACCCGATCTCTGCGCGCATGGCGTCGACCAGCGGTGCATGCGCCGCCACCAAGACGGTGACCACCAGCTCGGCCAACCGCTGTGTGCGGACTGCTACGACTACGACCACCACGCCATCTGGAACAGCCAAGCCTCCGAACTGTGGCGGCGCACCACCATCGCCGCGAACCGGCTGCTGACCCGCTACGCCGAAGACCACGGCCACATAGACAAGGCGCGGATCTCCTTCGGCAAGTGTGCGGAGTTCCAGCGACGCGGCCTGGTCCACTTCCACATCCTCGCCCGCTTCGACGGCATCGACCCCGACGACCCAGACGCCGTGATCCCACCCCCGGCATGGGCGAACACCTTCCTACTCATATGGGTCCTCCGCGAAGCCGTCCAACGCACCCGGTTCCAGACCCACGGCCTGGTCCTGGGCGACCACCACGGCCACCAACTCGTCCACCAGCCCAACGGCTGGCCCATGAGCTGGGGAACCCAGGTCGACATCCGACCCGTCCGCGTCCGAGGCGACGACCCACTCACAGAGCAGCGCGTCAGCCAAGAGCTCGACCACACCGGCCGCCGCCGCATGCTCTCCGGCAACGCCGTCGCCGGCTACCTCGCCAAGTACGCCACCAAAGCCACCGAAGCCGCCGGCCACTCCTCCCGACGACTCACCCCCTCCACCGTCGACTACTACGCCACCAACACCCACCCCGGACGCATCATCGGAGCCTGCTGGCGCCTCGGCGCCCGCGGCCTCCAAACCACCACCGAATGGAAGACCACCCAGTACTACCGGCTACGCAGGTGGGCACACATGCTCGGCTACGGCGGTCACTTCTTCACCAAATCCCGCCGCTACTCCACCACCTTCCGCATCCTGCGCAAAGCCCGTGTCGACTACCGGCGCGCACACCACGAACGGCAAGAGCACCTCGAGGAAAACGAACACATCGAGACCATCGCCGAACTCGTTTACGCCGGCACCGGCTGGCACACCACCGGAGACGCCCTCCTCGCCAACACCGCCGCCGCACTCGCCCGCGAACACCGCTACACCGCACGCCTGGAGATGGCCACCACCGGCTGACACGTCCGTGTCGCCGTCACTAGAAGAAGAGGAGTTGGAATGGAACGGCTGTTATTGACCCCTGTCGAGGCGGGCCAGGTGCTCGGCATCTGCCGCTCACAGGTCTACGTGCTGCTGCGTACTGGTGTGCTGAGGTCCGTCAAGATCGGCGGATCCCGGCGCATTCTCGCCGAGTCGCTTCGCGAGTACGTCGCAGAGTTGGCGGACGCAGCATGAAGGGCAACGGGCCTCGCCGGCGTCTTCCTCCCGGCGCTCGGTGGATCACACTCGCAAGCGGCAAACGCCGTGTCGAGCTAGTGATTGACCTGGGTACTGATCCGGCCACGGGGAAGCGCCGGCAGGTCCGTCGCCGCTACGAGACGGTCGACCTGGCCGTTGACGACTTCGCACGGATACGACGGGAGGTCCGGGAGGGTACCTATGTCGCGCCCACCAACGCGACTGTCCGGGATCTGTGTGATGCCTGGTTGCGGTCCCGGCGAGGCGTTCGGGGTAGCACTCTTGCCGGGTACCGGGACTCCCTGAAACCACTGTGCGAGGTCTACGGAGAGCTGCCCTTCCAGCGACTCACGAAGCGACACATCGAGGAGCTGGTCGACCAACTGCAGGCTGGCAGCCTGAAACGGGCTGACGACCGGCCTCGGCGGCCATGGAAGCCACGGAGCGTCAACCTGATGCTCTTCGTGCTCCGGAAGGTCTATGAGGATGCGATCAGGCAAGGGCTTGCACTCCGCAACGTGGCCGGGCTGGTGGATCGGCTGCCTGAAACGAAGTCGGAGATGCAGACCTACACCGTCGCGGAGGTCAGGAAGCTGCTGCGGGCGGCCCGTCGGGATCGACTAGAGCACGCCTGGCATCTCGCCCTGCATGGTCTTCGGCGGGGAGAGATCGCGGGTCTGCGGTGGTCAAGTGTCGATCTGAAGGCGGGCACGCTCGTGGTGGAGGAGTCGCGGGTGTCGGTGGACGGGCAGGCGGTTGCCTCGTCTCCGAAGTCGAAGCGCAGCACTCGCACGCTGCCTCTGACACCCGAGTTGATCAAGGTGTTGAAGCGGGCCAAGAGGCGCCAGCGGGCCGAACAGTTGGCGGTTGGTAGGGCGTACCGCGTATCCGGCTATGTCGCGGTGAACGAGATCGGGGAGGCGCTGCACCCCGACACGCTGTCCGATCGCTGGTCGACCGTGGTTGGCGCTGCCAAGGTCCGTAAGATCCGGCTCCACGACGCGCGGCACACCTGCGGGACGCTGATGCATCTCCAAGGCGTTCCGATCGCCGTGATCGCCGCATGGCTGGGTCACGCTGACTCCGCCTTCACGATGCGGACCTACGTCCACTCCCAGGACGAGGCGCTGCACAACGCGGCCGTAGTGCTCGGGGATGTGACAGGTCTGTGACACATCCGAGGGAGTGCAACCTTCGTCGCGCCTGTCACACCCCCGCTGACCTGCGGAAACGTTGGAGCCAGCGAGGGGACTTGAACCCCTAACCGCCCGATTACAAGTCGGGTGCGCTACCAGTTGCGCCACGCTGGCGAGATCGGCCCAAGCCTAGCCGCGTGCCTCCGAGTGCCGACCCTCCGGATGACCAGTACGCGAGCTCAGCGTCGGATGTGCGCCACCGCCCGCGTTCGGGCCGGCCACGTTCGGACCCATCAAGCAGCCGTCAGCGGCGAACGCAAACTGGAGCTACGGTGTCAACAGGAGCTTCAGCCTAGAGCGGGTGAGCCCATGCAGGTGTGGGTCGTCTGGTCGATAGCCACCGCGGCACTCGGAACCGTGGCCGCGCTCGTCGCCACGCTCGGTTTGGGCCCAGGAATCCGTTCTACCGCGCCCGCGATCACGTGTCTCGCGCTCGGCGGCGTGGAGCGGACAGCCAGTTCGTACGACCCGAAACTCATCCGCCCTGACGGGACGACGGTCGAGGTGCTCGCCATCGACGGGGCGACCGCGTTCGTACATCCCTGGGAGGAACCATGGCCGAACTGATTGCCGGGCTGGTGCTGGCCATCGTCGCAGTCATGATCTTGGTGCGGTCGGTACGCATCGTGCCGCAGGCGCGGGCCGGCAATGTCGAGCGCCTCGGACGGTACCTTCGCACTCTCGAGCCCGGCCTGAACTTCGTGATCCCGTTCGTCGACCGCGTACGCCCCCTGATCGACCTGCGCGAGCAGGTGGTGTCGTTTCAGCCGCAGCCGGTGATCACCGAGGACAACCTGGTCGTGCACATCGACACGGTGCTCTACTTCCAGGTCACCGACCCGCGAGCAGCGGCCTACGAGATCGCCAACTACATCCAGGCCATCGAGCAGCTCACGGTCACGACGCTGCGGAATGTCATCGGCGCCATCGACCTGGAGAAGACCCTCACGTCGCGCGAACACATCAACACCACCCTGCGTGGCGTCCTCGACGAGGCCTCCGGCAAGTGGGGCATCCGGGTCAACCGCGTCGAGCTCAAGGCGATCGACCCTCCGCCGTCGATCAAGGACTCGATGGAACGGCAGATGCGCGCCGACCGCGAGAAGCGTGCCGCGATCCTCACCGCCGAGGGCGTACGCCAGGCGCGGATCCTGACCGCGGAGGGCGAGAAGCAGGGCACCATCTTGACCGCGGAGGGCGACCAGCAGGCTGCGATCCTGCGAGCGGATGGCCAGGCGAAGGCGATTGACCGGGTGTTCCAGGCGGTCCACCGCAACGACCCTGACCCGAAGCTGCTCGCCTACCAGTACCTCCAGGTGCTGCCGCAGCTCGCACAGGGCGAGGGCAACACATTCTGGGTCATTCCGAGCGAGGTCACGACCGCGCTCCAGAGCGTCACACAGGCGTTCAGCGAGGGCATGGGGAAAGGCGTCAGCGCGAACACGGGCGACGCCGGCGACAAGGGAGAGGCCGGCGACAAGGGAGAGGCCGCCGGCCGGGCGGATGAGGAGCCGGGGACAGGCGGACAAGCGGACGGTCGCCAACTTCCACCGCCACTGCGAACATCCGCGCCACTGTGAACATCCGCCGCCACTGTGAACATCCGCCGCCACTGTGAACATCCGCCGCCACTGCGACCTCCGCGGCGCCTGTCACCATCCCGAGCGCCGGCTGAACCCGGCCGGTCAGCCCGTCAGCGAGGGCGCGCGGGGCCGGTGGAGCCGCGTACGACGAGTTCGGGACGGAAGAGGTACTCCGCCCTGGGTGCGCCGTGCCCGTTGATCTCGTCGATCAGCGCCCGCACCGCCGCGAGCCCCATCGCGTGTACGGGCTGCCGCACGCTGGTCAACGGCGGGTCGGTGAACGCGATGAGCGGAGAGTCGTCGTACCCCACGACCGAAATGTCGCCAGGCACATCGAGCCCGCGCTGCCGCGCCGCCCTGATCGCGCCGAGCGCCATCAGGTCCGAGCCGCAGACGACGCCGGTGACGCCCTCGTCGAACAGCCGAACCGCCGCGGCATGGCCACCCTCCACCGAGAACAACGACTGCTCGACGACGCCGGTCACCCCGGTCGACTGCAGTCCGGGCTCGTCGAGGCAGGCCCGGAACGCGGCCAGCTTGCGCCGGGCGGGTACGTAACGGTCCGGTCCGCTGGCGAAGCCGATCCGCCGGTGGCCGAGGCTCGCGAGGTGGTGGATGGCGAGTTCGGTGGCCACCGTGTCGTCGGTGGAGACGAACGGCGCCTCGACCGAGGAGACGTAGCCGTTCACGAACACCACCGGCAGTCCGCGGCCCGTCAGCTTCTGGTAGCGCGAGGTGTCGGTGGAGACGTCGGCGTGTAGTCCGGACACGAAGATGATGCCCGAGACGCCCCGGTCGAGGAGCATTTCGACGTACTCGTCCTCGCCCACGCCGCCCGGTGTCTGCGTACACAACACTGGGGTGTAGCCGTGCTGGCCGCACGTCGTCTCGATCACCTGGGCGAACGCCGGGAAGATCGGGTTGTCGAGTTCGGGTACGACGAGACCGACCAGGCCGGCGCTGCGTTGGCGCAGCCGGGTGGGCCGCTCGTAACCGAGGACGTCGAGCGCCGTGAGCACCGCCTGGACCGTCGGCGCGCTGACGCCGGGGCGACCGTTGAGGACACGAGACACCGTCGCCTCGCTCACCCCCGCCTGCGCGGCGATGTCGACAAGCCGGGCGCGCTTGCCCGTGCCGGTACCTGAGCCAGGCTCCCGTGCGCTGCCGGCGATGGGGCCGGGACCGGAATGCATCTGCCAGAGCCTCCCGTCAGAACTTGCAGAAAGTCTTCGCAAGAATTCTGCCTCAGTCCTGGGGGACTGGACCTCGTTCCCACGGACGGTCGCATGGTCCGACCACGTCGGCCGGACGTGTCCGTGTGCAAGAAATCGGCGGTTCCTCCTGGTTCCCGGCGACCTGGTTCCCGGTTCCTGCCCGGTTCCCGGTTCCTCCCGGTCTGATCCGCGGACCTCGGCACCTGATCATGGTCGGCCCCTGCGAGGTTCGTCCGACTCTGCTCCGACCCGTCCCCGACCAGTTCCGGGCTGGTTGCGTACCTGATGGATGACAGCACGATGAAAGGCGTGTCACCATGAGCTGCCCGTGGCGCCCCCTCCTCGGGGGTCGTCAGCCGCCCTTTGCTCGGATCGTCCGGCACGTTCCTGCCGGTGAAGGGAAAGAAACCCATGGCCACAGTGACCTACGACCAGGCGAGCAGGACCTACCCAGGCTCTGACAAGCCCGCGGTCGACAAGCTCGACCTGCAGATCGAGGACGGCGAGTTCATGGTTCTCGTCGGACCCTCCGGATGTGGCAAGTCCACGTCCCTGCGGATGCTCGCCGGTCTGGAAGAGATCAACGACGGCGCCGTACGCATCGGCGACCGCGACGTCACGCACCTTCCGCCGAAGGACCGCGACATCGCGATGGTCTTCCAGAACTACGCGCTCTACCCCCACATGAGCGTTGCCGAGAACATGGGCTTCGCGCTGAAGATGCAGGGCGTCCCGAAGGACCAGCGCCTCAAGAAGGTGCGCGAGGCGGCACAGCTGCTGGGCCTGGAGGAGTTCCTCGACCGCAAGCCGAAGGCCCTCTCCGGTGGTCAGCGGCAGCGGGTCGCGATGGGCCGCGCGATCGTCCGGGAGCCGAAGGTCTTCCTCATGGACGAGCCGCTGTCCAACCTCGACGCCAAGCTGCGTGTCTCGACCCGTACCCAGATCGCCGCCCTCCAGCGCCGGCTCGGCATCACCACGGTCTACGTCACCCACGACCAGACCGAGGCGATGACGATGGGCGACCGGGTGGCGGTCCTCAAGGACGGTCTGCTCCAGCAGAACGACACCCCGCTCAACCTCTACGACAAGCCCAACAACCTGTTCGTCGCCGGCTTCATCGGCTCCCCCGCGATGAACCTGCTCGAGGGCAAGGTGACCAACACCGGGATCGACGTGGGCGCCTACACCGTTCCGCTCGAGGCGTCCTCGCGCAGCAAGCTGGGCGGCGAGACGGCGGTCACGGTCGGGATTCGCCCGGAGGCGTTCCGGATCGTGGGCGACGAGGAGAACGGCCTCACCGTCGAGGTGGCGGTCGTCGAGGAGCTCGGCGCTGACGCGTTCCTCTACGGTCTGCTCAACGGCGATGGCGAGGAGCAGAAGGAGATCATCGCCCGGATCGACGCCCGCCGCCCGCCTGAGAAGGGCGTCAAGGTCAAGCTGGCCGCGGACCCGGAGCGGATCCACCTCTTCTCCACGGCCACGGGAGAGCGCGTCAGCTGACGACTCACCCGCGCCGTCAGGAGATGGCACGTCGTCGGGGCCCACCGGATTTCCTCCGGTGGGCCCCGACGCTTTTGAGGCCGTACGTACCCACGGCCCGGTAGCCCGCTAGCCCGCACCCCCGTGATCATGATCGTGATCATGAAACTTCTGTCTGCGCATACGCCGCAAACCTTCACGATCATGGAACGTGGCGGCATCACCCGGAACTGGGCGGACGCCACGAGTCGCACTTCGGCGACAAGCCGGTTTACTGGTGTCATGCCTCGGTTCGTCTCAGTCCCCGCCGATCCCGGCCTTCTCGCCCTGCCGTGGCACATCCCGCTCGCCGAATGGCCTGACCAGCACCTGGTCGCACTCCCTCGAGGCATCTCCCGCCACGTCGTCCGATTTGTCCGGCTCGGCGGTCACGTCTACGCGGTGAAGGAGGCTGAGGAACGGTACGTCGTGGGTGAGAACCGGCTACTCCGCGATCTCGAACGTCTCGACGTGCCCGCGGTGGAGCCGGTCGGTGTGGTGCTCGACCGGTTGACCGCGGACGGCGAACCGCTCCAGCCGATCCTGCTGACGCGGCACCTGTCGTTCTCCCTTCCGTACCGCGCGGTCTTCTCCCGGACGTTGCGCCCGGACACGGTCGTACGCCTGGTCGACGCGCTCGCGGCCCTGCTGGTCCGGCTGCACCTGGCCGGCTTCTATTGGGGCGACTGCTCGCTGTCCAACACACTGTTCCGACGCGACGCCGGGGCATTCGCGGCCTATCTCGTCGACGCCGAGACCGGGGAGTTGCACGACGAGCTGTCGCCTGGCCAGCGTTCGTACGACCTCGAGCTCGCCCACACCAACATCTTCGGCGAGCTGCTCGACCTGCAGGCCGGCGGGTTTCTGTCGGAGGACATCGAGTTGCTCGAGCTCGCCGACACCGTCGTACGCCGCTATGAACGCCTGTGGGAGGAGCTCACCGCGCCCGAGGAGTTCGACACCGGGGAGCTCTACCGGCTCGAGCACCGGATCCAGCGACTCAACGCGCTCGGCTTCGACGTCGCCGAACTCGACATCCACACCGACTTCGACGGGCGGCACATCCGGATCCAACCCAAGGTGGTCGACGCGGGCCACCACAGCCGGCGGCTGCTCCGGCTGACCGGCCTGGACGTCGAGGAGAACCAGGCGCGGCGGTTGCTCAACGACCTCGACGCGTTCCGGGCGGCGACCGACCAACAGAACGAGGACGAGGAGATCGTCGCGCACCAGTGGCTGACCGAGGTGTTCGAACCTGTTGTACGCGAGGTACCGGCCGACCTGCGCGGCCGGCTCGAACCGGCGGAGGTGTTCCACGAGGTCCTCGAACACCGCTGGTATCTCTCGGAGCGGGCCGGCAATGAGATCCCCCTGGTCAAAGCGGCCCGCGCCTACGTCAACGACGTCCTGCGCAATCGGCCGGACGAGCGGGAGGCCTTGCCGTCGGCCGCTGATCTGACCAGCCTGGCTGAACTCGAACCCTGATCGTGCACCGTCCAGCAGTGCCCGGCGCGACCTGCGGCAACGTCCGGCCGTGAGCTCCGGCCACGTCCGACAGCGTCCGACAGTGACCTCCGGCAACGTCCGGAATGACCTGCGAGCGTCCGGCGCGACCTGCGGCAACGTCCGGAATGACCTGCGAGCGTCCGGCGCGACCTGCGGCAACGTCCGACAGTGACCATGATCATGAAGGAAAAGCGGCAGATACGCCGACAAAACCTTTCATGATCACGAGAAGGTGGTGCTTCTAGCGGAGGGTCCACCAGGTTGTCTCGCGGCGGGCACCAGCCCAGCTGAAGCTGAGGTGGATATGGTCGGTGTGCGGGTTGGAGCCGGTGTACCACAGCCAGCCGGCGTCCGGCCGGTACGCCCGCCACATCTTCCGGTTCCAGATGACGTACATGATCCCGAGCCGGCGGGCGAACGCGTGCCGGTTGCCGTGAACGTCCGGCCGCAGCAGCCAGTAGAGGAAGTCGTTGGCGTTCTTCCGGCTCGACGCGTTGAACGCGTTGAACGCGACGTCGAGCGCACGGCCCTCCTTGTGTTCGTTGATGCTGGAGCTCGAGCACGGCCGGGCGATGCTCCAGGCCCGGTTCCCGTACGTCTCGATCACGATGTTCTTCAGCGCGGCCGGACCGAGTTTGTTGGTCGGACTGCAGGTCGTACCACCCTGATAGCGGGCGTACGCATCGATCGTGGCCGGGAACGACGGCGTGGGCGGCATGCGCCGTTGCCAGGTGGCCGCGGCCGCGCGGGTCGGCTCCGCTGCCCGGCCGATCTCCACCGCCTGAGCCACCTCCACCGCCTGAGCCACCTCCACCGCCTGAGCCACCTCCACCGCCTGAGCCACCTCCACCGCGTGGCTCGCCCCTGTTGCGGGGGTCCCCTTGGTCGCCGACCGTTCGAGAAGGAACCCCGGGACCCGACTGTCCGCGAACACGGCGTCCCATGGCCAAAGCACCACTCCGGCGGCGGCTACCGACAAGAGACTGCGCCTGGCCACCCGGGAGCTCTTCGTACCGCCCGATCTCGCATTGTCCATATCCCACAGCTCACCGGAGGATTCGGCGCGGCGGCAGCCGGCTGAAGGCATGTTTGGGCAACCCGCATGACCTGCCGCCGCGCCCGCAGAAGCCCCGACGTGAGAGGACTATCGCTTTGCGTGGCGGGTGCGCTCCGGTGCTCAGCGGGCAAGGTCGCGGGCGATCACGACACGTTGGATCTGGTTGGTCCCTTCGAAAATCTGCAGGACCTTTGCCTCGCGCATGAACCTCTCCACCGGAAAGTCGTGCGTATATCCGTACCCGCCAAGCACCTGAACGGAGTCTGTGGTCACTTTCATGGCGGCATCGGTGGCGACCAGTTTGGCGATAGCGGCCTGCGTACTGTAGGCCAGTCCACGGTCGCGGCGCCGCGCCGCATCGAGATAGGTCGCCCGGGCACTGTGCACGGCAGCCGCCATTTCGGCCAACAGAAATCCCAAGCCCTGAAAGGAAATCACCGGCTTGCCGAACTGTTCGCGTTGCTTCGCCCACTCCACGGCGGTGTCAAGGGCGGCTTGCGCGAGCCCGACCGCGCAGGCGGCGATACCCAGCCGGCCGCTGTCCAGGGCCGCGAGTGCGATCTTCAGGCCATCGCCTTCGGCACCGATCCGTCGCGCGGCGGGGACGCGTACCCCGTCCCAATGGACCGTGGTGGTCGGGGAGGCCGTGAGTCCCATCTTGTGTTCCGGAGCGCCGAAGGACAGCCCCTCGACGCCCGCGTCGACCACGAAGCAGCTGATTCCCTTCCTACGATCCGCCGATGTACGCGCGAACAACGTGTAGAAGTCCGCCTCACCGCCATGGGTGGTCCAGGCCTTCGTCCCGTCGACGAGGTAGTCCGACCCAGCAGCCGAAGAGCCGCTGGCGTCGCTGGCGTCGCCATCCTCGATACGCCCATCAGGGCGCACCGCTCGGGTGGTCATGGCACTCACGTCGGAACCGGCCTGGGGTTCGGACAGACAGTAGGCGCCCAGCACTTCGCCGGACAGAAACCGGGGAAGGAGCTCGGCCCGCTGCTCCGGCGTTCCCGCCGCCAGCAACGGGGAACACGCGAGGGAATGCACGGACACGCCGACAGCGACACTGAGCCAGGCGTACGCCAACTCCTCCAGCACCTGCAGGTAGACCTCGTACGGCTGGGCGCCGCCGCCGTACTCCTCCGGAAACGTCAACGACAGCAGGCCGGAGCCTCCGAGCAGCCGGAACACCTCACGCGGGAACTTCGCCGCCGCTTCGGCCTCCGACACGGCCGGTGCCAGCTCCTGCGTGGCGATCTCCCGGACCAGTGCCAGGAGGTCGTTGGCCTCGCTGGTGGGGAGCAGGCGTTCGGTCCGCATCGGTCCTCCGCGACATTACCGACAGTCCGGCGTGGGGCACGTCGATCGAACGGGCGCGGGGTCAACCCGCGCCTCACCTGCGTACTCTGTCACGGACTCGCCGGTTCGGCATCGAGATCGACGCGTGCACAGGCGATGCCGCGCCGCCGCCAGGTGTAGGTGGTCACGACCCCTTCCGTGTCCGCCGCCACGGCGGGATAGGAGAACTCACCGTCAAGGGGCGGTTGCTCGTCCTCGATCACAGCGTCCCGCACCCAGCTGGTGCCGTTGTCGGTGGAGCTCGCGACCACCAGAGGCGTACGCGGACCGGACGGCACTCCGACCGGGTTGTGCACGCACACCAGCCGGCCGTCGTCGAGGCGTACGAGGTCGAGACCGCTGTTGTTGTTGGGCAGCGCCGTCGTCACCGCCGGGCTCCAGGTGTGACCACCGTTGGTCGAGTCGCTCCGGCACGCCCAGCCGCAGGTGCTTCGCAGCAGCATGTGCACCACGCCGGGTGCTGACTCCCACAGCGTCGGTTGGATGACTCCCTTGCCGGGAAAGGTCGCGTGATCGAGTGGCACGAGCCGGCTCGGCCGCCAACTGCGTCCTTCGTCGTACGACAGATCGACGAACGCGTCCCAGGTGTGTTCACGTTCGATGGAGGCCGGTGCCACCCATGATCCGTCGGCGAGCACGATCGGCTTGTTCTTCACCGGACCACGGCCGCCGACATCGCCGGCGACGAGATCGCGCGGCTCACTCCAGGTGTAACCGTCATCGGTCGACCGGATGACCCTCGTGTACCACGCCGGGATCCGGTGCCCCACCTTGTAGAACAAGGAGATCTCGGCGCTGCCAGGTGCCCGGAAAAGCACCGGGTTCCAGTGTGGGAGGTCAGGCTCGTCGGCCACCTTGACCGGGCGGGACCAGCCGCGCCCCGGCGCCCTGCGGGCGAGCCAGATCGCCACATCACCCGCGCCCTCTCTGCTGCCGCCGAACCACGCGGCGAGAAGCCGGCGCTCGCCGAGCGGGAGGACGGTCGAGGCATGGCACTCCCGAAACCTCGGGTCGTCGACGACCACGAACTCCTTGCTGACCCGTGCCACCCGGGAGCTCCTCCGTGTTCAGTGGGCGGTCCCGTTTCCTGCTACCTCGATGAGCGTTCCTGTGGTGGTCCCCAGGATTGTTCCGTGCGCTGCGACGATGCGCGTCAGCGGAGGCCGCGGCGCCGGGCGACCTCGTAGAGCGCGATTCCCGTGGCGACCCCGGCGTTGAGCGATTCGGCGTCCTGTCCGATCGGGATCCGCGCCAGCTGGTCGCACGTCTCGCGGACCAACCGCGACAACCCTCGCCCCTCTGAGCCCGCCACCAGGACGACCGGCTCGGCCAGCTCCTTGACCTCGGCCATCGTCACGTCTCCATCGGCGGCCAGACCGACCACCATCAGACCCTCCTGCTGGTACGCACGAAGAGCCCGGGTGAGGTTCACCACCCGGGCCACCGGCACGCGCAGCGCGGCACCTGCCGACGCCTTCCAGGCCGAGGCGGTCATCGCGGCGGACCGGCGTTCGGGCACCACCACACCGTGCGCACCGAAGGCCGCGGCCGAACGAACGACCGCACCGAGGTTGCGCGGGTCGGTGACCCCGTCGAGCGCGACCAGCAACGGCGGCCGGCCACTGTCAAGGGCACCTTGCAGCAGGTCGTCGGCGTCGGCGTAGGCGTACGGCGGAACCTGCACGGCGACGCCCTGGTGTACCGCACCGCTGGTCAGCCGGTCGAGTTCGGTACGGGTCACCTCGGACAACGGCAGGCCCTTGTCCACCGCGAGGCGGAGGATCTCCCGGACCCGATCGTCGCGGTCGATGCGTTCGGCGATGTGCACGGACCTGACCGGAACGCCGGCCCGGAGCACCTCGGCAACCGGGTTGCGGCCCACGATCCATTCGGCCCGCTCGCCCGCACCGGAACGCCGACCCGGACCCGAGTCGGGCCGCCGACCCGAGCCACGTGCACCGGCGCCCTTCCCGGCCGCCTTCGTCGCCTGGGCACGCTTGTACGCCTTGTGGTACGGACGATTCTCCGCCTTGGGTGTCGGGCCCTTGCCTTCGAGGCCGCGCTTTCGCCGACCGCCCGAGCCGGCCGTCGGGTTGCCGGAGGCGCGTTTGCGGACCGCGCCCCGGCGCCTGTCGTTACCGGGCACGGCATCCTCCGCAGGATCGGGACGGCGAGTTGTGGGAGGAATGTCGCCTTCTACAGCGACGAACCTCCAACAAGGCGAGGTCGGGCACGTTCACTCGCTCTCCGGCGGCTGGCTCGCCACCTGCTGACTCGCCACCCGGTGGCTGGCGACACTCCAGCGCGCACCGTGCGGAGTGTCGGTCACGTCGATCCCGGCGGCGCGCAGGCGGTCGCGGACGGCATCGGCGGCCGCCCAGTCCTTGCGGGCCCGGGCCTGCTCACGCTCGTCCAGCAACGCCCGCACGAGCACGTCGACCGCGGACCGCAGCGACTCGTCCGCACCGCCGGTCTCCCGCCAGCGCGGGTCCATCGGGTCGAGACCCAGGACCGACAGCATGGAACGTACCTCGACCAGCCGCGCCAGCACCGCCTCCTTGTCGTCGGCGGCGAGCGCGGAGTTGCCTTCGCGGACGGCGTTGTAGACAACGGCGAGCGCCTGCGGAACGCCCAGGTCGTCGTCCATCGCCGCCGTGAACGCCCCGGGCACCGCAGGCCGGTCGTCGATCGGAGCCGCACCCACCGACTCGCCGACGAACTCCACGGCGTGCAGGACGAAGCTCTCCAACCGCTGGTAACCCGCGGCCGCCTCCTGCAGGGCCTCCTCGGAGTACTCCACCATCGAGCGGTAGTGCGGCTGCGCGAGGTAGAACCGCAGCTCCACCGGCCGGACCCTTCGGACGACCTCGGAGACGAGGACGGAGTTGGGCAGCGACTTGCTCATCTTCTCCCCGGCCGCCGTCACCCAGGCGTTGTGCAGCCAGTAGCGGGCGAACGGGTCACCTGCCGCCTGGGACTGGGCGCGTTCGTTCTCGTGGTGGGGGAACACCAGGTCGAGACCGCCGCCGTGGATGTCGAACTCCGGCCCGAGGTACTTCGTCGACATCGCCGAGCACTCGATGTGCCAGCCCGGCCGGCCCGGACCCCACGGGGTGTCCCACGACGGCCCGCCGGGCTTCGCGCCCTTCCACAGCGCGAAGTCGTGGGGGTCGCGTTTGGCCTCGACGTTCTCGGTGTCACCCGCCGGCTGGACCTCGTCGATCCGCTGACCTGACAGCGCGCCGTAGTCGGCGAACGACCGCACGTCGAACAGCACGTCACCGCCACTCGCGTAGGCGTGCCCGGCGTCGATCAGCCGCTGGATCAGCGCGATGATCTCCGGGATGTGGCCCGTCGCCCGCGGCTCCAGCGTGGCCGGGAGGCAGCCGAGCAGGTCGTACGCCTCGGAGAACGCGCGCTCGTTCCGGTAGGCGAGCTCCCACCACGGCGTCTTCTCGAGCGCCGCCTTGGCGAGGACCTTGTCCTCGATATCGGTGACGTTGCGGATATATGCGACGTCCATGCCCTGGTGCAGCAGCCAGCGACGGAGCAGATCGAAGTCGACGGCGAACCGCACGTGTCCGGCGTGGGGCGGGCTCTGTACGGTGGCGCCACAGACGTACATCGTGACCTTGCCGGGCTGTCGCGGCTCGAAGTCACGGATCGCACGCGTGCGCGTGTCGTACAGGCGCAGGTTCATGTCGCCCAGGGTACCCAGGGGGCGCCCCGTCGATCATGCTCGGCCGGCCTCAGCCGTGCGCGCGCCGAGATTCTGCATCACCTGCCGAAGCGTGTCGCTGGACTTGCCGAGCTCCTCCCCGGAGAGGGTCTCCTGGATGTCGTACGTCGACCCGTTGTGCAGCGCCAGGGCCGCTTTGAGCGGCATCATCCGGTGCATGGTCGCCGAAGCGATCTCCTCGAACGGGATCCAGAGGTTCTCCGGCCGCGCCGCCAGCTGGGCGACGGGCTGACTTCCGACGAGCTCTGTCAACCGCTTCTTGCCTTGGTCGGTCGCCTTGGGGCAGGGGGTGAAGACCAGTCCCTCGTCGGTGATGAGGAGATCCATGCTGTCCTTGCCGACCTTGACGTTGGCCATCGCACCGACGACATTGGCGCCGCTGGCGTCGGCCCGTGCCTGCCGTGGCGCCGCCAGCGCGATGTCGATGCCGACTTTGCGCAGCCACGCCCGCACCCGGGTGGCGCCGTTCGGGCCGGACTCGAGGGTCTCCAGGACCGCTTTGATGTCGAACTCCTCGCCGTCGGCGAACAGCAACCGGGGCGAGCGGTCCCACCGATGCTCCACCCGGACCATCCCACTGCGAATCGCCGCGATGGTGAACACCGAGACCAGGCCACCCTGCGGTGCGTTGGCCTGCACCATCAGGTCGTAGAGCTCGCCGAACCTATCCGCCTCGGCGGCCCGCAGGATCGTCTCGAACGACTCGGGCGTACGACCGGTCACCCGCGACAACGCGCGGTACATGCCGTCCGCGCGCCGCTGCTCGGCGGCGAGGACACCCTGCGCGGTGTACGACGACCAGTCGAGCAGCTGGCGGTCACCGAAGTCGAGGACCGCCTCCTCCAGTTCCACCATCAGGCGTTCGATCCCGGCGAGCATCCGCCAGGCCGGCCGCGGGTCGGTGTGTGTCCCGATCTCCGGCGCGCCCTGCAGGGCGGCGATCCGCTCCGGCGTCGACGGGTGGCTGTCCCAACGCGACGTCCGCTCGTCGAGCTCCTCGCCCCGCAGCCGGGACAGCTCGCCGTGCCGGGCCTGCAGCATCCGCGGGAAACCAGCGAACACCCCACGCGGGGCGATGCCGTAGTCGAGCGCCCACGTCACGTAGTTCTTCAGGTAGAAGTTCCACGCGGCGAGCAGGACCGGCAGCTCCCGCAGCGCGGTCTGGATCGCGTGTCTGCCGGCGACCGCGGCCGCCGCCTGGTCGGCCTCCAGCTCCTGCTGCCGGCTGACGGTGTTCTCCACCAGGAAGTACAGCCGCGCGTACAGCTCGAAGACCTTACGGACGATCGTCCGGGTGATGCCCCCGTCGCGCAGCTGCTCGATCGTCCGGCCGATCGTGATCCGGCCGCGGTAGTTGATCTCGCCGAGCCTGGTGTGGGCGTGGGAGTAGTGGCCCAGCTCGTGGCCGAGGATCGCGCGCATCTGGTCGGCGTTCATCGTGAGCAACAGCGGCAACCCGATCAGCATGTAGCGCCGGCCGCTGCGCAGACCGAGGAGCGACGCGTCCTCGGTGACGGCGGCGTTGACCTCGGGTACCAGCCAGATCTCGTCCGGCGGACCGGTGACGACCCGCTCCGACAGGTCCCGCACCATCGCCCACAGGTGCGGCTGGTCACGTTCGTGCAGCGGCACGCCGTGTGGCGTGAACGGGGGACGCTTCAGCGCCTTGACCAGGCCGACCACGATCGCGGCGGCGGCGGCGAGGAGTGCGAGGACGATCTGCGTACCGCCGTTCGCGTGCGTCGCGATGTAGTACGCCGCGAACGCGAATCCCCCGATCACCGCGAACGCCAGAACGTAGAACCCCGCCAGCATCGAGACCGCGACCGCTGCGCGCCACCCGGTAGTCATCTGTCTCCTGCCTCCCTCCCGGCGGCGAGAGTAGCGGGTTCTTCACGTCGTACGCCCGAGTGTGTCCATAGTCGAGGGCGGCTGGCTACCTCCGATCAGCCGACTGTGACCAACGTGCTGGCCGGGTACATCTAGAGTCGCAACCGGCGTGAGGTCGAGATCGCGCCCGACAGCGTAGTGACGAACGCGTCCAACGAGTCAGGTACGTCGATCCGGTGCCACATCTGCGGCGGGTCGTACCACTGCAGGCCGGCGTCGGGATCGCCCGGCCGTCCCGAAGCCGCGAAGATGCGCGCCCAACGGTCGAGCAGGCCGAACACCAGGGCGTACGGAAGGATCCGCGCGACCAGCTCCGCCCGCGACGTGTCCGGAAGTTCGGAGCCGGGCGCCAGTTCGAGGTAGCCGCGCAGGTCGTGCAACTGGCTCAGCAGGGCGCTGCCGCGCGCGGTTCTCGCCGGTGCCACCACGCCGCCCCACGCGAGGATCCCGCCGGCGAGCACGACACCGAGCCCGACCAGACCCAGGCCGGCGTACCCCAGTCCGACGGTGGCCACCAGACCGACCAGGGAAAGCACCCCACCCGCCGTCGTCCAGGGCGAACGCACCGCGTCCGGGCGCTGCCGGAACCAGCCCTTCGCGTGGACATCGGCGTAGAGCTGCTCCTGCATCTGGCGCAGGCCGTCGGCGAACCGTCCCGCCAACGCCGAGACCGCGACGCTGCGCGTGCCGTTGTCCCTGCGGATGTGCCGATCGTCGCCGGGGCCGCCCAGGAGCAGGGCGAGGAGGACCCGTTCGTACGGCGCGAGATCGCCCTCGCCACTCTCCGGCGTACGGCGGATCACCCAGTCCGGCCGGCGATAAGGGGACGGGCGTGGCAGCTCCTCGATCACCACGTGACCACGGACCGCGAGGTCCAGCACGGTCGCCACGATGTCGACGACGTCGGCGCTCTCGTCGACGACCGTGCCCAGCTGGCCCGGTCGGACCCCGTCCGGGGGAACGAAGCGCACCTCGCCCGACGGCTCCTCGCTGATCGGGTGGTACGCAGGACGCCGCGGCACCCGGGCGTCTCGCCCGCTGGTCCACCACAAGGCCAGCACGGCGCCCCCGGCGACGGCGAGGACGATGAGCAGCAGGCTGACCGACACCGGGGTCACGGAGAAAGCGTGCGCGAGTGGTCCGCCATCGTCGAGCGGTTGGTCGGGCCCCCTCATGCGCACACAGTAGTGTCCGCGCCGAGTGCCCGGCGCCCTCGTCGAACTAGGTGACTAGCTGGCCGCCGGCAGGACCAGCGCGGTGGCGAACGCGGCGAGACCTTCGCCGCGACCGGTGAACCCGAGCCCGTCGGTCGTCGTCGCCGAGACCGTCACCGTGGCACCACAGGCGGCACTGAAGACCTGGCAGGCCTCCTCCCGGCGCGACCCGATCCGGGGTCGTACGCCAATGACCTGCACCGCGACATTCCCCACCCGCCACCCCGCTGCCCGCACCCGGCCGGCCATCTCGGCGAGCAGGTCGGCGCCCCGGGCATCGGCCCACGCCGGATCCGAGGTCCCGATCTGGCTGCCCAGGTCGCCCAGCCCGGCGGCGGACAGCAGCGCGTCGCAGCAGGCGTGCGCGGCCACGTCACCGTCGGAGTGACCGGCCAGGCCGAGTTCCTCGTCGGGCCACTCCAGCCCGGCCACCCACATCGGCCGGCCGGCAGCGAACGCATGAACGTCGACGCCGATCCCCACCCTGGGCAGTCCGTCGCTCACGTCTGGATCCTTCCCACGCCCGTGCGTCAGCGGGCGCCGTCGGCTCGTCGTCGGGCCAGGAGGGCCTCCGCCAGCACCAGGTCGAGCGGCCGGGTCACCTTGAACGCCTCCTCCGAACCAGGAATCGCCGTCACCGCGATACCGAGGCGTTCGACGAGGCCGGCGTCGTCGGTGATCGCGCCGAGTTCCTCGGCGGAGGCCTCCGCGGCCCAGGCGTGCGCCTTCGCCAACACCGCCCGGCGGAACCCCTGCGGTGTCTGGACCGCCCGCAACTGGCTGCGGTCGAGAGTGCGTAGGACCGTGTCGGCGGCGACCTCCTTGACCGTGTCGGTGAGAGGGACGACCGGCACACACGCGTCGGCACGTTGCCGGACGGTGGACGCGACGGCCTCGACGAGTTCCGGCGGCGCCAGCGGGCGCGCGGCGTCGTGGACGAGCACGACATCGACGTCGGCCGGCAACGCGGCGAGCGCGCGACCGACGGAGCTGTGTCGGGATTCCCCACCCGGCACCACCTCGACGTCGGCGCCCCACTCGAAATCGGCCAGCAGGCGTTCGACCGCCGGGACATCGGGACCAGGCGCGGCCACCACGACGAGCGAAACACCCCGGGCCCGCGCCAACGCGCGGACGGCGTGGACGAGCAACGGGGCACCGCCCAACAGGCGAAGCGCCTTGGGACGGCCAGGACCCAGGCGTTCACCACGCCCGGCGGCAGGAACGATCGCGGCGGTTCTCATGGCATCACTGACAAGGAAAGGGTCAAGGGCGCCGACTGGCGAGGAATGGAAGGAAGGGAACGAGCGACAGGGCGGAAGGGCAGCTCATCGGCCCCGACCTCGAAAGGCCGGGGCCGATGCGGACGAACCTCAGGAGGCGAGTACCTCGTCGAGAAGCGTCTCGGCCTTGTCCTCGTTGGTGTTCTCGGCGAGCGCGAGCTCGGAGACGAGGATCTGACGAGCCTTGGCGAGCATGCGCTTCTCACCCGCGGACAGGCCGCGGTCACGCTCCCGGCGCCAGAGGTCACGGACAACCTCGGCCACCTTGATAACGTCGCCCGAGGCGAGCTTCTCCAGGTTGGCTTTGTAGCGTCGCGACCAGTTGGTCGGCTCCTCCGTGTGTGGCGCGCGCAGGACTTCGAAGACCTTCTCGAGCCCGTCCTGACCGACCACGTCGCGAACCCCGACCAGGTCTACGTTGTCTGCAGGGACACGGACGACGAGATCGCTTTGGGCCACAATGCGGAGAACTAGATAGGTTTTGTCCTCGCCCTTGACCTTGCGGATCTCGATGTCATCGATGACGGCCGCCCCATGATGGGGGTACACCACTGTCTCGCCGACCTTGAAAGTCATATGTCAGGTACCCCTTCCTTGGTGACAAGGGTAACACGGGGCGATCGGGACGCCCTCGACGTTTCCGCAGGTCAGGGCCGGGATGTGGGCTTGACAAGAAGCCGATCATCGTGTTCACGCAGGTGAACGAGTCCGCTTGACGGCTCCGTCACGGTCTCGCGGGCCGACTTGGCCGCGGCCATGGCGGCGACTCGGCGACGGCTTACGACCACTCCTCACAGCCGGCGAACGGCAGGTGCTTGCCCGCCACGTACCGCGGTCGCGGCTGGTACGGATTGACCCCCGGCTCACCCCGCAGGTGGAACGCGCTCGCCCACGGCGGGTCATCGGTCACGATCCTTGTCGTGGTGGGGATGTAGCGGATGGTGAGGCCACACCGGCGATGCGGCGACGTGTTCGCGTTGCTCCCATGGACGATGTGCGGATGGTGGACCTCGACGTCACCTGGTTCGAGGATCACGTCCACGGCCGCGTCCTCGTCGATGTCGACCGCGATCTCCTTGCCCAGAACGCTTTCCACCTCGGTGTTGTCGCGCATGCCCGCCACGTCGAGCTTGTGGGTTCCCGGCACGAGGCGTACGCAACCGTTCTCCGGCGTGGACGGGTCGGCCGCGAGCCACAACGTCACCACCCGCATGGGTTCCAGCGGCCAGAAGGCACCGTCCTGGTGCCAGAGCACGGGCTGGCCGGAGTACGCCGGCTTGCAGATGTAGTGCGAGGCGAACAACGCGATGTCCGGGCCGATGAACATCTGGGCGATGTCGAGCAACCTGTCGTCTGCGATGAGGCGTACCCAGAACGGGTCGTCGCGCATGAGCACGTGGCCGAGGTTCTCGGGGCGCAGCTCGGGATTGCGGGCCTGCAGCCAGTCGACGTGGGCGTGTACTTCGTTGATCAGATCCGCGTCGATGACCTTGCGGAAGATGGCGTAGCCGGTCTCGTCGTAGCGCTGGATGATCTCGTGATCTTCGGTCGCCTGAAGGCTCATCGGCACATCCCTCCTCGAGTCGTGACCTTCATCGTCGGGCGACCGAAAGCCGACCGATAGCACTCATCGTGCAGAAATATGTAATCTCTTGATATGCCAGCCTCGACCGTGCTCCGCTTCGAGGCCCACGCCCTCGGCCGGCCCTACCACGCCGCACACGTCCGGCTGGGTCCACGGGCGGCCCTGACCGGCCCGCACCGGCACGCGGACTTCTACGAGCTCATGGGCGTGGTCGACGGCCGCGGCGAACAGCACCTCGAGACCGGGACTCAACCGCTCGCGCCGGGTGACATCGTTCTCATCCGGCCACACGACGAGCACGCCATCGCCGGCCGGACCTCTGGTGGGCTGGGGTTCGTCAACGTCGCCTTTCCCGCCGACGCCTGGCGGGCGTTCGTCGACCTCAGCCACGCCGATCCGTACGGCGCGTGGGACCGGCGGGCACAACCGCCCCTCGTGTCACTGACCGGCAAGCAGGGGACGGTGATGCGTACGTCGTTCGACCGGGCGCTCGCCCGCTTCCATGACGCGCCGACGATGCGCGACCTCGTACGTTTCTGGTCCGAGGTCGTCGATCTCCTCTGTGCCGGCGGCGCCATGGGAGCCGGCAGCGGCGGCGGGGTTGGTGACGGCGAGAGCGGTGCTCTCGAACCCGGCACCCGACCAGGCTGGCTGGTGCGCGCCCGGGCCGCCATGCGACGGGAGTCGAACCTTCGCGGCGGCGTACCCCGGCTGCTCGAACTGGCGGGGGTGAGCCCGGCGCACCTGTCCCGCACGATGCGCGGGCACTACGACACGTCGCCGACCCGGTTCGTCTCCGACCTCCGGCTCGAACGCGCCTGCACCTGGCTCGCCACGACGGACCTCACGGTGACCGAGATCGCCCACCGGTGCGGCTTCGCCAGCCAGTCGTACTTCACCCGCCGGTTCCGACAGGCCGAGGGCCTCTCCCCCCGGGAGTTCCGGGCACGGGCGCGGCGGGCGTTCGTTCCGTGAAAACACCGCGACTGAGCGTGGGCGCGCCGGGATCAGCTCCGGTCGGCGCCGGTGTTTCCCCGATACGCTGGCGAGCGCTCCGGGTGCGAGCCGACGAGGGGGAGCGCCACCGTGCAGTCAGCAAGAAGCAGCCGTCCTGGCCTGGGCCGTAGCCTGGCCGCCGCCGGCCTGATCGCCGTGATCCTGCCCGCGCTCGCGCTCGCCGGTTGCGAGGCCAGCATCGGAGCGGAGACGCAGGACCCATACACACCAGGCCAGGGAGTGCACGCCGACACCGACGAACTCCGGCTCCGGGGCGTCGTCGCCGTCTCGGCGGTCGACGGGAGCGCCACGCTCGTCGGCACGATCCTCAACCAGAGCTCCGTCGACGACGCGCTGGAGACCGTACGGTTCCGTGGCGGCCGGACCACGCTCGGCCGGTCCCCCCTGCCGCTGCGGGGCCGGGGTATCCGCGTGCTGGGCGTCGACACCAGTCAGGGGAAGGCGACGCCCGCCACGCTGTCCGGGCGAGCCGTACGGGCCGGTGTGGTCGTGCCGCTGACGTTCGACTTCCGACGGGCCGGAACGGTGACACTCAACGTCCTCGTGGTGAGCCGTGAGGGGCCGTTCGCCACGGTGCCGGCGCCGTCGAAGCCAGCAACTCCCTAGCAAGCCGTCCGACCGTGGAACGCGGCCGGGTCGGCTAGACCTCGAACTTGTAGCCGAGCCCGCGCACTGTCACCAGGTGCCGGGGCGCCGACGGGTCCGGCTCGATCTTGGCCCGCAGCCGCTTCACATGGACGTCGAGCGTCTTCGTGTCGCCCACGTAGTCAGCCCCCCACACCCGGTCGATGAGCTGGCCCCGGGTCAGCACCCGTCCGGTGTTGCGGAGGAACATCTCCAGCAGCTCGAACTCCTTCAACGGCAGGCGTACGTCCCCACCGCCGACCGTGACGACGTGCCGCTCGACGTCCATGCGTACCGGCCCACCTTCGAGCACGGCCTGGATGATCTCGCCGACCTCCGTGCCGCGGCGGAGAACCGCGCGGATCCGCGCGACCAGCTCCCGCGGGCTGAACGGCTTCGTCACGTAGTCGTCGGCGCCCAGCTCGAGGCCCACCACCTTGTCGACCTCGGTGTCCTTCGCGGTCACCATGATCACCGGGACGTTGGAACGGCGCCGCAGCTCCCGACACACCTCGGTGCCCGGCACCCCCGGCAGCATCAGGTCGAGCAGCACGATGTCGGCACCACCGCGCTCGAACTCCTCGATCGCGACGATGCCGTCACCGGCGAGCGCGACCTCGAAACCTTCTTTGCGAAGCATGTACGAGAGCGCATCGCTGTAGCTCTCCTCGTCTTCGACGACGAGAACACGAGTCACCGGGTTGCCTCCTTCTGGCGTACGTCAGTTGCCTCGGACTGGGGCTTGGGTTGGGACTCGGATTGGGGCTCGGGCTGGGCGGCCTGCGCCGGCAGCAGCGTCCCGGTCATGCCAGAGTCGCCGGTCATGCCAGAGTCGCCGCTCGTGGCGGTGTCGCCGCGCAGCGGCAGCCGGATCGTGAAGGTGGAGCCTTCGCCCTCGACACTCCAGACCGCGATGGCACCACCGTGGCTGGCGGCGACGTGCTTGACGATGGACAGGCCAAGCCCGGTGCCACCGGTTGCCCGGCTCCGTGCCCGGTCGACCCGGTAGAAGCGTTCGAACACCCGGTCGAGCTCCTGCTGCGGGATGCCCACACCCTGGTCGCTCACGGCGAGCTCCACGAAACCGGCCGAGCCTTCCGGATCATGGTCGTCCGGCGCGCTGTGGCGGACGTCGACGACGACCCGGGAGTGTTCCGGGCTGTAGCCGACCGCGTTCTCGACGAGGTTGCCGACCGCGATCACCAACTGCTGCATGCTGCCGGAGACGTGGAGGTCGCGAACGCCGGCATGGACAAGCTCGATGTGCTTGGCCTGGGCGTCGACCCGGCACCGGTCGAGGGCGGCGTCGACGACGTCGTCGAGCGCTATGGCCGCGGCTTCCTCCACCGGGTCGTCGGCCTGGACCCGGGACAGCTCGATGATCTGCTGGACCAGCCGGGTCAGCCGGTCGCTCTCGATCTGCATCCGACCGGCGAACCGGTGTACGGCGTCCGGGTCGTCGGCCGCGTGCTGGACGGCCGCCGCCAGCAGGGTCAGGGCGCCGATGGGGGTCTTGAGCTCGTGGCTCACGTTGGCTACGAAGTCGCGGCGGATGGAGTCGATTCGGCGCTCCTTGGTGTGGTCCTCGACCAGGATCAGGATCAGCTCGCTGCCCACCGGGGCGACCCGGGCGGAGACGGACAGGACGTTGTGGCCGAACCGGCCACGCGGAATCTCCAGGTCACACTGCCGGATTTCGCCATCTCTGCGGACTTTGCGTACGAGGTCGAGCAGTTCCCCGGTCACGATCCGGGTGCCCCGGACCAGTCCGAAAGACCGCGCGGGGGCGCTGGCATGGCGTACGTCGTCCTGCGGGCCCACCACGACCGCGGCCGAACGCAGAACCGCGAGGACCTTGGCCACATCGGGCGGAATGGGAGGGTCAGGACGCTCGGGGGCACGGGCCTGGGCGCGTTCGGAGAACCGGAACGAGAACGCGGCCACACCACCGATGGCAAGGCCGACCAGGCCGCCGAGCAGGGCGGCAAGCGTCGCGTCCACAGCTCCCGATGGTAGGCGGCCGGCGGGGAAGTGTGCGCCCCCAGCCGGGTGGGGCACCGGTCCGACGGCCAGAGTTCACCGCGTGTTCAGGCTGGTCGTTCGCTCGGTGACCCGCTATCACTTACGGTGTTCGGCATGCGCGAGGCATTCCACGAGCAACTCCAGCACCTGAACGACCGGCTCGTCCAGATGGCGGGACTGGTGGAGACGGCGGTCCGCGAGGGCACCGCCGCGCTCCTCGAGGCCGACGCCCGGAAAGCCGAGAAGGTGATCGCGGCCGACGCGGAGATCGACCGGCTCCAGGCGCTCGTGGAGGAACAGACGTTCGAACAGCTGGCGCTCCAGCAGCCGGTGGCGAGCGACCTCCGCGCCCTCGTCGCGGCGCTGCGGATGGTCGCCGACCTCGAGCGCATGGGCGACCTGGCCGAGCACGTCGCGAAGATCGCCAGGATGCGCTACCCGGAGTGCGCGATCCCGGACGAGCTCAAGGAGACCATCGCTCGGATGGGTGCGGTCGCCGAACGCATGGTGGGCAAGGTCTCCGCCACCGTGCGCGGCTCCGACGTGGCCCGCGCGGTCGACCTGGTGGGCGAGGACGACGAGATGGACCAGCTGCGGCGGGAGCTGTTCACGAAGATGCTCGACGCGTCGTGGCCGCACGGAGTGGCCGCTGCCGTCGACATCGCGCTCCTCGGGCGCTACTACGAACGGATCGCCGACCACTCGGTCTCGATGGCCCGCCGGGTGATCTACCTCGTCACCGGCGACGTGCCCGCGCGTACGCCCTGAACGGCCTCGCCACTTCGTGTGAAGGCGACCCGCACAGGGCGGAATCGGTCGGGCAGGAAGGTCGCTAGCATCGCCGGGTGGACGGCGTACTGATCTTCTGCGGCATCGTGGCCATCTGCTTCCTGGTGGGCGTCCTTTCCTGGCGGAAGCGTCCGAAGGCACGTGACGTGCTGTCGGTTCCGGTCGAGCCGGCGGCCCTGGACACCGTGCTCCGGCTGCTGCTCCAGAACAAGAAGATCATGGCGATCAAGGAGCTCCGAGTGGCGACCGGCCTCGGCCTTGCGGAGGCGAAGTCCCTCGCCGAGGCGATCCAGCGTGGCCACCGTCCGCCTTCCGCCGAAGGCCAGGTGGTGCCGGTCGAGGCTGACCAGCCGCACCAGGGGCAGCCCGCGACGACCGGAACCCCGGACCTCGCCGAGCGTGCCCGCGCCCTACGCGTCGTCGGCCGCGAGACCGAGGCCATCCGGCTGGTCTGCGACGAGACCGGGATGGGCATCCTCGACTCACAGAAGTTCGTCCGCGCCCTCTAGGACCCTTCGGGCCTCAGCCCGCCCCGGCCGAGCCTTGTCGGAGGTATCTCACCCTGAAGACGAGATACCTCCGACAAGAAGACGTCGGTCCTGGCGTCGCTACGACACGGCGGCGAGGCGGGTGGACTGGAAGTCGGCCGTGTCCTGGTCGGCGATGACCTGGCCGTCGTGCACGGTGACGACCCGGTCAACCCACCGCAGGGTCTGCGGTCGGTGGGCGATGACGATCGTCGTACGACCGGCCGCCGCGCTGCGCATCGCCTGCTCCACCCGGCGTTCGGACTTGAGGTCCAGGTGGGACGTCGCCTCGTCGAGCACCAGCACCCGCGGATCCAGCACCAGCGCGCGGGCCAGACAGAGCAGCTGCCGCTGCCCGGCCGAGAGCGACTTGCCCCGCTCCTGCACCTCGTGCAGGTAACCACCGTCCAGCTGCGCGATGAACTCGTGCGCGCCGACGGCCCGGGCGGCCGCCTCCACGAGTTCGTCGGAAGCGTCCGGCGTTCCGTAGGCGATGTTGTCGCGAATGGTTCGCGAGAACAGGAACGGTTCCTGCGGTACGTACCCGATCGACTGCCGGTAGGCCGACGGGTCGAACCGCGTCACCGGCGTACCGTCCACCTCGACCTGCCCGTCGGTCGCGTCGTAGAACCGGGTGATCACCTTGGCGATCGTCGACTTGCCGGCACCGGTCTGGCCGACGAAGGCGACCCGTTCGCCCGCGCCGATCCGCAGATCCGCCGAACGCAGGGCGGGCTTGCGGGTGCCGTTGTACTGCAGGGTGACGCCCCGCAGCTCGATGTCGCCGGTGAGTTCACCGACCTCCTCCGGCTGCTCCGGCCGCGGCACGCTGACCTCCTCGGCGAGCAGGGCGGAGATCCTTGTGACCCCGGTCTTCGCCCGCTGGTACACGTCGAAGACCGTCGCCATCTGCTGGATCGGCGCGAACGCGAGCGCCAGGTAGAGCAGGAACGGCAGCAACTCCGCCACCTCCAGCTCGCCCGCCGAGATGAGCCGCCAACCGACGAGCAGCGTCGCCGCCACGGTGAGTCCGGCCAGCACCTCGATGAACGCGACGTACGCGGCGGTGGCGCGGTTGCTCGTCGCCCGCGCGTCGTACTGCTGCTTGGCAAGGCCCCGGAAGTGCGCGAGGTTCGCCGCCTCACGACGGAAGGCCTGCGTCACCGGCAGCACGGCGAGCGTCTCGTGCAGATAGGTGTTGAGCGCGGAGTTGAGTTCCCGTGCTCTTTCGTACGCCGGACCGACGATGCGGCGGTACTTGATCGTCGCGACGGTCGCCGGCGGGATCACCGCCAACACCACCAACGCCAGCGTCGGGTTGAGCACCAGCAACACCACGGTCATCCCGGTGAACGTCACGATCGCGACGAGCGCGTTGGTGAGTCCCGCCTGGATCAGCTCCGCGACGGCGTTGACGTCGGAGGTGAGCCGGGTCATGATCCGGCCGGCATGCGTACGGTCGTAGTAGTCCATCCCGAGCCGCTGCAGATGGGCGAAGAGCCTTATCCGCAAGGCGTACAGAATGCGTTCGGTCGTCCGTGACGTCACCAGGTGGGTTGCCCAGACGTCGCAACCGGAGATCAGCGCGACGATTCCGAACACCCCGCAGGTGAGGAACAGGAACGTCAACGACTTGTTGTCGAGGGCCTGTTCCAGGCCGTTCTGCACCAGGAGCGGACCGGCGAGGACGGCGAGCGCGTCGACGAGCAACAGCGCGAGCCCGAACAGGATCGGCCAGCGCTGCGGACGCACCATCTGCCACAGCTTGAACCCCTCGTGGCGGGTCGACTCGTGCAGGACGTCGATGCCGGGGCGTTCGGTGGCGACCGGCAGCTGCGCGAGCGCCGCGAGGAGCTCGGGCGAGACAGGATCGCCGACCCTTGCCCGAACGGGATCGACCTGCTGCTCGGCCGGCTGCCATGCTTGCGCGGTCACGGCCGCCTCGCCGTCGGCAAGCTCGGGTTGACGCGGCTCGGTGTCGTGGTCGGCGTGGTCCGGCATCTCCGACATCAACGCCCGGTAGAGACTCGACCGCTCCACCAACTCGTCGTGCGTACCCTCGTCGACGACCTTGCCGCCGTCGACGAGCACCACCCGGTCGGCCAGTTGGACAGTCGACTCACGGTAGGCCACGACGATGACGGTGCGACCCGCGACGATCTCCTGCATGGCATCGAGAATCCGGCGTTCGACATGCACGTCCACCGCGGACGTCGCGTCGTCGAGAACCAGGACGTCCGCGTCGGCGAGCAGCGCCCGGGCGAGCGCGATCCGCTGCCGCTGCCCACCGGACAGGCTGAGCCCCTCCTGGCCGACCTCGGTGTCGTAGCCCTCGGAGAGGCCGACGATGAAGTCGTGGATGGCCGCGATCTTCGCGACCTTCTCGACCTCCTCGTCCGTCGCATCCGATCGGCCGTACGCGATGTTGTCGCGGATCGACCCCGACAACAGCATCGCCTCGTCGAAGACCATGCTGACCCGCCGGCGCACCTCGGGAAGGCTCAGGTCGCGGACGTCGACACCATCGAGGAGCACCCGGCCGGCGCTGGCGTCCCGCAACCTCGGTACGAGCTGCAGGGCCGTCGACTTGCCCGAGCCGGTGGGCCCGACGATCGCGACCGACTCGCCAGGGAGTACGTCGAGGCAGAGCTCGTCCAGCGCCCGCGGCCCGTCGGGATAGGTGAACGACACGTGGTCGAACGACACGAACGCCCCGCGCTGGTCGGCCGGCTCCTCCGTTCGTCGGGCGACCTGCTGGTCGGCTCCGCGCGCAGCCGCGGGCCCGTCGGCATCCGCCACGACGGTGCCGTTCCCCATGCCGCCACGGCGGGGACCGCGACCCTGGATGTCACAGTCGGACTTCCGGGTGTCCACCTCCGGCTGGACGGCGAACACCTCGGCGATCCGTTCCGTCCCCGATCGCGCGCGAGGCACCAGCGTCAGCACCATCGCCAGCATCCGCGCCGAACCATTGAGATCGGCCAGGTACGCAAGAAACGCGAAGAACGTACCGACCGTCACATGCCCGTGGAGGGCGAGCCATCCCCCGAGGGCGAGGACCAGGACCTGTCCGGCGAGGGGGGATGCCTGCAGCGTCGCGAGCAAGGGCGCCCGCTGACGGATCGCCCGGACCCGGGACCGGAACATCCCGGTGAGCGACTCGACGAACCGTTCGTGCTCAGCCTTCTCCTGGCCGAATCCCTTCACGACCCGGACGCCGGTGATCGCTTCTTCGGCGACGGTCGTCATGTCCGCTTCACGCTGCTGGGCGTCCCATGATGCCGCGTACACCCGCATGTGCAGGCGCCTGGCGATGACGACCAACGCGATGAGGACGCCGCACAACACCAACGCCAGCAGGGGCGAGAGCGTCGCCATGATGAACAGCGCCAGCACCACCTGCAGCACGGTGCCGAGCACGGGCGGCAACAGGCCTACCGCCTGCTGGATGAGGACGAGGTCGGAGTTGACCCGGGAGACCAGCTGGCCGCTCTGCATGCGTTCGTGCGCGGCCGCGTCCAGCCGCTGCAGGTGGGCGTAGAGGTCGTCACGGATGTCGTTCTGGACATGGATGCTCAGCCGGCCGCCGGTCTCGCGCCAGAACCCACTGGCGACGGCACGTAGCAGCACCATGGACACCAGTGCGGCGACCCAGGGCAGCACCGGCTTGCTGTGCTCGATGATCGCGTCGTCGACCACGATCTTCTGCAGGAGGGGGGCGGTGACGAGCGCCGCCGTCCAGAGAGTGGCGGCAATCAGGGACACCGCGACAAGTCGCCTGTGCCGGCCGAGATAGGGAGACAACCAGCGCATCCAGCCCTTGCCCGCGGTTTCCCCTCCATTGGTTGGGGATTCCGGCGTACGCACAGCCAGTTGGTGCGGGTTGCGCGGCGAGGGCAGGTTGGGTCTAGGGCGGGTTCGTGGTCTGGAACCTGAGGTAAACACGGTGTTCTTTCCCGCCGACGGCGGCGGAGATCTGGGACAGGCGATTGTCACGGCGCGCGGCACCCCCGCCGTCAGCGAGTGGTCCGAAGCCGAGCGTGTGCAGGGAGATCGCCGGTCAGGTGCGGTGGATGGGCACGTTTCCACATCGACGGATCGTCGTTCCGCCAGGTGTTCTCCACCACGTCTCCGGACGCGGCCCACCGGCCCGGCCACATGGCCAGAGGTATCTCGCCCAAGGACGAGAGAACTCGGACAACGTGGCGCCTGGCATGGTGAACCGGCCGGACCGATCAGTTCGCCGAAGCTAGGAACGATCGCCGGGTCTTTTGAGAACCGATGGAAGGACGAGTGCCGTCAGGCGGACGTGCCGCCGAGCCCCGCTCCTGACCTGACCTCGCCACACCCACTCAATGGATGCGCGCGCCAGGCACCTCCTGTCACAGGCGCGACGGGAAGAAGTACGCGGGAATGCGCGGGTAGTGATGGACTGCGGGTCGGCCGACGGGAATCCTACGAAGCGTCCGGAGTGACGCTGACATGGCGCGCACGCACCTCATGCTGCTGGTGGTTTCGAACAAGACCTAGCTGGCGGAAAGCCGAAGTGGACTGCATCGTCCGTACGCATCGAGGTTAACCGCGCCCATCGGTGATCGCGACCGGCTTTCACATGATGGACGTTGTAAACCTCGAAGGGGTTCAGGCCGCCAGACGCGACCTTGCGGCCGGTCCGGAGGCCCGCCCCTCCCCGGCCCTCATGACCGACAACGTCTCACCTCGATCACCGGTTGCGGAGACTTGCGAAGATTCTGAGATTCCTCACCCGGGAAGGCGCGCCCTCGGGGGCCGGCGAATGACCACGCTGCCCATGTCTGTGGTCGAGCGCGAGGCATCGGCACCCGTCCCTGCTACCAGAGACCTGCTCAGCGTGGTCATTTACGGCGCGGGACCGGGTCCCGGCGTCCAAGGGCGAGCGCGGCTTCGAAGGGACGGCGACGGTTACCTGCGGCCCTGGTTCTTGACCGCCTCGATCGCCGCTGCGGCGGCGTCGGGATCGAGGTACTCGCCACCGGTCGCCAAGGGCCGCATCGACTCGTCGAGGTCGTAGACCAGCGGGATCCCGGTCGGGATGTTGAGACCGACCACGGCGTCTTCGCTCATCCCGTCGAGGTGCTTGACCAGTGCACGCAGCGAGTTGCCGTGCGCCGCCACCAGGACCACCCGACCGGCCCGCAGGTCAGGGACGATCGCGTCGTACCAGTACGGCAGCATCCGGACGACCACATCGGCCAGGCACTCCGTGCGCGGCATCAGCTCCGGCGGGAGAGCGGCGTAGCGCGGATCACCCACCTGGGAGAACTCCGCGTCGTCGGGGAGCGGCGGGGGCGGCGTGTCGTACGAACGTCGCCAGGTCATGAACTGCTCTTCGCCGAACTCCTCCAGAGTCTGCTTCTTGTCCTTGCCCTGCAGCGCGCCGTAGTGCCGCTCGTTGAGCCGCCAGCTCCGGCGGACGGGCAGCCAGTCGCGGTCGCATTCGGCCAGCGCGATCTCGGCCGTCCGGATGGCCCGGCGAAGCACCGAGGTGTGGACCACGTCGGGCCGGGTCCCGCGCTCACGCAGCAGCTCGCCGCCGCGGCGGGCCTCCGCCTCGCCCGTTGCTGACAGGCCGATGTCGACCCAGCCGGTGAAGAGGTTCTTGGCGTTCCACTCGCTCTCGCCGTGGCGGAGCAGAATCAGACGGTACGGCGCTGCACTCATGCCGCGACTCTACCGACGGTCGCGTGGACGCCCGAACCCCCGGAAGGCTTGACTGGACCCATGACGAACTCCGCGTTCCCGGACGATCCCGAAGCGATGCTGGCCTTGGGCCGGGAGGTGCTCGGGGCGCAGCCGTTCAGCGTCCTGATGGAGGCGCGTCTGGAGGTGTTCGCGCCCGGCCGGGCCCGGCTGTCGCTCCCGCTCGGTCCGCGGCTGCTGCAGCAGTTCGGCCACGCCCACGGTGGTGTGGTGAGCTACCTCGCCGACAACGCCCTGACCTTCGCGGGTGGGTCCGTGCTGGGTCCGGCCGTGACGACCGCGGAGTACAAGATCAACTACATCCGTCCGGCGCGCGGGGAACAGCTCGTCGCCGAGGCGTGGGTGGTCAACGCGGGACGCCGGCTCGCCGTGGTGGGATGTTCGCTCCATGTCGTGGACGGTTCCGGCATCCCGACCGAATGCGCCCTCGCTCAAGGCACGATCGCGACCCTCAACGACGACGACCGCTCCGCCGGTACGCAGGACTAACCATCAGGAAACAGACCCACCGGCCGCCGGGCGGCCCCGATCCAACGTGCGGCCCGGGAGTGGTCGTTCTAGGGCAGCAGGGCGACCCGCAGCCGGAGGAGGTCGAGATAGGTGTCGACGTCCTCGACCTGCTCGGGATCCGCGGGGCAGGGCGGTTGCCCGAGCGCACGGTCGACGATGGCCCGGGCCTGGGCAGGCGAGTGGTCGGTGAGGGCGAGCCCGTCCTGCGCCGCGGCCTTCGCGTACTCGTCCCGGAGCCCGGCCACCTGGTCGGTCACCCAGCAGTCCTTGACGCCGCCGCCGAGGTCGTGGTCGAGCAGGACCACCACCGCGTGCTGGTCACGGCGGTAGCTGAAGGTCAGCAGGAGCGTCTCGCGGCCGCCGTCCGCGTAGCCGAACGACGGGCCGACCTCCGGTGCGCCGAGCAGGTCGACCCAAGGACAGTCCTCGAGGCCGGCGCCGACCAGCCGCCCGGCACCGGCGGTGGCGGCGGCTCGCACCTGTGGTGGCCCCACGACAGCGAGCACGCGCAGAATCGCCAGCGCCTCAGGACTACCCTGCCGTTCCGCATGCGAGACCAGCTGCTCGAGCACGAGCGGAACCTCGGCCGGATCCACCGCCGCACTCCGCACGATGGCGAGGAACTCCAAGCCGCACAGCTCGGCCTCCAGTGCCGTGCTGTCCCTGCCGAGCAGTGGCCGCCACCCTTCGAGGACGGCCGCCAGAGACTGCTCGGGCGTCGGCAGCACCCCCGCGTCGCCCAACCGGTGCAGGATCTGCCCCGGATCGGTCACGCCGTCGAACGACCGCACCACCTCGGCAGGAGCCCCCGCCTCGGCGAGAAGGTGCCGCAGTCCCCCCAGAGTCCCCAGGTCGGGGGCACCGGCATCCAGGCCCAGACCACCAGGAACCGCCGGGAGGAGCCCGGGTCCGTCGCCTCGGTTGCTCTTCCACTGCGTACGCCGGGGATTTGCCACCGCGCCATCTTGCCACTCACCGCATCCGAGTTGATCATGACCCGACCGCCAAGTCCGACCGCCACCCACACGCCGGCTCTCCGCGGCCCACGCGTACCTACGGGCTGGAGTCTTCGGGCTGCAGCCGGCGGAACGCCTCGAGGTTCGCCGTCGACTCGCCGCGTTCGGTCCGCCATGCCCACTCCCGCCGGATCGCCGACGCGAAACCCAGCTCCAGCAGGTGGTTGAACGACGAGTCGGCGGCATCGAGCACACATCCGAGCACGCGGTCGATCTCCTCCGGCGTCACCGCTGTCAAGGCCAGCTTGCCGGTCAGGTGGATGTCGCCCAGATGGTCGACGGCGAAGGCCACGCCGTAGAGCCGCAGGTTGCGTTCGAGCAGGTGACGGTAGACCGCTTCATGGTTCTCGTCCGGCCGGCGTACGACGAAAGCGTGCACACTCAGTGCCTGCCGTCCGACGTCGAGGACGCAGGTCGTCTGGAGCTTGCGTTCACCGGGAAGCGTCACGACGAACGCGCCCGGTGCAGGTTCCTCCCACCCGAGCTCGAGGTCGCGAAGCGCCCGTCGTACGACATCAGCCGGCCCAGCGCCACCGTCATCGGGCTCGTGGGAAGGATCGTGCTCAGACACCCCGCCACCGTAGCCGGCGCGGGACCCGGGCAGAGCGACAGTGCCACGCTCGAGGTTGTCGCTACGCCTGACCTGATGGGGCGGGTCGGTCGCCTTGGCCGGGTGCCCGCTCAGCGGCCGACGAGCGAGATCGAGTCCTCGGGTGCGGCGATCGCCGCGGTGTAGACGTCGAGGGTCCGCGCGGCGGTTACCGGCCAGCCGAAGCCCTGCGCGTGCGCGACGCCTCCCTCGCCGAGGCGGGCGGTCCGTTCCTGGTCGGCGACCAACTCGCCGAGGACGCGCGCCCACTCGTCCGGATCGTGCCCGTCGACCAGCACACCCGACTCGCCATCGCACACCGCCGTCAGCAGACCGCCCGTGGCCGCCGCGACGACAGGTGTGCCACACGCCTGGGCCTCCAGAGCAACGAGCCCGAACGACTCGTTGTACGAAGGAACGGCCACCACCGTGGCGGCCTGGTACCACCGCGCGAGCTCGCCCTGCCGCACCGGCGGGACGAACCGGACGACATCGGCGATGCCGAGCGCGCGAGCCAACCGGATCAACGCGTCGGGCTTCGCCGTACCCGATCCGCTCGGCCCGCCCACCACGGCCACGACAAGGCGATCACGGAGCTCGGGTCGGGCGTCGAGCAGCCGGGCCGCCGCACGCACGAGGACATCGGGTGCCTTCAGCGGCTGGATCCGCCCCACGAACGCCAACACCACCGCGTCGTCAGGCAGCCCGAGCTCCCGCCGCGCAAGGGCACGGTCGCCGGGCCGGAACACGTCAAGGTCCACCCCCGGGTTCACCGTCACGACCGTGCGCGGGTCGGCGTCGTACAGGCCGGTCAGCGCCCGCGCCTCCTCGTCGGTGTTGGCGACCAGCCAATCCGCCGCGTCGACGACCTGCTCCTCACCGATGATCCGCGCGCGCGGTTCCGGGGTGTCACCGTCGGCGAGCAGGGAGTTCTTGACCTTCGCCATCGTGTGCATGGAGTGCACCAGCGGCACACCCCAGCGTTCCTTGGCGAGAGCACCCACCTGGCCGGACAGCCAGTAGTGGGAGTGCACCAGGTCGTACCACCCGAAGTCGTGACCGGCCTCCGTCTGCAGGACGCCACGGGCGAAGGCACACAACTGGGCCGGCAACTCGTCCTTCGACAGCCCCTCGAACGGCCCGGCCACCACGTGTCTCACGCGTACGCCGTCGTCCGCCTCGACCACGGGCGGGAGGTCACTGGACGTCGCGCGGGTGAAGATCTCCACCTCGATGCCCAGGGCCGCCAGGCGCCGGGCAAGCTCGACGACGTAGACGTTCATGCCACCCGCGTCGCCGGTGCCCGGCTGGTCCAGCGGCGAGGTGTGGACACTCAGCATGGCCACCCGTCGCGGCAACCGCCTGCGCTCGCCAGGCAACGAAATCCGGTGCACCCCGACCAACCTCCTCATGAGCGTACGAACTCATCAGCGCCGTTCATGCGGGTCTGCGCGGCCGGACCGCCGACCAGGAGATGACAACCTCGGGCGGTCGTACGGCATTCCCCGGCCGTCCGTACCGGTCAATCCGGACCGGTCAGTGGGCAACCGGTTGCCGCCCGCAGCCTCACCGCTGCTGCGGCATGCGCTGCGGAGTACGCACGGCGGACCGGCCCACGCTCGCGAGGAGGGACATGATGGCCACGCCCACGATCAGGTTGATGACACCGGTCACGAGCCGGCTCTCCAGCGACGCTGGCCGCAGGAACGGGGCCACGGCCGCCGCCACCGTCGCCAGGGCGACGATCCAGGAGAAGAACACCGTCGGCCGGGGAGTCGCCAGGAGCAGTGCGTGGAGCAGCCCGGTCGCGAGCAGTGCCGCCGCGGCCGCGGTCATGGCATAGGTGAAGGTGCTCGAATCGCCGAAATCACTCGCCGTGCGGGGCGCCAGGATCGGGACGTTCAGGAAGGCGCGGACGACGAAGACCCCGACCACCACGACCAGCGCCGCCACCAGCGCCGTGGCGAGCCCGCCCGCCCACAGCCGGGCGGCGTCGACCTCGGGCCGTTCGGGCTGGTCCAGGTCGATGCCGGTCTGGCGTGGCGTGGCGGGACGTTGGCTGGGATCGCTCATGGTGGGACCTGCTCGGAGCTTTCATTATGCGCCCCCGTTCGAAGTGCCGCGACGCCACCGGCCCACGACGGCGGCGACCACCGAAACGATGTAGAGCTGGCCGACCAGTGCCTCCAGCACGGTCACCATCCGCGCGAGGTTCGTGCCGGGGCTGATGTCGCCGATACCGACCGTGGTGATCGTGATGACGCTGTAGTACAGGCAGTCGCCCGCGGTCGGCGGACGGTGGGCCCCCTCGAAGTACCCGGTCAGGAACGCACCGCCCAACTCGTGCGCGGACGAGAAGACCAGCGCGATCAGGAGATAGATGCACAGGACGCCCAGTACGGTCGCGAGATCCACCCGGGCGTTGGCCATGAGGGAGTGGATCACCAGGCTGCCGGCCACGGCCACGAGGATGATCGTCGTGGCCGCCGTGAGTACCGCCAGCAGTTCACCGCCGGCGAACACGCTCGCCGTCGCCGTCATCACGACCGCCGCGACGGCGATCACACCGACCGCGTCGGTACGGCCACGGCTCACGTGGCGGATCCGCAGGGCGGCGAAGAGTACGACGGCGAGGGCGAGGATGCGGGCCACCGACCCGAGCAGCCTGCCGCTCGTCGCGATGATCAGGGCGTACGCGACGAGCAGACCGATCAGAAGCCAGGAGAACGCGACCACCCGCCGGCGGAGAGCGGCCCGACCGTCAGGTCGGTCCGGCGGCGAACTGTCGCTGCCCGGGTCCATGACCTGTCACCTCTCGCGCACGCGACACCTGCACGCGATCAGCTACCCGTACGACGGACCACCCAACCCGCGGGCCCGAAGCCCGGGTCCAGCACCTGACCGCCGCCAGACGGACCTTTCGGTCTATCGGCGTCCGTTCAGCGTCACCACGGACCGTAGGGGCCGTCGCTCTGCCCGCCACGCCGACCGCCGGCCTCACGGACCGCCGGTCGTACGCCGACGACGTAGACCGCGGCCGCGACCGTGCCGGCGATGTTGAGCAGGCTGAGCGGGCTCCAGAACATGGGGATGAGATGGATGAGCAGAGCGAGACCGACCAGGATCAACCAGAGCGTCTTGGTCTGCTTGCCCACGGCCGGGAAGGCCTCCTGCGGCCGCATGACGACATCGCCGAATGCGAATGCCTTCAGCACGAGCAGAGCGATCCAGAGGGCGGCCTGGATGTAGAAGACGATGGTCATCGGTTGACTCAGCACACAGCGAGGGTAACCGCAAACGACCCGGAAGGTGCCGTCCGTACGGCCCGACCCGTGCTGATCCTTGATCGCCGAGCGGCCTGAGTCGCTCGGTTTGCGGGCTGTCAGACAGCCATGACCTCAGGGCCGGGCCGGCACCGTCCTACCGACCCGTCACCCTCGGTCCGCCTCACGGCCTCGCCGCCCGCATGCCCGTGAGGTGTCGCAGCCGGGGGACAATGTGCTGCTCAGCTGGTCGCCTTGCGGGCGGGTGCGGAGGAGTTCTTCCTCGGCGTACCCGACTTCGCGGTGGGCTTCGCAGCAGTCGACTTGGCGGCGGTCGACTTCGCGGTGCTGCTCGCGGCGGTCCGCGGCTTCGCCGAACGCTTGGCCGTCGAACGCTTCCGCGTCGTGGTCGACTTCGACCGCGACGCCGACGGACGCGACGACGAACCCGTGCGGGCGATCTGGCGGCCGTTCGAGCTGCCGTTCTGCACGCTGCGGATCCGGATCACGGCACCCTTGCCACGCTCGCTGAGCGTTTCGTAGGTGTCGCCGGCCTGGATCAGCGCCATCTGCACGGCCGACTGGGCCTTCTCGGTCAGGTCCTTCGCCTGGATGCGGAGATCGTCAGAGGCGGTACGCAGGACCATGGCGAGAGCGTCGGCGCGCTCTTCGATGCGCTCCTGGACGCGGTCGGAGACGACGGCGGGGTCAGCGGTCTCCAGTGAGCCGAGCTTGTCCGTGGCGATCTTGGAGATCTCGCGGATCTTCTCCACCGCGAGGTCGCCGGCACCGGCGATCGCGTAGAGCGGGTTGGGCTCGGTCGAAGACTTGCGGGTGTTACGGGGCATGGATTAGTCCTCCTGTCGGGCGTGTCGTACGGCCCGGTTCCGGGTGGTGCTCACGCGCGTTCCGGCTCACTGATCTCTTCCTCGTCGGCCTCGCGGCGAAACGACGAATAGATGTCGAGCAGTACCCGCTTCTGGCGTACGGAGAGATAGGGGTCCGAGCGGATGGCCGTTTCGACGGCACGATCGTCTAGGCCCTCCTCCTCGGCCGGATCGAGCAGTCCTGCCCGCACGTAGAGCACCTCCGCCGAAACCCGCAGCGCCTTGGCGAGCTGCTGAAGAACTTCGGCTGAGGGCCTTCGCAACCCGCGCTCGATCTGGCTGAGATACGGGTTGGATACGCCAGCGAGATCGGCGAGCTGTCGCAGGGAGAGCTCCGCGTTGCGGCGCTGTTCCCGGAGATAGTCACCGAGCGTGCTGATGGACCGGACCTTCATGCCGCCATTGTGCTTGCAAAAGTTAGCAAGCGCAAGCCGACAGCAACTTCTGCCTCTGCACTGGAACTGCTCTTGGGTAAATGGCTCAGCTGTCCTGCTCCCGACTTCCCCGCCCAGGACCCCTGGCGAAACCGCGAGGACGTCTGACAATTGGCGGCTCCACCCGGGTCGGCGGATTCCGGATCAGGTCATCGGCGTTCAGATGCCGACACTGCGGATCTCACCGACGGCCATACCACCGCCGCGGACCTCGGCCGTGAGCTGCTCGTCGATGACGGAACCCGAGACGCCAAGCCGGCGCAGGGCCGCCGCCATCACCACCGGGCGGGCCCGCTGGCTGCCGTCGTCGATCTTCAGGGTCACCGCGCGGCCGTCGTCCAGTGCGGCCGCGTAGCACCCCTCCGCCCCGCTCTTGGCGAAGATCCCGGGAACCGCGGCGATCAGCGCCGACTCGTCTCGGGCGGTCCCGCTGGTCCACCTCGGGTGCGCGCGGACGGCGGCGACAACGCGGCCCTCCGGTGTGTCGGGCGGCGCCAGCACCATCGTGCGGAACGCCCTCGCCAGTCCGGTCAGACTCAGTGCGAAGAGCGGCGCACCGCACCCGTCGACACCGGTGTGCGCGACCTTCTCGGCCGCCAGGTCCTCGACCGTCTCGCGGATCATGACCTGGAGGGGATGGGCCGGATCGAGGTAGGTCTCCACCGGCCAGCCGGCGCTGACGCAGGCGGCGAGCATGCCGGCGTGCTTGCCGGAGCAGTTCATCGTGGCCCGGTCGGGTCGCTCGCCGCCGGCAATGCGGGCGTGCAGAGCGTCGGTGTCGATCGGCCAGCTGGGCGGGCACCGCAGGGCGGCCTCCGTGAGACCCACGCCACGCAGGATCCTTCGTACGCCGTCGGCGTGGAACGCCTCGCCGGAGTGGCTTGCGGTCGCCAACGCGAGCAGTTCGCCGTCGAGGTCGAGCCCGGCGCGCAGCATGGCCGTCGCCTGCATCGGCTTGTTGGCCGAGCGCGGGTAGCACGGCCCGGTCACGTCACCGACGGCGAACTCCACCGAACCGTCAGCGGCAAGGGCGACAACCGACCCGCGGTGCCGGCACTCGACGAATCCTGAGCGGACAACCTCGGCGACGACGGGAGAGGCACCGCCGGCTCCGGTCCCGGCTGGTCCGGTGTCGACCGGACCGGTGTCGGCTGGTCCGGTGTCGGCTGGCTCGGCTGGCTCGGTCCCGTGGGGCGCACTCATCGCAGGCACGTCTGCCGAACCTACTGGCCAACCTCCGCGGACGCGAGGCCGAGCAGTTCCCGGGCTCCGCCTGGCGGCATCGGCGGGCGTTGGGCAACCATCGCAAGAGTCGCGGCCCGCTCGACCAGTTCGGCGTTGTGGCGGACCGGACGCCCTTTCGCGAAGCTCAGCGTGTCCTCCATGCCGACTCGCAGGTGTCCGCCGCAGCTGAGCGCGGCCAGCGCGACCGGCAATGTCGTACGACCGATGCCGGTGGCCGACCACGAGGTGACGGCGTGAGGTAGCGCCTGGACGGCGGCTGTCAGCGTCGCCGCGTCGCCCGGCATCCCGCCTGGCACGCCCATCACGAAGTCGCAGTGCACCCTGCCGCCGAACGGCGGGCCGCACGTGTCGAGCAGCCGGTGCAGCGCCGCCACATGACCCAGGTCGAACAGTTCGAACTCGGGCACGACGCCCCGGGCCTGCGTCAGTTCGTACAACTCCACGACGAACGGCCACGGATTGGAGAACACGTCGTCGCCGAAGTTGACGGTGCCCATCGTGAGCGAGCACGAGTCGGGTTCGGCGTCGAGGACGCGCAGCCGGTCGGCGTAGGAGTCGGTGACGGCGCCGCCGGTCGAGAGCTGGATGACGAGATCGGTCTCGGCCCGGAGCGCGGCGACGCATCGGCGCAACCGGCCGAGGTCCAGCGTGGACCGGTGGTCCGCGTCGCGGACGTGGACGTGGATCATGGCGGCCCCGGCGGATTCACAGCGCTGGGCCGTCTCGACCAGCTCCGGCAGCGTGGTCGGCAGGTCGGGGCAGGCGTCCTTGCTGGCCTCCGCACCGGTCGGCGCCACCGTGATCAACGTCTCGCGGGTAGGGCTCGGGCTTGCCATGTCCGCATCCTCGCAGTCGGCGCCCTCGCGGGCCGGTCGCCACCGCCGACGTGTCAGAGGGATCTCGTCACACCACCCCACGAAATCGCTCCGCAAGCTCCACGACCTCGCGGGGACCCCGAGACCGCGGGGACCCCGGGAGGGCCAGAGACCTCTGACAAGTGGGCCGGGCAAGAATGGGGCGCATGCGTGCGGTCGTACAGCGGGTCTCCCGCGCCAGCGTCGCGGTCGACGGCGAGATCGTCGGCGCGATCGACAAGCCCGGCCTGCTCGTCCTCGTGGGTGCGACCCACGCGGACACGCCGGCCCAGGCCGAGAAGCTGGCCGCCAAGATCTGGGGACTGCGGATCCTTGACGGTGAGCAGTCCTGCGCCGACATCGGGGCGCCGCTGCTGGTGGTGAGCCAGTTCACGCTGTACGCGGACACGCGCAAGGGCCGCCGTCCGTCCTGGTCGCTCGCCGCGCCCGGCGAGGTCGCCGAGCCGTTGGTCGACCACTTCTGTTCCGCCCTGCGTGAGCTGGGCGCGTCCGTCGAGACCGGTCGGTTCGGGGCCCACATGGACGTGTCACTGGTCAACGACGGCCCCATCACGCTGATCCTGGAGACGTGATCTCGCCCGATGGACAACACCGACGTGCCGCAGTGGGCGCCTTCGCCCGCGGAGTACGACGACCTCGCACTCGCCCTCGACGGCGTACTGCCAGACGTCTCTGTCGCCGTTCCCGACGACATCACCGTCCCGCCTTCCGGTCTGGTGGACCTCACCGATGTGGAGGGCACGCCGGTCGCGCGGCTCACGGTCGCCAGCTGCCGGGAAACGGCGGCGGGTGGCCAGGTCATCACCGGGTCCGTCGCACCGCTGGCCCCGCGCGAGGACGGCGTGTTCCGCCACCTGCACCGCACACCAGACGACCTGCGCGACGTCCTGACGGGGAGCAAGGCCGCGGCGTTCCCGGTCGACGCGCCCCTGTCCACGGCCGATCTCGCGCGACTGGCCGAGTCCGTGACGGCGTACGACACGACCGTCCTGTTGCCGCTGGTCGGCCACGGCTCGTCCCGGTCCCTGTCCCCGCCGGCACTGGTGCGCGCCACCACCGCCGTCGCCGCGCTACTGCCCGGGCGGGTGCTCGTCGTGCCCGTCCCGCTCGCCCGCCGCGACGACGCTGACGACGACGCCCGGCGGCGCCGGCTCGTGGCGGCCGCCTACGGCGAACCCGTCGCCCTCGCTCTCGACGAGCCGCGGGTGCTGGCACCGGGTGAGGGTGCGTACACCCTGGACGGCTATCCCGACCGCATCGCGGCGATCATCGCCGCCGAGCACCCGCCGCTCCACGAACGCGGGCTCGTCGTGTTCTTCACCGGGCTCTCCGGTTCGGGCAAGTCGACGGTCGCCCGCCGGCTCCGCGACCTCATCCTCGAACGCGGCGACCGGACCGTCACCCTGCTCGACGGCGATGTCGTGCGCCGCATGCTGTCGGCCGGGCTCGGATTCTCCCGGGCGGACCGGGAAGCCAACGTCGCCCGGATCGGGTTCGTTGCCGCGGAGGTGGCCCGGCACGGCGGGCTCGCGATCTGCGCACCCATCGCTCCGTACGCAGCGACCAGGGCGGAGGTCCGGCGGACGGTCGGCGACGCCGGCGGCGGGTTCGTGCTGGTACACGTCGCCACGCCCCTGGAGGAGTGCGAACGCCGCGACCGCAAGGGCCTCTACGCGCAGGCCCGCGCAGGGCTGATCAAGGAGTTCACCGGGATCTCGGATCCGTACGAAGCCCCGACCGACCCCGACCTCGTGCTCGACACGACCGGGACAGAGATCGACGCCGTCGCAACGAGCGTGCTGGACCTGCTCACCACGCGCGGCTGGTTCCGCCCGCCCGGCGCCTGACCCCCCTGAGCCGCCCGTCCGAATCACTGGTTCCAGCCGGACGACGGAACCAGGCATCGAGGACTGACAGGTCGAGCGGGCGGAGGCGTTCGGGGTCGGCGAGTACCGGTCGTACGAACAGGACAGCTGTCGTGCGAGCAACCCCTGCTCGGTAGAGCGTAGCCACGCGGTCCGCCACCGCGCGGGCGCCCGCTACGCGGCGGCTCTTGCCCTGGACGCGACCCCGACGGTGGACGAGGGCAGGCCGCGGCGTAGGTATCGCCGCGGCAAAACGCGGACCGCCTGCCACAGGGACGGCCTACGCTGGCGGCGTGAGCCAGACGACCCGCGCCCAACCCGGCGACTCGAAGACCCTTGCCCAACCTGGCGCTAGCGGTGGTTTCGCCCACGATCGGCCGCTCCGCGACGCCCTCGACCGGGCACTCGACGCGATCCGGGACCGTAGCCACTTCTCGGCGTTCCCGGAGTCGCCGAGCCCGCGCGTCTACGGCGAGGAGGCCGCGCCAGCAGGGCTCGCCGCATTCGAGGCCTGGCAGGGAACCGACTTCCCACTCCGGACGGCACCGGGCGCGAGCGGCACCGTCGCGACCGAACGTTCACCGTTCGGGATCGGCCTCGACGTCCGCTATCCGCGGGTCGCCACGACGGGTCTCGACGATCTCCTCACCGCCGCCCAGGCAGGCATCCCGCAATGGCGCGACGCCGGGCCCGACACGCGGGTCGATGTCGCCCTCGAGATCCTCGCCGCACTGCACAAGCGGGTATTCGAGCTGGCCAACGCGGTGATGGCGACGACCGGCCAGGCGTTCGTCATGGCGTTCCAGGCGGGTGGGACCCATGCGCTCGACCGGGCGCTGGAGGCCGTCGCCTATGCGTACGCGGAAATGACCCGGCACCCGGCGACGGCCCTGTGGGAGCGGCCGGGCAGAGGCGAGCCGTTGCGCATCGAGAAGACGTTCACGGTCGTGCCCAGGGGCGTGGCCGTCGTGATCGGGTGTACGACGTTCCCCACCTGGAACTCCTACCCCGGGCTCTTTGCGTCCCTCGTCACCGGCAATCCGGTGGTGGTGAAGCCGCATCCGGGCGCCGTGCTGCCGCTGGCGATCACCGTGCAGGTCTGCCAGGAGGTTCTCGCTGCGCGCGGGTTCGATCCGGCGCTCGTGACGCTCGCCGCCGAAGCCGACGGCGACGGGATCGCCCGCGACCTCGCCACCCATCCCGCGGTCAGGATCGTCGACTTCACGGGGTCGGCGGAGTTCGGCGAATGGCTCGAGTCCCACGCCACCCAGGCGCAGGTCTACACCGAGAAGTCGGGCGTCAACCCGGTTGTCATCGACTCGACGCACGCGTTCCGCGGGCTGGTGGGCAATCTCGCCTTCACGCTGGCGCTGTACTCGGGCCAGATGTGTACGACGTCGCAGGTCATCTTCGTACCCGCCGACGGGATCGACACCGACGAGGGGCACAAGTCGTTCCGGGAGGTGGGGGCGGGGCTTGCCGCGGCGGTCGACAAGCTGCTCTCCGACGAGGGGCGAGCGGTCGAACTCCTCGGCGCGATCGTCAACGACGCCGTTCTCAACCGGGTCGAGGGGTCGACCGCACTGGGCGGCGAGGTGGTCCTGGAGTCGCGCGCCGTGCGGCATCCGGTGCACACCGATGCGGTCGTACGCACGCCCGCGATCCTCGCGCTCGACGCCGACGAGGTGGCTGTCTTCGGACGGGAGTGCTTCGGCCCGGTGACGTTTCTCGTGCGTACGCGGGACACCGACGAGGCGCTCGCCCTCGTCCGCCGGCTGGGCCACGAGCGCGGTGCGATGACGGCGGCGGTCTACTCGACGTCGGAGCGGGTGCTGGCGGCCGCCCGCGAGGTGGCGCTCGACGTGGGGGTGGCGCTGTCGGAGAACCTCACCGACGGGGTGTACGTCAACCAGTCGGCGGCGTTCAGCGACTTCCACGGCACGGGCGCGAATCCCGCGGCGAACGCATCCTTCGTCGACGCCGCCTATGTCGCGGGCCGGTTCCGGATCATCCAGAGCCGCCGCCACGCGCCCGAGTGAGTACCTCAGCGACCCGCCACCACCGGCCCTGCGGGGCCTACCGGACTCGTCCCGCCCCTTCCGGTGATCATGATCGTGATCATGAAGATTCTGTCGGTGTATACGCCCGCTTTCCTTCATGATCATGGAACCGCGCCGCGACGTGGTGCAGCACCAGGGCGCATGGTGTGGCGAACCGGTTTCCCATTGGCCTGGCGTCCGGGCCCCGAGGGTTGCCAGGTCGCCATAAGCTGAACGCCGTACAACGGTAGATCCCGGCACAACTCGCGAGCGGAGTTCATTTATGGAAACGCGACGGCTCGGGCGACTCGGGCACCAGAGCAGCGTCCTCATCTACGGCGCGGCGGCGCTGGCCGAGGTGACCCAGGAGGTGGCCGACCAGTCGATCCAGGAGGCCCTTGACGCCGGCATCAACCATTTCGACACGGCGGCGAGCTACGGCGAGGCCGAGCTGCGCCTCGGGCCGTGGATGCCGAGGATCAGGGACCAGATCTTCCTGGCGACCAAGACGGGCGAACGCGAACGCGAGGCAGCCTGGGTGTCGATCAACAACTCCCTCGAACGCCTGCAGACCGACCGGCTCGACCTCATCCAGCTGCACGCCGTCGGCGACCTCGACGAACTCGACAAGGCCACCGGCAGTGGCGGCGCCCTCGAAGCGGCGATCCGGGCGCGGGACGAGGGCATGGTGAGCGCCATCGGCATCACCGGCCACGGCCATGACGCACCGGCGACGCATCGCGAGGCCCTGAAGCGGTTCCCGTTCGAAACGGTGCTGACGCCGCTCAACTACGCACTCGGCCGCGACGACGACTACCGCGCGGCATGGGACGATCTGGCCGCCGAGACGCAGCGGGTCGACGCCGGCCTGATGATCATCAAGACCATCTCGCGTCGCAACTGGACCGAGGAGGACCACCGGTACACCACGTGGTACGAACCGTTCGACGAGCAGGAGAAGGTCAGCGCGGCGCTCGCGTGGGTGCTCAAGCATCCGCAGGTGACCGGGATCGCCACGGCCGGCGAGGTGAGCCTGCTCCGGCTGCTGGTCGAGGCCGAGCGTGACCGTGGCAACTGGACCGATGCGCGGATGGCGGAAGTGCTGGACGGCGTCGTGGCGTACGCCTCCCCGTTCGTCGCGATGCCGATCTGAGGCACCCGCTCGACTTGGATGAGGGCACCTTCACCCAGGTGGCTGTTGGGTGAAGGGCACCCTCCTGCGGACCTATTGGATGAGGCGCACCCTCACCCAGGAGCCTGTCGGGTAAGGGGCACCTTCATCCGGGTGATGGGTTGCTGCGCCCTTCCCCCCACTGCGCGGCCGAGCCTTCCACGACAAGCCCCCGGATCGGGCAGGGGTCAGGGGCAAGGGGGCTGGGCCAAGGGGTCAGGGGCAGGTGCCGGCACCATCGAGGGCGGCCTTCGACACCACGTCCTGCAGCAGGGACCTGGTCTCCTCGATCTTGGTGTCGGTCGCGTTACCGGCTGGGGCGTAGCCCACCTCGACCACCTGGATGCCCACATCCGCGAACGCCTTGGCAAGGCGCCACTCGTTCCCCTTCTTCACCGCCAGCCGGCCCATGACGACGCCATCGCCGCTGACCTGGACCGCGACCTGGGCCCCGTCCTCACCTCGTACCGTGGCTTCGAGGTCCTTCTGGGCGGCCTCGCCGTCACCCTCGGTGAAACTGCCGGAGATCCGTACGACACCGCCGCCGGTCTCCTTGGCCGGCAGGGAGTACGCCCAGGTGTTCTCCGCCTGCTCCTGCAGCTCCCAGGTGTCAGGAACGTCCACGTCGACGAATACGCAGCTCACGTGGAGACCCTCGAAGGTCGGCGTCGGCGACGGTGTGTCACTCGGCGTGGGCGATTCCGGTTCGGGGCCCGGCGTCGCCGCCTCGTCCTTCGGCGGGAGCTCCTCCAGGGTCGCGGGGTAGAAAGAGTCATCGCTGCACCCCGCCGCCAGGACGGCGGCGACGGCGAGCGCGAGGATCCCGAGCCCACGCGTACGACCGGCCTGCGGCATGGAAGCCCACCCTTCCCTCGTGTGCGCGGACGCTCCTGTGGCCACGGGCACTGTATTAGGCCGTTCTCCCTCGCCGCGCATGCGGGCGCGGGTGCGTACGGGTACGCGAACGCGACAGTCGCCGCGGGCATCGCACTACGCGCCACGCCCGACCCAGCGCACCCGACCCAGCGCACCCGACCCAGCGCAGCCGATCGGCGCGGCGGACTCAGCGCCTCTGTCCTACCAGTGCGCTCAGATCGTCGAGAACGGCTTCGAACAGCGGCTCAGCGTCGGTCATGGCATGCGCAAGGTGCCCGAACACCTCCATCGACACCAGCCCGTAGATCCGGGTCCAGTAGTCCAACAGGACCGCGGTCGCGCCGAGCGGGGGTTCTTCGAGGGTGTGACCGGCCGCGACCGCCCGCGCCATGATCTGGGAGCGGTAGGGGCCGAGGGCTGCGCGCAGGCGTTCGGGGAGCGCGTCGTCGCCGTGTCCGACGTCGAACGGCCGGGCGGCCCACAGCAGGAGGAGTGCTTCTTCGATGACCCAGGCGAGCTCGAGCTGGGCGGCGACCGCTTCGTCTCCGGCGGCGGTGGGGGTCGCGCTCGGATCGCTGAACCGGGTGGCCCGGTGGGAGAACGTCGCGCTGCACTCGGCCCGATGCGCGAGTGACCAGCGCCGGAACTCCCGGCAGACGCCCAGGGCGCGCGCGAGCGGATCGGTGCCCAGCGAGTCCCGGTGGGCGATGAGAGCGGCCGCCAGCTCCCTGATGACGGACGCGCAGGCGAGGTCGAGGAGCCCGGTCCTGCCGTTGACGTAGCGGTAGAGGGCCGGGGCGGTGACGCCGAGCCGGTCGGCGACGGCGGCCATCGTCACCGCGGGCGGCCCGTCGATGACGACGAGCTCGCGGGTGGCGGTACCGATGTCGGCGAGTAACTCCTGGCGACGCTGGTCCCGACGGCTGGGTCGCCGCGACCCTGATGCCGCGCCATCGACGTCCGGCCCTGTCGTACCCGCCTCGCCCGGGTTGCCACCGGTCGGGGTGGGTCTGCCCATGCGACCACCTTTCGTTCGTTAGGTTACGATCCATAAAAAAGTTTTGACTCGTAACGTTTGCCGTCAGGAGTGCTCCATGCTCGCACAGTGGGCGTCCTTCGTGGCGCGGCGTCGCTGGTGGGTCCTTGCCGTCGCGGCCGTGCTCGCCATCCTCGCCGGCACCGCGTCCACCACCCTGACCGATCGCATGGACCAGGGTGGGTACGACGTGCCGGGCAGCGAGTCCTCGCGCGCCGCAACGGCCGCGGGGCGGGCCCTCGACAACCAGGCCGACGCGCTCGCGGTCTACACCGTGCCAGCTGGGCGTTCCGTCCAGGATCCGGCCGTGCAGAACGCTGTCCGGCAGGCGGTCGGGCGGCTCCCGGACGCTCAGGTCGCGGGCGCGACCGGGTGGTGGCAGCAGCCGGCACTGGTCTCAGCCGACAACCGGACCGGCGCCGTCGCCATCCAACTGCGCGCCGAGGACCAGAACGGACAGCTCGCCGCCTGGCCCGACGTCGAAGACGCCCTGCTGGGTACGGGCGATACGGTCGGCGGCCGGACGACCTACGGCGTGGACGGACTCACCCTCCGGTTCAGCGGTTGGACGCCGATGGGCGACGCCGTCAACGCCCAGACCGAAGCAGACCTCGCCCGCGCCGAGTTGATCTCGTTCCCCGTCCTGCTGATCGTGCTGGTCCTCGTCTTCGGTTGGCTGATCGCCGCCGGACTCCCGCTGGTCGTCGGCGCCGTCGGGATCACGGGCGCACTCGGCGTCCTCTGGGTGCTGACCACGTTCACCGACGTCTCCGTCTTCGCGATGAACGTCGTGACGCTGCTCGGACTCGGCCTCGCGGTCGACTACGGGCTCTTCGTCGTGAGCAGGTTCCGGGAGGAGCTCCGCGCGGGCGACGCCGGGGACGGTGCGACGGGATCCCGCGCCGATGCCGCGTCGGTCCAGCGCGCCGTGACCGTGGCACTGAGCACGGCCGGGCGTACCGTCCTCGTCTCGGGGCTCACCGTGGCGGCGGCGCTGTCCGGGCTCCTGGTGTTCCCGCAGGGAATGCTCCGCTCGATCGGTTTCGGCGGCATCGCGGCCGTCGTCGTGGCGGCACTCTCGGCGCTGACGGTCCTGCCGGCGCTCCTCTCGGTGCTGGGGCATCGGATCGACCGGTTGCGCGTACCGATCGGCCGGGGCCGGCGCCCGGGCGTGACCGCTGCCGACCCGGGCCGCCACGACCGGCGGGGACACGACCGGCGGGGATGGGCGCGGGTCGGGCGCGTGGTGATGCGCCGCCCCGCCCTCGTCACCGTCGTGGTCGTCGCCGGGCTGCTGGTCGTGGGGAGTCCGTTCCTGCGGGCGGAGTTCTCCGAGGTGGATGCCTCCGTCCTGCCGAAGGACAACGCCGTACGGATGGCGACCGAGCACGTCCGTGCCACCCTTCCCGGCGCCTCGACCGAGGCTGCCCAGGTCGTTCTCGTCGGCTCGGACGGCCGGGCACCCGAGCAGCGCGCCGTCCAGGCGTACGCCGAGCAGGCGAGCCGGATCGACGGCATCACCGGTGTGGCACCGGCCGGATCCTCCGGTGACACCGTCGTCCTGACCGCCCAGGTCGACGACGACCCACAGAGCCAGGCAGCGCAGGACGCCGTCACGCACCTGCGCGACATCGCCGCGCCGGCCGGGACGCGGGAGGTGCTGGTCGGCGGTCCGACCGCAGCGCTGATCGACTCGCTCGACGCGATCGGCGACCGGATGCCGTGGATGCTCACGGTTCTCGCCGGGGCGGTCCTGCTCCTGCTGACCGTGGCGTTCGGCTCCCTCGTCGTACCCGTCAAGGCGGTGGTGCTCTCCGCCCTCTCCCTCACGGCGTCGTTCGGCGCCATCGTGTGGGTGTTCCAGGACGGGTACCTGGTCGGTCTGCTCGGCACCGAGGCCGGACCGTTGGAAGCCTCGATCCCCGTCCTCATGCTGGCGGTGCTCTTCGGCCTCTCGACCGACTACGAGCTGTTCCTGCTGTCCCGGATCGCCGAGGCCTACCGATCCGGGCGTACGCCCAGGGACGCGGTGGTCGACGGGTTGGCGCGGACCGGCGGGCTGATCACCGCAGCGGCCCTGCTGCTCGGGATCGTCGTCGGGGCGTTCGCGCTGAGCGGGTTGAAGTTCATGAAGCTGCTCGGTGTCGGCATGCTGATCGCGATCGCGGTGGACGCGACGATCGTGCGCGGCCTGCTGGTGCCCGCGGTGCTGGCGCTGCTCGGCACTGTTGCGTGGTGGGCGCCGCGTCCGCTCCGCCGGCTCGCCGGGGTTGTGCGCCTGGAACCTACGGAACGCGAACCGGACGCCGACGTACCGCTTGCCGCAGCAGCACCGACCGCCGCGTCCCGGTCGGACGACCGCGAGATCGGGAGCTAGCGGGTCGGATACCAGCAGCGCCTACGGAGGAGCCGGCCGGTGACACCAGTCCATGATCAAGAGGCATGAACCGGGCGTGTACGGGCCGAATCTCCCCCGATTCCGCCTCTTGATCATGGTCTGCTGCTCGGGACGACCATGCGACGGTCCGACAAGACAGCCCGCCGAAGGTGGCCAGCGACGCCATCTTTACAACGTTGTGCAAGACGAATAGAACTCACCCTGGACAGCACGGTCATGATCGTCGCACCACGGACACCCGGAGGGCAGCGCCATGGACGGATGCCGGCGGATTCGAAGTACGGCGGTGATCGGCGCCCTCGCGGCATGCCTCGCCACGGCCGCCTTCACCGGGCCCCCACTCGCTGCCGTGTCGCAGGGCACCACCGCACCCACCCATGCCGTGTCGCAGGGCACCACCGCGCCCATCGATGCCGCGGCCCAGGGCACCACGGCGTCCACCGATGCCGAGGCGCCCGCAGCGGTGGCCACAGAGTCCGGGCACCATTCCGCCGGCTCGTCGTACACGAACTTCGTCACCCGCGGCTACTCGATCGACTTCCCCGACCCTGCCGTGATGCGCGGCAAGGACGGCAGGTGGTATGCCTACTCGACCGGAGGACCGTACGACGAGGCCAACGAGCGCGGCTCGGCGTACAAGATCGCCTCCTCCGCCGACCTCGTGCACTGGGAGGACGAGGGCTCGGTCTTCGACGCGACGCACCGCCCGAGTTGGGCGGCGCCGACCACCGGCTTCTGGGCGCCGGACATCAGGTATCTCAACGGCCAGTACCTGCTCTACTTCACGGTCCCCGACACCACCACGACCACGCAGGGCTTCGACCCGGCGATCGGAGTCGCGACCGCCGACACCCCGGCCGGCCCGTGGACCCCGTCGGACAAGCCGCTGATCCCGGCCGAGCCGCGCGGCAACGGTTTCGACACGGTGATCGACCCGGCGATGTTCACCGACACCGACGGCACCCACTACCTCTACTGGGGCGGCTACGGCACCGGGATCTGGATGGTGGAACTGTCCCCCGACGGGCTCCGGGCGGTGTCCGAGCCGAAGCACATCGCGGCGTCCCGCTACGAGGGGCCGAACGTCGTCAAGCACGGGGACCACTACTACCTCTTCGCGTCGTCCGCGAACTGCTGCGCGGGGCCGACGACCGGCTACACCGTGTTCGTGGGGCGCTCGACCAGCCCTGCCGGTCCGTTCGTCGACAAGCTCGGCAAGCCGCTGCTCGCCAGCCGCGCCGGTGGCACACCCGTCATCGCGCCGAACGGCAACACCTGGATCGGCACCGGCCACCACTCGGCGGCGCTCGACGTGAGCGGCGAGATGTACATGGCCTACCACGCAATCGACCGGAACGACCCGTGGCTCGACGTCTCACCGGGCTTCACGATGCGGCCGATGAACATCGACCGGCTGGACTGGATCGACGGCTGGCCGATCGTGCGAGCGGGACGCGGTGGGTCGGACACGCCGCAACCCGCACCGGTCGTCCGCGGTGAGGTCGACGACCGGTTCGAGGACCCGGACGCGACGGCTGACCACTTCCGTACCCTCCACGGCTCGCTCACCGTCGCCGGTCCGGACGACAGGTCGGACTCCGGCCGCTTCGCCCAACTCGCTGGCGATGCCGCGCTCGCCGTGACCAAGCCGCTGGCGCGGACGGACGTCCGCATCGAGGCGGACGTCCGCACGGCAGAGTCCGGCATCGGCAGCGCCGGGGTGTTGGCACGGGCCGACGGCGACGGCATCGGCGTCCGCGCCATCCTCGACGCCGGCGCGAACGAACTCCGGCTCGAGGCCGGCCAGGGTCCGGACGCACGCACCAAGGCCGTCCCCCTCCCAGCCGGCTTCGACGCGACCGCATGGCACGTACTCGCCCTGGAGGCGCGCGGGACCCGGGTCACCGCGGACATCACCGATGCGCGACTGGGCGACCCGTGGGCGAAGGTCTCCCTCGACGTTCCGCGCGGGCTCGACCGGAGCGGCCGGGCCGGGCTGGTCGGCGCCAACGGCGGCGAGGCCGACAACTTCTCCGCCACCGGCCTCTTCACTCCCGTCACCAAGGCTGTGCCGGATCCGGAGCCGGGGAAGGTCGCCGCTGCGTACTCCGACGACTTCGCCGACGGCCTCGGTACCGGCTGGTCCTGGCTGCGGGAGGACCCGGAGGCGGCGGTGAGCGACGGTGCTCTCGTGTGGCCGACGCAGACGGCCGACCTCGTGGGAGGCGGTACGCCGGGCCTGCTGTTGCGCGAGTCGATGCCGGACGGCGACTACATGGTGGAGACGAAGCTCGATCTCGACCTCGGGGAGGACACGGTCCGGAACTTCCAGCAGGCGGGTCTGATCGCCTACGTGGGTGACGACGACTTCCTCCGCTTCGACGTGGTCGCGGTCGGGCCGACGCGGATCGCGGAGTTCGGGAAGGAGACGGTGTTCCAGGGCCGCCGGTCGTGGGGAGGTGGGCTCGCGGGAGCGCCGGGCGAGACGACCTGGCTGCGCCTGCTGCACACCCTCGACCCGGACACGCGCGAGCACCGATTCCGCGCCGGGTCCAGCACCGACGGTGTGCACTGGACCTGGGGCCTCACGTGGACTCTGCCGGCCGACTCCACGCCGAAGGTCGGACTCGTGTCGCAGGGCTCCCAACCCGCGACGACCGAGGAGTTCGGGCCGGCGACAGCGGTGTTCGACTACTTCCGCGTGTCCCGCCCCTGACCGCGCCGACCTGGGTCTGCGCCAGTGTCCGCATGGCCGGCCGCCGGTCCGTGCGGACACCGGCGCAGACGTGGAAGGTCGTACGGGCCATAACCCACACACGAGTGACCACGGTGCACGAGCCGTCCGCGCCGGACCTGGTCGTCCACCGGCGGACGGATCGTTAGCCGGCACGTAAACTTGCCGGCATGAGTGTGACCCGCTTCGGCCTGCAGATCCCGCTGTTCACCTATCCAGACGTCCCACCCGACCAGCTCTTCGAGCGGGTCGCCTCGATCGCCACCACCGCGGAGGACTCCGGCTTCGACTCGGTGTGGGTGATGGACCACTTCTACCAGTTACCCGGACTCGGGAAGCCCGACGATCCGATGTTCGAGGCTTACACCCTGCTCGGTGCTCTGGCGGCCCGCACCCGTACCGCGAAGCTGGGCACCATGGTCACCGGCGTGACCTATCGCAACCCGGCGCTGCTCGCCAAGATCGTCACGACCCTTGACGTGATCTCGGCCGGCCGGGGGATCCTTGGCCTCGGCGCGGCGTGGAATGACGTCGAGCACCGGGCGTACGGCTTCGAGTTTCCGCCGACGGGCGAGCGGATGGACCGGCTGGAGGAAGCACTGCAGATCTGCCGGGCGATGTTCACCGAGCACAGCCCGAGCTTCTCCGGCAAGCACTACGAGATCGTCGAGGCGTTCAACGTTCCGCGTCCCCTCACCTCCGGCGGTCCGCCCATCATGATCGGTGGCGGCGGCGAGAAGCGGACGCTTCGACTGGTGGCCCAGTATGGTGACGCCTCCAACATCTTCGGCGGGCTGCCCACCGTCAGGCACAAGCTGGACGTCCTGGCCCGGCACTGCGAGGCGTTGGGGCGGGATCCGGCGGACATCACCAAGACCAAGCTCGCCACGTTGGTCATCGCCGCCACTGTCGAAGAGGCCGAACGCAAGGCGTCGGCCGTCCGTGCCCAGGTGGGTGACGACTGGTTCGAGAACGCGGTGATCGCGGGTGCGCCCGACCAGGTGGTCGAGCAGGTGCAGGCCCACTTCGACGCCGGCCTCGACGGCCTGCTGGTCAACCTCCCCGACGCCCAGGACCTCGACACCGTACGCCTCGCCGGCGAAACCCTGTCGCGGTTGTCCTGAGCGCCGCAGTCAGGCCGCGCAGTCGCCGACTCCGGACGCCCTCTGGCGTTGCCCTCTGGGCATCGCCAGAGGGCAACGCTTCCGTTCGCCACACCGACCCACGCCCGCGCAGCTTCCGGTCAAAGGTCAGAAGGCCGACTCGGACAAGGCCATCAGGTCGTTGTCGGTGCCTTCGGCGATCGCCCGCTCCGCCGAGAGCTTCGGGAGGACCTGGGCGCAGAACCACTTCGCCGCGGCGACCTTGCCCTCGTAGAACGCCTCATCGCCCGCACCAGCATCCGCCAACCGGTCCAACGCGACATCGGCCTTGCGGAGCAGCAGCCACGCGCACACCACGTCACCCACCGCCAGCAGCAGCCGGCTGGTGTTCTGCCCGACCTTGTAGAGACTCGCGGGATCGGAGTCAGCCGCGTCCGGCCGCGACGCCAGCAGGAAGCCGACCATCGCGCCGACGATGCCCTGTACGTCGTCCAGAGCCTTCGCGAGCAGGCCTTTCTCGACGGCGAGCCGGCCGCCACTCCCCGACGTTGCGTACGCCTGGATCTCCCCGGCCAACCGCCCGAACGCCTGACCCTGGTCCCGCACGATCTTGCGGAAGAAGAAGTCGAGACCCTGGATCGCCGTCGTCCCTTCGTACAGCGTGTCGATCTTCGCGTCACGCACGTACTGCTCGATCGGGTAGTCCTGCAGGAACCCCGACCCGCCGAGGGTCTGCAGCGACTCCGTGCCGAGCAGGACCCAGGCCCGCTCGGAACCGTAGCCCTTCACGATCGGCAGCAGCAGGTCGTTGAGGCTCGCGGCGGCCTCGTCGGGCGTACCGGCGTGTTCGCCGAGCGCGACGTCGTCCTGCACTGACGCCGTGTAGAGGACGAGTGCGCGCAGACCCTCGGCGTAGGCCTTCTGGGTGAGCAGCGACCGTCGTACGTCGGGATGATGGGTGATCGGCACCCGCGGCGCGGTCTTGTCCGTCGCCTGGGTGAGGTCGGCGCCCTGGACGCGTTCCTTGGCGTAGTCCAGCGCGTTGAGGTAGCCGCTGGACAGCGTGGCGATCGCCTTCGTACCGACCAGCATCCGGGCGTACTCGATGATCTGGAACATCTGCCGGATGCCGTCGTGCACCTCGCCGAGCAGGTGGCCGACCGCCGGCTGAGCAGGGTCCTCGCCGAACGTCAGCTCACACGTCGTCGACACCTTCAGACCCATCTTGTGCTCGACGTTCGTTGCATAGACGCCGTTGCGTTCGCCCATCTCGCCGGTTTCCAGGTCGACGTGGAACTTCGGGACGATGAAGAGGGACAGGCCCTTCGTGCCCGGACCACCCGCGCCCTCCACACCGACCGGACGGGCGAGGACGAGGTGGACGATGTTCTCGGAGAGGTCGTGTTCGCCGCCGGTGATGAACCGCTTGACGCCCTCGATGTGCCACGTCCCATCCTCCTGGGGGTACGCCTTGGCACGGGCGGCGCCGACGTCGGATCCGGCGTCGGGTTCGGTGAGCACCATGGTCGCGGCCCACCGGCGGTCGATCATGTGCTGGGCGAACCTCTTCTGGGTCGGCGTCCCGTTACGCCAGATCGCGGTCGCGAACCGCGGGCCACTTGCGTACATGAAAAGCGCCGGGTTGGCGCCGAGGACCAGCTCCGACGCCGCCCACCGCAGCGACGGTGGGCAGGGCTGGCCACCGAGGGCAGGCTCCAGGTCGAGCCGCCACCACTCCGCGTCGGTCCACGCCTGGAAGCTCTTCTTGAACGTCTCGGTGTGCCGGACGCTCCGGGTGGCGGTGTCGTAAACGGGCGGCGTGCGGTCACTCTCGGCGTACGACGCGGCGACCTCCTCGCGCGCCAGGCGGTCCAGCTCGGCCAGGATGGTGTGGGCGGTGTCGCGGTCGATGTCGGCGTACGGCCCTGTCTCGAGGACCGCCTCTCGGCCGAGGACGTCGAACAGCGTGAACTCGATGTCGCGGAGGTTGCTCTTGTAGTGGCTCATCGGTCCGTCGCTCCCCTTGGTCACCGGCTGCAACTGCGGTGGCATCCACCCCAATGCTACCTGCGAGTAACTTCCTCGACCTATGGTGCGCTTTCCTTCCGTACGACACAAGTCGGTCGCCGCTGTGAACCGCATCACGGCTCGGGCTATGAGGGCGCTTGGATCGCGCGGGTGGCGGGCTCAGGCCGGTTCGTCGTCGCTGTCATCCAGGAGGCGACCACCGACCAGCGCCCGGACCGCTTCGCCCACCATCTCGGCGTCGACATCGCCGAAGAGGACGTGCTGGAGCATGAAGCCGGGGAAGATGCCGGCGATCACCGGGCCGACCTTCTCGGCAGGGACGTCCTGGCTGATCTCGCCGCGCCCCTGGTAGATCCGTACCATCCGGACCATGAGCCCGCGGACGCCGACGATCAGGTCGCGGAGCCGCTGGGCGAGTTCGGGTGACCGCACCGCCTCGCCCCACACCTGGATGGCGAGACGGGCCAGCCCGTACTCCTCGTCCATCCGCTGGATCGTCCGCCCGATCCGGGTGAACGCCTGGTCGATCGGCGGTGGCGGGTCGGACTCGACCAGGGTCTCGAACGCCTCGCGGAGCCTGGCGATGGCGTCGGCCACGATCGCCGCGGTGAGCTCGTCCTTGCTGGGGAAGTAGCGGTAGACGGCGCCAGCGGACAGGCCCGCTTCGCGCAGGATGTCCTGCATCGACGTGGCATGGAACCCGTTGCGCAGAAAGCACCTCCGGGCGGCGTCGACGATCTGCAGGCGGCGGGCTTCGAGGTGCTCCTGGGAGACGCGTGGCATACCCAGAACATAAAACGAACGTTCCTTCTTGACAAACGACCTCGATCGACCTCAGCCTGATGGCCATAAAAGAACAATCGTTCGTTCTCTTTGGTCCGGTCACAGGAGGGACACCGTCATGGCCACCAGCTCGACCGCAGAACTCGAGGCCGCGAAGCCGCCACACTCCGGCGGCAAGCTCCACAGCGCCGCGAAACTGCTCGGCGTCGCACTGCTCGTCCCCCTTGCGGTCGCCGGGATGCTCAGCCTGTTCGCCTGGCCGTCGGCCAACCTCGAACCTCGCGACCTTCCCCTCGGAGTCGCCGGCCCGGCCCAGGCCACAGGCGCACTCAGCACGAAGCTGGAGCAGGCGAGCGATGGTGGATTCGAGATCCATCAGTACGCAGACGAGGCGGCCGCGCGGTCGGCGATCGAGGACCGCGAGGTCTACGGCGCCATCGTCACCGCACCGGACGGGATCACCCTGCTCACGGCGTCGGCGGCCAGCCCGCTCGTCGCGCAACTGCTCACCCAGGCGGTCACGAATCCCGACGGCCCCTTGGGTGGCGCCGGCGCCCAGACCGGCGCCGACACCCAGGCCGGAGGGAACGCGCTGGCGCCACCCAAGGTCGTCGACGTCGTTCCCACCACCCGTGACGATCCGCGCGGCACCGTGCTGAGCGTTGCCGTCCTGCCGCTCGTGTTCGCCGGTATCGCCACGGGCATCGCGACGTTCGTGGTGTCGCGCCCGGGCTTGGCGCAGGCGACCGGGCTGCTCGTCACGTCGGCACTCGCCGGCGTCGCAGCCGTGTGGGTCGCGCAGGAATGGCTCGGCGCACTCGGCGGTGACTGGTGGGTCAACGCGGGGGCCATAGGCCTCACCGTGCTGGCGATCTCGGCCACGGTGGCCGGGCTCGGAGCGGCCATCGGGCCCGCCGGACTCGGACTCGCGGCCATCCTGATGATGTTCGTCGGCAATCCGTTCTCAGGGGTGACCAGCGCACCGGAGCTGCTGCCGTCCTGGGTCGGCGTCACCGGGCAGTTCCTCCCACCTGGCGCGGGCGGATCGCTGCTGCGGAGCACCGCGTTCTTCGATTCCGCCGCCGCCACTCAGCCTGGACTCGTCCTCGCCGGCTGGGTTGCCCTGGGCCTTGCCTGTGGCCTCATCGGCGTACGACGACACCGCGCCGCGCGCACCACCACCTGACGGGCTCTCGGGGCGGCGACGCCGCGGATCCCCCTGGTGTTAACTCTGTGTTTCCGCCCCGACACTCCCAGGGGTTCCGGGATCTCCTACCAAAGCGGAATACTCGGGCGCGTGAGAACTCCTGAGGCCGCACCACCGAGGATGTTCGGGTCCGTCGTCCCCTCCGACCTGCTGCCCTGGGGGTGGGCCGAAGAACGGCTCACCACCGCACTCAACTACTGGGTCGCCACCGCTTCTGCCGCTGGACGCCCGCACGTCCGACCCGTGTGGGGCGTCTGGCTCGACGACAGCTTCGTGTTCGCCGCCGGGTCACCGGTCGCGGCGGCGAACCTCGCCGGCAACACCGAGGCCACCGTCCATCTCGAGAGCAGCCAGGACGTCGTCATCGTCGAAGGCGCCGGCGAGCGGGTCGTGGACGGCGATGAGCTCCAGCGCTACGTCGACGCAAACAACCACAAATACGACTACAGGGCCTTTGTCGCGGGCGAAAGTGTGGCCGCACCCGGAATCGCGCCCGGTCCGGCGTACCGCGTCCGGCCCCGAGTCGTTTACGGATGGGAGGCCGAACTCCACAACCCCACCCGGTGGAGTTGGTCGACCTAGATCGCAGCAGGGCCGTGCCCGGGGCGGCCGTGCGCGGTCCCAGCGGTCGCACATCGACTTCGTAGGAGGGACGTAACGAAGGAGTCGTCGCGTACGAAAGGGTCGTACGAAGCGCTCCTCCCGGGGGATTGCGGGCAGGCCGGTCGATACGCTGGTGTCGGTCGTAGGACGTCGAGAACCCCGACAGGAACGGCTCACCTCATGCGGCAGATGCGCGACATCGGCGTCTTCACCGGAAGTGCCCACCCTGAGCTGGCTCGCGAGATCTGCACGGACCTGGGTGTCGATCTCTCGCCCATGCAGATCCAGCGTTTCAGCAACGACTGTCTGCAGGTGCAGCTGCAGGCCAACTGCCGGCAGCGCGACATCTATCTCGTGCAGCCGATCGTCCCGCCCGTGCAGGAGCACCTGATGGAGCTGCTCCTCATGCTCGACGCGGCCCGCGGCGCCTCGGCGGCGAACATCACCGCGGTCATCCCGCACTATGCCTACGCCCGGTCGGACAAGAAGGACATGCCGCGGATCTCGATCGGTGGGCGGCTTGTCGCCGACCTGTTGGCCACCGCCGGCGCCAACCGCGTGCTCACCATGGCCCTCCACGCACCTCAGGTGCACGGGTTCTTCAGCATCCCGGTCGACCACCTCACCGCCGTCGCCGAGCTCGCGAAGCACTTCGCCGGCCGCGACCTGCGTGACACCGTGGTGGTGTCGCCGGACCTTGGCAACGCCAAGCCCGCCACCCAGTTCGCGCGCATCCTCAACCTCCCGGTCGCCGCCGGCAGCAAGCAACGCCTCGCCGACGACGAGGTACGCATCGACGCGATCGTGGGCGACGTCGACGACAAGAACGTCATCGTGCTCGACGACGAGATCGCCAACGCGGGTTCGATCCTCAAGCTCCTGGAACGCCTGCGCGAACGCCGGGTCCGCCGGATCTCCCTGGCGTGCACGCACGGACTCTTCACCGGCAAGGCCATCCAACGCCTGGCCAGCCAGGATGACATCGACGAGATCGTCATCACCAACACCGTTCCACTCAGTCCCGACAAGGTGCTGCCCACCATGCGGGTCCGTTCGGTCGCGACGCTGTTCGCCGAGGCGATCCGGCGGATCCATCTCGGCGAGTCCGTGAGCAGCCTCTTCGACGGTCCATCGGTGAGGGGGTAGCGCCATGCCCGGATGGGTCTTCCTCGGCGGCGGCGGGGGTGCCCGCGACTCGTATCCACTCGACCGGCAGTTCGCGAGGGCGATCGGCGGCGGTCCAGTGTCGTACTGGCCGGTGGCGCTCGACCCGTCCACCCACGACTACACCGACTGCGTGGAGTGGGTACGCAGCGTCTACGAACCGCTGGGGGTCGGTGACATCTCCCTGTGGACCGGCGACCGGCCGGTCTTCCCTGCCGACTACCGCGCGATCTACATCGGTGGTGGCAACACCTATCGCCTGCTGTCGATCATCCGCCGGTGGAAGCTGCTCGAGCAGCTCCGGGAGTTCGTGTTGGGCGGCGGGATGGTGTTCGGCGGCAGCGCCGGCGCTGCCCTGCTCGGCGCCGACATCACCACGATCGCGCACATCGACCGAAACGAGGTCGGGCTCACCGACACGCATGGTGCCGACCTGACCGCCGGCTACGGCGTCTTCGTCCACCATCGCGATGCCGACCTGCCGCGCGAGATCGTGTGGGCGGCGACCCACGGACGGTCCGCGATCGCCCTCACCGAACGTTCGAACGCCGTCGTGGCCGGCGCCACCGTCACGGCCATCGGCCCCGATCCGCTCCTGGTGGTGGACAAGGACGGCTACCGCAAGCTCGCACCCGGTGCGACGTCGTACGACGGCATGTCCGTGCCGTGAGTGCCCGCCGCTAGCCGAGGCCATGCGGGACCGACCAGTCCCGATAACTGACTAGTCCCGATAACCGACTGGTCGGGAAGGTGGCCTGGATCGCGTCGGTTGGCGGGTTGGCGACCTCTGTGGGAGGTTTGGTCCAGGCTCGCGGGACACGTTCGGGCGGACGCCAACCTTTCGTCATGCCCAATACCGGGTACTTCGGTGGTGTGCGGGCACCGCTCGTGGACGTGATGACGCTCGGTGCCCGCTCAGCATCACGCGGGGAGTGACCGTTACCATTTCTTGACCAACAACGTCCGGATCTCTGCAGATTGGTGTCGATTCCGTGATCCCGGCTGACATGCGTACCCAGCTGAAGACACGCCTGGCCGACCACCCGACCCTCCTGAAGTCGGCACGACGAGCGCGGCGAGCCCTCCGGGGTCCTGCCCGCCGGCGCCAGGTACGACGGTCGAGGGCAGCCGACGCCAGACTGGTCCCGTCGCCGGTCTTCGTGATCTGCGGGGTCCGTTCCGGCTCGACCCTGTTGCGGGTGTTGCTCAACAGCCACCCGGCCATCTGTGCGCCACACGAGCTGCATCTGCGCTTCACCCGGGTGAGTTTCGACAAGCCGTACGCCGAGGTCGCGATGAAGGAGCTTCACCTCGATCGCGACGAGTTGGAGCACCTGCTGTGGGACCGCGTACTGCACCGCCAACTCGTCCGTAGCGGCAAGCGGGTCCTGGTCGACAAGACGCCCGCCAACGCGACCCACCACGAACGGCTGCTCGCCTGCTGGCCGAAGGCCCGCTTCATCTTCCTGCTCCGCCATCCCGCGTCCGTGGTCGCGTCCTTGATGGAGTCCAGGCCGGACCGGGAGCTCGCACCCACAATCCGCGAGGCCCTCACGTACCTGAACGGTGTCGAGGAGGCGCGCCAGGCTCATCCCGGCCTGGTCGTGCGCTACGAGGACCTCACCGCCGATCCGGCCACGGTGACGAAGCAGATCTGCGCGTACCTCGGAGTCCGCTGGGATTCCCACATGCTGGAGTACGGACGCAGCGAGCACGGCAAGTTCAGGGCCGGGATCGGCGACTGGAGCATCAAGATTCGTACCGGGTCGATCCAGCCCGGCCGTCCACTCCCCGAGGCGGACGAGGTGCACGAGGACCTGCGTCCGTTGGCCAAGGCGTGGGGCTACCTGCCCTGACCTGGCGCGCACGATCCGTCTCGCCCATGGACATGACGGCCGACGCGTGTCACCCTCCCTGCCATGGGGATCGTACTGATTTTTGCTGGTATTGCCGTGCTTCTTGTTGTGCTGGGACTCGTCCAGCGGCGCCACAAGGAAAGACTCCCGTGGAGCGACCGCGCTGAACGACGGGCCTTCAAAAACCGGCTCCCGAAGGGCTCCGAGCAAACCCTGCCTCCGAGTTCCATGGACTTCCCCGGCTGACAACGGCGTTCCATCTGCGCCGTCAGCCGAGAGTACGCGGGGACGAAATCGGGTTGGCAAGTGCATGGGGCTTCGCCAAGCTGCCATGCATGTTTCTGAGTGACGTGCTTCTCCCGGCCAGGTCTGACGGGCTTACCTGCGATGGATGAGTCTTGCCCTGTCACCCAGGACATGATTGCCGAGGGTCTACGGCAGCTGGGCCTCAGCAAGGCGTCCCGCGTACTGGTCCACGCGTCCTTGCGTTCGTTCGGTCGCGTCGACGGCGGCGCCGAGGCCGTTTGTCGCGCACTCGTCGATGTGTGCGGCACGGTCATGGTCTCGGCCGGCGCCTGGGACCTGACCGGTCTGCCCGCACCGCCGGGGCTTACCCGCCCGGACAACGCCTGCCATCAGGCCCAGACGTGGCAGGAGTTCGACGATGCGCTGGCGAAGGCGACCGTATATTCCAAGGATCTCCCGGTGGATTCCTGGCTCGGCACGATTGCCGAGACGATGCGGCAGAACTTCCCCCACGAACGCGGCGACCATCCGCTGTTCACCTACCTCGCGGTCGGCCCGGATGCGCGCCCACTGGTCGACGCTGGACGCCTCGACTGGCCGCTCGGTCCGATAGAGGAGCTGGGAGAGCTCGGCGGCGACGTCGTACTCCTCGGCGTCGGTCACACCTCCAGCACCGCCATCCATCTGGCAGAACAGCGGTTGGGGCGTTCGCGGTTCTACCGGTACGCCAAGAAGGCACCGGGTGTCTGGATGGAGCTGCCGAACATCCCTGGTGAAAGTCATCGCTTCGGCGAGATCGAAGGCCTCCTTGCTCCGGTGACCACGGAGGTGCGCATCGGCCGCTGCCGCGCGCGACGGCTGTCCGTGTCGGACGTGCTGTCCACGACCGAGCGTCTCGTTGCGGCGGATCCGCGTGCCCTGCTGTGCGAGGACCCCGAGTGCCGGTGTGGCGCCGCGTATCAACAGCGGCTCGCTAACCTGCGCGGAGGTGGCCACGGCGTCTGAGCCGCTCGTCCCGGTCAGGGCCGCTCTGAGTGGCCCCCTCTGTTGGCTCTGTGGCCTGTATTGCTCTGTGGCTGCCCGGACCCTGGGTCGGCCCCTATGATGCGGGAGGTCCGCGCCTCCCCCGTAGCACCATCGTCGTTCCGAGTGAGGTCTGCCCGTGAACCTGTCGCCCGCTGGACCGAATTCTGCCTACGCCGACGTCATCCAGGGACTTCGCACGTCCTACGACGGCGGTGCGGAGTCGCGTGACAGCGACACCAAGAGTGCGTGGAAGGTGGCCGAACGCGCCGGCTTCCTCGGCCGACTTCGCGAGCAGGAATGCCGACGGCTCCTGGAGATCGGCGCTGGTACCGGTCAGGACAGCCTGTTCTTCGCAGAGAACGGGCTCGATGTCGTGGCGACCGACCTCTCGCCCGCGATGGTGGCGCGGTGCGTGGCGAAGGGCATCGACGCCCGCGTACGAGATTTCCTCGGGCTCGGCGAGGAGTTTCCGCCGGAGTCGTTCGACGCCATCTATGCGTTGAACTGTCTGCTGCACGTTCCGCACGCCGACCTGTCGGCCGTGTTGGCTGTCATCCGATCCGTGCTCCGGCCGGGCGGCCTCTTCTTTCTCGGAGTCTATGGCGGCCAGTCCGAGGAAGGCCTCGCGCGCAGCGATCATCATGATCCACCGCGATTCTTCTGCTTCCGTACCGACGAGGAGCTTCAGCGGGAATCAGCTCGGGAATTCGAGATCGTCGACTTCCACGCGATGGCAATTCCTGACGGCCGGTTCCAGTCACTGACGCTTCGCCGGCCCGAATAGGGGATGGACGGGGTCCCATCAGATTTCGTGGTCCATTGCCGTTCATACGCGGCAGTCGCCGCGTCATGCATCCGACGGGCCGGAGACCTGTCGCCGACGCCGTAGTCCGGGCACACTCATGGGGTGCGGATCCATCTCGACACCGATCTCGGCGGCGACCCGGACGACATCTGCGCTCTTGGGCTGCTTCTCGGGTGGCCCGACGTGGAGATCGTCGGTATCACGACCACGATCGATCCCGGGGGTCGCCGGGCTGGATATGCGGCGTACTGCCTCGATCTCGTCGGCCGCCGCGACATTCCCCTCGCCGCCGGCGCCGAACTGTCACTGACGACGCTACGGAGCGCCGACCCGATCGTGGACGACGAGAGGTACTGGCCACGCACAGCTGTGCCACTGCCCGCTCGGCCAGGCGACGCACTGGACCTGCTCCAGCAGAGTGTGGAGTTGGGCGCGACGATCGTCGGCATCGGGCCCTGCACGAATCTGGCGATGCTGGAGGTGAGTCGGCCGGGTCTTCTCGGCCGCGCGCCCGTGGTGGTCATGGGTGGCTGGGTTCATCCGCCCGACGATGGCCTTCCCGCGTGGGGACCGGACATGGACTGGAACGTTCAATGGGACACGCGTGCCGCCGAAATCGTCGCGCAGACGGCAGATCTCACCCTTGCGACGTTGCCGGGCACCATGAAGGGTCATCTGCGCACTGCCGACCTGCCCCGACTCCGCGCGGCCGGACCGTTCGGGGAACTCCTGGCACAGCAGGCCGAGGTCTATGGACGCGACAACGGAATGCGGGAACTCGGTCGCGCCCACTCCGGTCTTCCGGACGATCTCCTCAACTTCCACTGGGATCCCGTCACCTGTGCGGTGGCAGTTGGGTGGGAGGGAGTTGAGGTGACCGCGCATCGCCTGCAACCCGTCCTTGACAACCATGTGTTGCGATTCCACCCCACATCGGACGGGCGGGCCATCAAGGTACTCGACGACGTCGACGGTGACGCTTTCACTGACATCTGGCTCGCGGCTGTCGAGTCGATCAACCGACCGTCGACGTGAGTACTTAGCCGAACCGCCCTGCTGGACAGGGGTTTCTGGACTGGCTGGTCCGAGCCGAGGAGGACGGGCGTGCATGACACCGGCTCCTCCACGCACGACGTCACCATTCGTGCAGACATCGTGATCAAGCGCTTCCGATCGTGGAGTCGCGGCGAGCATCGGCGCGAATGGGCGGGCCTGACGTTGCTCGCCGCTCACCTGCCTGGGCTCGCGCCGCGACCGATCAGGGCGGACCTGACCGGCGTTCCTCCCACCGTCGTGATGTCCCGACTTGCCGCAGAGCCCTTGGGTTCCTCACTTCTCACCTCGGCACAGATCGACGCGCTTGCGGCTGCGGTCGGCCGACTTCACCGGGCGATTCCGGCGTGCGAACTGGCGAAACTGCCGCGACGGATCGGACATCCCGCCGCGCTTGTTGGGCAGGTCGCGCATTCGATCGCCTCGCCACCTCAGCTGGGGACCGACCCGTTGGTTCGCCAGGCGTACGACATGGGATCGGCGTGGATTCACCAACTGTCTGCCGATGTGGTGGAAGCCGATCCGCCGCCGGTCTTCGGTCTCGCAGACGGCAATCTCGCCAATTACCTCTGGGATGGTACGCAGGTCATGATGGTCGACTTCGAGGACTCCGGCCGAAGCGACCGGGCCTATGAGGTTGCCGAACTGGTCGAGCACCTGTCCGCCTGGATCGGCGATGCGATGGACGTCCCGGCACTGCTGACGGCATTCGATCTCGCACCCGTCGAGCTGGCCAGACTGGGCGAGCTGCGTCGGCTGTGCGCGTTCGTCTGGCTCCTCATGCTACTGCCAGGTGGACCTGCCCATGCCCGTAATCCGATCGGCACGACGCGGCGGCAAGCCGAACGCCTACTCACCCTGCTCTCGTAACCACGGTCTGGCGACGTGCGTGAGTAACCGGCACGCCGAATTTCCACACACCACCAGTGCGGGTGGCTTGGCCTTCCACTGTGCCCGGCGCGATCGGGTCCTGGACCGAGACTTCTTCCGTTTGGGTTCCTGCATGTGGTGGCTCCCGAGTGATGAAACCGCGAACCACGTCGTCCATCCAGCCGCGAAGGATTGCACGCCCGCTAGTCGGCGGAAGGTGGCAGCTCGCTCAGGCGGCTGGAGAAGAACGAAACCGACGTAGCAGACCGCTACGTCACGCGGAACGCGAGAATGGCCGGTGCGCTTCGGTTGCTCGCTGCAATGGCGGCATCCGGCGCCACTCGGCCACGTACACATCGGTTCGCACGTCAGCGATACTACAGTTCGTGGACTTCTTCGACGGATCAGGTCTTGGCCTCACCAGAGGTGTCGTCAGTGTGGTGCCAAGTAATCCGCGATGGGCCGAGGTGTACGAACAGGTTGCCGCGTACCTCCAAGCGGCCTTGGCCGAGGCGGACGTGGACGTGGACGTGGACGTGGAAATCGAACACGTCGGCTCGACCTCGGTGCCAGGACTGGCGGCGAAACCCATCCTTGACATCGCGGTCGGCCTCCCGCCAGGCACCGACCCGACCGCACTCACCGCCGCGTTGGAGACGTTGGGCTTTCTCTACCGTGGTAGCGGTGATGCGGATGTCGTCGACCTGATGTTCGGGTGGGAGGACCAGCCGCGCCACCGGCTGGTGAACCTTCATGTTGTCACCGTCGGCGGTCCGGCCTGGCGAGACTATGTGCGTTTTCGAGAAGGCCTCAGAACCAACCCCGAAGCCAGAGATGCGTACGCCCGCTTGAAACAGGAGCTCGCCGTGAAGTATCCCGGTGACCGCCAGGCCTACATCGCTGGGAAGGACCAGTTCGTCGCGGAGATCCTGTCCAGGCTATCCGACATCTGAGTTCGTACGGCCACGACGGACACGGGGCCCTCTGGGATGGTTATGCCTGGATGAAGTACTGCTCCGAATGTGTCTGTCCGGGCGTCTGGATGGTGTAGGTGTCGATCATCTCGGCGGGCACATTGTGGAAGTTGCTCTTGACGATGCCGTATCCACTGGCTTCGAGTCCCACACCGATGACCTGGAACTCCTCCTTGGCGATCGCGAGGATCTCCTTGATCAGTGCGACCTGCTGGTCCTGGTCGGTCGTGGCGAGGATCTGGTCGTAGAGCTCCATCTGGCGTTTGTTCGGTTCCGGTGGCTCCTCGCCCAACTCCCCGCCGGTCGCATACCACTCTGCCCACCGGATGGCATAGCGCGATCCCGTGTTCTGCGGAAAGAAGTAGAACGGTTCGAGGATGGTGGCACGCGCGTTGAACGCCCCTTGGTCGCCCTGCCAGATCACGGCGTCGTGTTCGTTGGCCTCCACCCGCTCGGTCCACAGTGCGCGGTTGCGCGACTGGGCTGTGACGGTGATGCCGACAGCCTTCCAGCACGTCGCAAGCAGCTGCGCCGTGTCGGCCCACTCGGGGCGGAGCTCGCCACTGAACTCGAGGGAGAAGGTGATCGGCTTTCCGTCCGGGCCGAGTCGCCTACCGTTGGCGTCGCGGTCGGCATAGCCGGCCTCGTCGAGGTGCTGCTCGGCCAGGTCGACGTCGTAGTCGATGTACTGCTTGGCCATCTCCTCGTCGAAGAGCTCCGACTCCGGGCGCGGAGCGGTCTGCCACGGCTCTCCCTGCTTCTGGAACGCCGTATCGATGATCTCCTGCCGGTTGATCGCGTGTGAGAGACCGATCCGGAACGCCTTGTTCTGAAAGATCTTCCGCAACATCGGGTTCTTGTGCGTCAGGTTGAGCTGGATCAGCGTATGGTTCATCGATCCCGAACGCAGGTCGAAGAAGTCGTAGTCACCTCTCGTGCGCCCACGGGCCAGCACCGGCTTGTTCGTCAGGGTGTTGAAGTGCCGGCAGTGCATGTCGAAGTCGCCGGCCACGGCTTTGGTGACCATGACCTGCACGTCGCTGATCACTTCGAAGACGACCCGGTCGATGTACGGAAGCTGCCGTCCGTCCGTGTCGACCTTCCAGTAGTACGGATTGCGCTCCGCGACAGCACGCGTGCCACCGTCGGCAGGGCGGCTGAACTTCCATGCCGAAAGGACCGGAAGGTCGACGTTGAGCAGCGGGTCCACCTTCGCGGTGTACAACGCCATCCAGTCCTCGAGACCGTCGGCCTCTGCCATCGCGGCCGCTTCGGGATTGTGATCGACGTGGAACTGCTTCACATAGTGCTGTGGATGCGCGATGAGGTAGCGGCCCAGAGCGGTGCACTGCCGCTGCAGAAAGAGTCCGTCTGGTTCTGCGAGGGTGATGCGTACGGTGAGGTCGTCGATCTTCTCGGCCTGCGCGGGCCAGGGTGCCACGGGCCACAGGTCGGTGTTGTTGAGGACCTCGTTCTGAGCGAAGACAATGTCGTCGGCCGTGAACGGTTCGCCGTCGGACCACTTGATCCCGGCGCGGAGTACGAAGGTGTATTCGGTGCCGTCGGCGTTGGCCTCGAATCGCTCAGCCAGGTTGGGAAGCATCTGCTTCCACTCGGCGTCCCATCGCAGGAGGTAGTCGTAACAGAGGATGCGGTTGGCCCACGACGAGTCGGCACTGCCCTGCAGCACCGTGTGCCACTCCCCGCCGTACTGTCCGGTCCGGTCGACGGGCTCCACGACGACCGGCTTCTCCGGCAGGCGTTTCTTCACGGCGGGGAGCGTGCCGTCCTTGACCTTCTTGGCCAGGTCTGGCGCTTCCATGCCCCGGGCGCCACGGCCTGAGCCGGACCGGTCGCTGCCCGGGTCGGTGGAGAGCAGGTCACACCCAGGCACGCCAACGGCGACGAGCGCCAGCGCCCCTCCCGCCTTGAGCAGGTCCTTGCGGGATATACCGCGGCCTTTCTCATGCCGGGATGCCATCGCGTCGTCTCCTGACGGATTGCCGGAGGGGTTGCAGCAACCCTGCCGCTGACCGGTTTTAGGGTCAAGACCGAATATCACCACTCGCGGCCGAGAGTGGCCAGATCGAGGTACGACCGCCGAACGAGCGATGGGCGTAGCGGCAGGTGGCCAGCTCTACCCCATGACGTTGACACCGATACGGCGGCTCCCTACTTTGAGGCGGCTCACTGTTCGGATGTGCCGACGCCCGGATGGCGTGAGAGGTGGGGAGAACATGAGACTCGCTCTTGTTGCCGGTTGCCTTGCCGCCGCGTGCGTCGTCACCGGAGGCGTCGCGGCAGCCGAGGTGCCAGCCACGACGGCTGCTGGAGCCGGGATGACGGCCGGCGAGTCGACCGATGACGTCGACCGGGGTGACCTTGCCAGGCGTACGGCAGAGTCGCCGAAACTGCTGACCGGCGAGGTGTCGCTCTATCCACGGGCGATTCGGCTCCGGCACAACGGCACCGCCAACGACCGCATCATGGCGAGTGTGGTGACGTTCACCGGACGCGGCGGCGAAGGTGCGATCCTGGAGAGCGTCGACGACGGCCGCAGCTTCCAGCAGGTCGGTGCGATCCCGGCGTCGGAGCAGGCCGGCACTCCCGGGCTCTGTTGCGCGAGCATCTTCGAACTCCCGCGACGGATCGGGGACCTGCCCGCCGGCACGCTGCTGTGGGCGGGCAGCGTGGGGGCCGATGCCGGCCCAGACCGACGGATGACGCAGCGGGTCTGGCGTAGCAGCGATCTCGGTCGGACCTGGACCTACCTGTCGAACTGTGCCGAATCCCCAAGCCCGCGTGGGATGTGGGAGCCAGAGTTCTCCGTCGATGCGGCCGGACGACTGGTCTGTCACTTCGCCGACGAGTCCGAAGGTGTCGAGGGCAGCCAACAGCTGGCGAGAACTGTCTCCACCGACGGGGTGCACTGGGGACCCAAGCAGGTCACCGTGCAGAGCCGGCCGGGAGCCTTCCGCCCTGGCATGCCCGTCGTCCGTCGGCTTCCCGACGGCACCTACCTCATGGTGTACGAAATCTGCGGTGTGCCGGGGCAGTACGACTGCGCGGTCTACTCCCGCACATCACCGGACGGTTCCGACTGGGGCGATCCCACTGACGGCGGAACGATGATCGTGGCCGCATCGGGCCGGTACTTCACCCACACGCCCACGATCGCCGTGATTCCAAGGCCGCACGGCAGTGCGCGCATCGTGCTGGTCGGCCAGCTCCTGCAGAACGCCGACGGCACGACAGCCGCTGGCAACGGTGCCACCCTCATGGTGAGCGAAGACGACGGCAGCGGGCCATGGCGCGAGATCCCCGCACCCGTGGCGGTGCCTGAGGCGTACAACAACTACTGCCCGAACTACAGCTCGACGCTCGTCCCGTCGCTGGACGGCCGGCGGGTGCTCGAGATCGCCACCGACTACGCCGACGACGGAGTGTGCAAGGCGTACTTCGCGACTGGCAGCCTCGCCGCCGGCGGATAGCTTTCGGTTTGTCGGCGAGTCGACGGCGTGGTGGCGCGTAGGGCCGGGGGCCCTGCCAGGGAGTCGCTCGGCCGGTGCGCTCATCCGCGTCCGCGGCGAGGGCGGCGGCCTGATCCACCGAGGGAGACCTATGACGCTCGATCGCGCGCACCTGGCCGAGGTGTTGAGCGAAAGCTATTCCTACTACGAGGGCCCGCCTCCGGTGTCGTGGCCGGAGCCCTTCGACCTGGTTTTCTCTGAACGGGGTCCGATCGGGTACCAGACCCGTGGCGTGCAGGCGGCACTCCGCATACTGCGTCCCGGTGGACTGATCTTCTCCGAGGTCATCGGCGACCTTCATCACCAGGAGGTCCGCGAGGTCTTCGGCGACGCTGCACCCCTCAACCAGACCATCAGGACACTTGACCAGGTGAAGGTCGCGATGGAACGCAGCGGGGTCGGGATTCGGGTGGCCGCCGACATCGTGTCGAAGCGCTACTACCCCGATGTGTACGAATGGCTCAAGTTCCAGTGCGGCATCTGGGCCTGGACGGGCCAGCCGCTGCCGTTGCCCGAGGATCCGCGCCTCGAACTCTTCACCCGCCGCCACAGCGATGCGGCCGGTGGAATCGAGGTGACCCATCACGTGGTGTGGGTGGGCGGCGTCAAGCTCGAAGACCCGCCACGCTATGCCGAACACGAGCACTTTGCGTAGCGCATCCACCGAGCGCCTGACGCCTGGTCCGTGAGCACGGCGACCCCATGCTGATCTGGGCGACGCGGCGGGTCCATTCGTTCAATGCGACTGGGCCGCCCTTCGCATGCAGCCCCTCGACCCGCCCTTCGCATGCAGCCCCTCGACCCGCTAGGACGTGGTCGTCGAGGCAGTGCTCTCCGGCTGCGGCGTACGACTGGATTCCGGCTCCGCGCAGGCGTCGCCAGATGTGGTGAAACGTCGCAGCGCCCGGTTGGTCGCCGCCACCCCGGCGATCCCTACGACGCAGAGGATCCCGCCGGAGATGGCCGCGAAGCTGGCGCTGGTCACGCCCGCCACCAGACCGCCACGGAAGTTGCCGAGATCGGGTCCTGAGACACCGACGATGTGCTCGAGGGCGCTGACCCGGCCGCGATGCGAGTCGGGCGTCGCCAGCTGCACGATGGTTCCACGCGAGATGACCGAGAGGGTGTCCGCGGCACCCGCGACGGCAAGGAAGCCGAGGGCCAACCACAGGTGCTGCGCCAGGCCGAACCCCGTCAGCCCCACGCCCCACACCCCGGCGGTTATGAGCATGACCACGCCGGGACGCCCCGGACGGGTGAGCGTGCCGGACAGCATTCCCGCGGTGATCCCTCCCACGGCGATCGCCGACAGGAACAGGCCCAGCGTTTCGGGTCGCCCGCCGAACCGCTCATCGTTGATCGCCGGAAACAACGCGATCGGCATGGCGAGCACCGTCGCGAACACGTCCGTCGCGAAGGCGCCGGACAGGGCGGGCCGGCGCACGACGAATCGCCAGCCCTCCCAGATCGCGGCGAGTCCCGGCCGGTTCGCCTCGCCAGTGGGGCGCATCGACGGCAGACCGAACACGCCGTAGACCGCGGCAACGAACAGCACTGCGTCCAGCAGATAGCAGATCTTCACACCCCAGGCTGCGGTGACCATGCCGGCCACCGCAGGCCCGACGAGCATGGCCAGCTGGAAGCTGAGGTGATTCAGGGCGATGCCGGCGCCGACCTGCTCAGCTGGCAGGAGACGGGGAACGAAGGTCCGGCGGGCGGGCGCCCCGAGAGCCGAGCAGGTCGACTGGATCGCGACGATCGCCAGCAGAATCCCGAAGGACCCCAGCTCCGCCACCGCCTGCGCGACCAGGACCACGGCAGCGAGCAGCTGTCCGACCATGGTGAGGAGAACCAACCGGCGGCGGTCGACCGCGTCGGCCAACACGCCGCCCACCAGCCCGAACACCACCATCGGCACCGCGCGCGCCAGGCTCAGGACGCCTACCGCTGCAGGGCTGTCGGTCAGCTCCCATGCTTGGTACAGCACCGCAACCAGCGTCAGCTGCCCGCCCAACCCGGACAGGCTGCCGCCCATCCAGAGTCGCCGGAAAGCAGCGCTCGTACGCAGCGGACGGATGTCGACCAGCCCGTGGGCGATGCTCACGAGCGCGAATCCTCGTCGTGGTCGTCGGCCAGGTGTCGCGCGATCCGGTCACGGAACGACGTCCGATCGAGCGCCGCCTCGAGATCCCGCACTACCTGGCTCAGCGCGTACGGGATCTCGTCCTCCAGATCCGCGACCGCCCGCTCGGTGGCACGCCACTCCGCCTCGAGGAACGGCAGCACCTTCCGAGCGCGCGCTGTCAGCACGACCTCGCGGGTGCGCGCGTCGGCTCCCGGTTTGGTACGCACCAGACCCTCGCGGCGCAGGCTGCTCACGGTCTGACTCATCGCCGAGTGGGTGACCTGCAGCTCCGAGGCGAGTTCCCGGATCGTCATCGGGCCACGGTGGCGGAGCCGGATGAGCGGCATGGTGTAGCGCGGCCGGATCCCTGACACTCCACGCTCCGCGTAGAGGCGCGCGATCTCGTCGTCCATCGCCGAAAGCAGGAGACGCAACGGCCGCCACCGACTGGCCTCGGTCGGGTCCGGTCCAGGCGCAGTGGAGTCGGGTCCACGCGCGGCGGAGCGGTGCGGATCGCGGTCGGGAGCACGTTCGCGAGATGGTGCCATGACGGCATCGTAACAGCACTTATGTAAGTGCTGTTACGACTGCCGATTGCCGGGGTGTCACTGGTGGCTGGAGCTAGCTGCGGCCGGAGACAAGATCCTCGAACTGGCCTCCGAGGTGTTTGACGAATCCTGCGGCTGCCCGGTAGTTTATCGATTCACATGGTTGATCGATTCACCAATGTCGGGAGGTGGCCTGTGAGCCGGACGACGCTGCTGAGTCTCGCCAAGGCTCTGGGTGTCTCCCGGACGACGGTCTCGAACGCGTACTCGCGTCCGGAGAAGCTGTCGGTGGAGCTGCGGGAGCGGATCTTCGCGACGGCGCGCGAACTCGGTTACGAAGGTCCGAGCCCACTGGCGGCGTCATTGCGCAAAGGCCGGACCGACTCGATCGGCGTGTTGTTCACCGACGACCTGGGCTATGCGTTCAGCGACCCGGTGTCGACGCTGTTCCTCGCTGGAGTCGCCAGACAGCTGCAGGAAGCGGGCCATGCGTTGACCGTGCTGTCGGCTCCACGGTCCGGCGGCAGCGGGCCGATGTCGCGGGCGATGGTCGACGGGCTGATCGTCTACTCCGTCGATGAGGACTCCCCCGGCCTGGCGGTCGCCCGTAAGCGTGCCATCCCGTCGGTCCTGGTGGACCAGGCGCCCGAGACCGGAGTCGCATGCGTGAACGTCAGTGATCGGGTTGGCGCCGAGGCCGCCGTCGCGCATCTGGTCGAGCAGGGCCACACCGCGATCGCCGGTGTTGCCGTCGCGGCCGGGGCATCCGGAGCAGCTGCCGAGCAGTGTGTGCTGGTTGGCAAGAACGCCACCAGTCGAAGCTTCGTGGTCCGCGAGCGCATGGCCGGGTGGCGGAAGGGATGCAAGGCGGCTGGCCTTCCACCGCCGGTCATGGTCTCCTGCCCGGCCAATACCGCCGCGCATGGCCGGCATGCCGCCCGCCTGCTGCTCGATGCCGATCCTCGACCGACGGCCTTGGTCTGCCTGAGTGACGAGCTGGCGCTCGGAGTGATGGCGGAGCTGGCAGCGCACCGGTTGCGGGTACCGGCTGATGTGTCGGTGGTGGGCTTCGACGACTCGCCCGCCGCCGCGATGGCGCAACCTCCGTTGACCACCGTACGACAGCCCGCACGCGACAAGGGCGCGCTCGCCGCCCAGCTGCTGCTGGACCGGCTCCGCACCAGCGAGACCGGCTCCAGTCAGCTTCTCGCCACCGAACTCGTGGTCCGTTCGAGCACCGCGGCACCACCAGCCGACCCGTCTAGATCTCGGAAAGGACGCCGCCATGCTGGCCGTGCAGATCGCTGACCATGGGGGTCCCGACGTCCTGACCCCAATCCAGGTCGAACGCCCGAACCCGGAAGGTGACCAGGTCCTCGTCCGGAACCACTGGATCGGCATCAACTACGTCGATCTGCAGCACAGGGCCGGTACGCCGTACCCCGTCGCCCTGCCGCTGGTGCCCGGAACCGAGGCGTCCGGTGTCGTCGAGGCCGTAGGCCCAACCGGTGACCCGAGCCTGGTCGGGCAACGCGTCGTGCATTTCGGGCACCTCGCTGGGGTTTACGCGGAGCTGACCGCGGTCCCAGCCGCAAACATGGTCCTGCTAGACGACGGCACACCCCTCGACGTCGCCGCCGCGGTGGCGATCGCGGGCACCACCGCCCACGTCCTGGTGCGCGAGGCGGTGACCAATGTCGCGGCCAAAACGGTCGCAGTGCATGCGGCGGCCGGGTCGACCGGCGGTGCCGTCGTGCAACTCGCGGCCGCGGATGGTGCCCAGGTCATCGCCCTCACGTCATCGAAGGAGAAGGCAAAGGTGGCACGCCAGCTCGGCGCGGACCACGCGATCCCGCTCGCCGCCCACCCCGATCCCGTCGCCGACGTGCAGGAGATCACCGGCGGCCGGGGCGTCGATATCGTCTACGACGCCACTGGCCGGGACACCTTCGAGCTGAGCCTCGCCATGCTCGCCACCCGAGGAACGCTGGTCATGTACGGGGCCATCACCGGGACGCCCCCACCGTTCCGCCTCGATCGGCTCTCGGGGATCACCGCGCCCCGCCGTACCGCCGGGTCCCTCTCCCTGCGCTGGGCGTCGGCCAGCCACTACCTCAGCGATGCGACCGCCCGTGCTCACGCAACACATGCCGTGCTGACCGCAGTGCGCAAGGGCAATGTCACCCCGCGCATCGTGGACCGGTTTCCGCTCAGCGAGGCGGCGACCGCGCATCGACGGCTCGCCGACCGCTCCGTCACCGGCAAGCTCCTACTCGCCGCCACACCCAACCCCTGACCGTGGCCAAGCCCACGCGACAACGGCCACGAACCCACCTGTCCGGACGACCAACTGGAGGATCACCCGTGCAGTACCGACCGCTTGGCAGGACCGGCGTCTCCGTCACCTCGTTCAGCCTGGGCACGATGCTGTTCGGCGGCGCGGTTGACGAAGCCGACGCCGCCCGCCAGCTCGACCTTGCCCTCGACGCCGGCGTCAACAGCATCGACACCGCCAACGTCTACGGCCGCGGAGCCAGCGAGGAACTGCTCGGCCGGCTGCTCCAGAAGGCAGGACGCCGCGACCGGATCGTCCTGGCGAGCAAGTTCCACTGCGCGATGAACGACGACGACCCCAATGCCGCCGGAAGTTCCCGCCGACACATCGTCGACCAGTGCGAGGCCTCGCTGCGCCGGCTCGGCGTCGACCACCTCGACATCTACTACGTCCATCGCCCGACGACCCGGGTCCCGATCGACGAGACCCTCCGAGCACTCGACGATCTGGTGCGTTCCGGCAAGATCCGCTACATCGGAACCAGCAGCTTCGCCGCCTGGCAGCTGCTCGAATCGCTCTGGGCAGCCAAAGAGCACCACCTCAACCGTACGGTCGTCGAGCAGACGCCGTATTCCCTGCTCGACCGCCGCGTCGAACGCGAACTGCTACCTATGGCCAGCAGCTACGGCATCGGCATCACCGTCTGGTCACCGCTCGCCGGTGGCCTGCTGACCGGCAAGTACGGGCGCGGCGCCTCGCCCTCTGGCGTTCGGCTCGCACGCGGCGGCAAGGGCGACTGGGACGTCAAGCATTTCGGTGACCGGGTCGACCCGGTGGTGGACGCGATCGTCGACATCGCCGCTGACAAAGGGTGTACGCCCGCACAGCTCAGCCTCGCCTGGCTCCTCGCGCAACCGGCGGTGAGCAGCGTCGTTCTCGGTGCCCGAACCGCGGACCAGCTCACCGAACAGCTGGCCGCCACCGACGTCATGCTCGACGACGAAGACCTCGCCCGGATCGACGCGATCACACCACCCGGCCGAGCAGTCGTCCCGTACTACCTCGACGACGCCTACGCCGACTTCCGCCCACACCTACACCACTGGTAACAAGCAACCACGGGAGACCAAGGAGCAGGTGCTGAGGCGGGTGGCTGCCAGTCGACGGGACAGGTTCGGACACACCCTCCCGCCTACCCATGCGCGGCGTCTCTGGAACGATCGCCGGGTGAACCCCAATGACCGCTCCATGCCGCCTCTCAACGCGGATGAACGCTCCACGCTAGAGGCGTGGCTCGACTTCCACCGCACCACCCTTGCCATCAAGTGCGCAGGGCTGGACGACGCACAGGCAGCCACCCCCTCGACGCCGCCGTCGACCTTCACGCTGACCGGGCTGGTGCAACACATGGCCGAGGTCGAACGCAACTGGTTCCGGCGAGTGTTCGCCGGTGAACACGCTCCACCCATCTACGATCCAGAAGCTGACCCCGACGGCCCCGACGGCGGCTTCGACGTCGCCGAAGGAGCAACCCTCAAAGAGGCGCTGGCAACGTGGTCTTCCGAGATCGCTGCGGCCCGTGAGCGCTGCGCGAAACATCCACTGACCGACACTGGGCGCTTCATGGACCAGGACGTCAGCCTGCGCTGGATCTATGTCCACATGATCGAGGAGTACGCCCGGCACAACGGACATGCTGACCTACTTCGAGAGCGCATCGACGGCGCCATCGGCGTATAACGCTCCAGGATCCTCAGTTGAGGATCCGCATGCGTGGACCGTATCGGAAACCTGGGAACTGCCGGATCCGTGCGTTGCTTCGTGCACCGTAGCGTTGGCCGGGTGTATCGACGGTGGCTTGGAGGCGGTTGATGACGGACGGCCGGCAGGAACTGGTGGAGATGCTTGTTCAGGAGATGCCTTGGTATGTCTCCTCGGCCGTGCGTTTCCAGATGGCGGTTGCCGACCAGTTGGGCATGCCACTGACGGACGTACACGCCCTTGGCGCACTGATGGAGTTCGAGCCGATCGGCGCGCGGCGGTTGGCCGACCTGATGGGGATGACGACTGGAGCCGTGACGCGGATCGTGGACCGTCTGGAGCGGGGCGGGTACGTCCGCCGCGAGCCGGATCCGAACGACCGTCGACGAATCGTTCTGCGGCTGGTCCCCGAGCGGGTCGGCCAGATCGCCAGGTATTACGAGTCGATGGATGTGCGCTGGCAGCGACAGATCGGCGGCTACACCGACGCGGAGCTTCGGTTCCTGGTGGAGTTCCTGCGGCGGGGGCGGGAGTACGCGCAGGCTGAGACCGTGGCCCTGCGCGCCCGTGGGCGCGCTCACGGAACCCGGTCGCGACAGCCACGAGGCATGACCTGATCAGGGTTCACCCCCAGATCCCCCTGATAGTTGCATCAAGCACTAGCTGCTTCTAGCAGCTACATGGTGGGTTCCTCTCGACGTCATCCCACTCGAGACCGGAGCCCACCATGAACCCGACCATCCAGATGAGCGCATGGCAACGGCTTCTGCCGTTCTTCCTTGCCGTGCCCTTCACCACCATCGTGACCGGACTGTTCAACCTGGCCGAGGTCCTACCGGCACCGGTCGCCCTCCTGGCCGGCGCCGCGTGGGGCGCCGGTCTGGGTCTGTTCGTCACCTGGTTTCGGGCGAGGCGACCCGGACCCACCAACGCGCTGGAAGACGGATTCGTCTACCTCGGCACCGCCGCGTTCGCGTTCGCCGGCTGCGGCGGCCTGATGGCCATCCTGCTGCTGAACGGGGCGCTGGACAGCCCATCGATCACCGGACAAACGCTGGGGAGTACGTTCCTGCCGTCGATTCCGTACTACGTCGTCGTCAACAGCCTGCTCGAAGTCCTGCTCATCCCCGGCGTCCTCTACCTCGGCTGGCGCCCCGGAAAGCGCCGCGCGCTGCTTGTCACCGGCGCCGTCATGTACTTCGCGATGCGCGTGTGGACCTACCTGGCGTTCGTTCCCGCCCGGCTCGGATGGGCCGAAACCGAGCACACCACCCAATCACTCACCACCGCCGAACGGCAGCAGGCCGCGTCCGACCTCATGCTCAACGACCCCCGATGGATTCCCATCCTGGCGATGTTCGCGCTCTTCCTGTTCGCCGCCCACCTCCCAGCCAGCTCCCGGTGCGAACTACGTGGATGACGACGGGACCGAACACGTCGTCAACGACCCGGGCGTCTTCCTCGTCAGGGATCTGGCCGCCTGACAGCTGCGCTACGGCACGAGAGGGGGTGCCGGGAAACCGCGCACCGTCGCGAAATACCGGGGCCAGAGCGCGAACGCCTGGATCGAGGGGACGTTGACGATCGACCCGCGCCGGTGCGGAAGCATCCTGCGCACAAGGCACTCCATTCCATCCGCGCGAGATGCCCTACCGAAGACAGCTAGGGCCGCGAGGTGGTCAGCGGCAGTTCCTGTTTGCCGGGCATTTATCTCCAGTGTCACCTCGTCTTTTGATCCGCAACGCGTGGTCGTAGCGTTCTCACCACGTCCCGATTGGCGATCGGTTTAGCTGCGGAGGCGACGGTGAACGCGGGAGACGACGAGGTAGTTGCCGCCGCCCGTGCGGGCGACGAGTCGGCCTTCGCCGCACTCACCGAACGGCACCGGGGTGAGCTGCGGGTGCACTGCTACCGGATGCTGGGATCGTTCGACGACGCCGAAGACCTTGTGCAGGAGACCTTCTTTCGCGCCTGGAAGAACCTCGCGAGCTTTCAGGGCCGCTCGACGATCCGTGCCTGGTTGTACCGGATTGCGACGAATGCCTGCCTCGACGTCCTCGGGGACGGCTCCCGCCGCGTGCTTCCTCATCACCTGACGGGGCCAACGGATCCGAGCGTCGGGCTCCCGCCGCGTACCGACATCGCCTGGCTGCAGCCCTTCCCCGATCGCCTGATCGGCACGGAGGGGAGGTGGGAGCCGGCTGCACCGAGCGAGGCGGAACCCGACGCCGTGGTGGTCGCCAGGGAGACGATCGAACTGGCGTTCCTTGCAGCGATCCAACACCTGCCGCCTCGGCAGCGGGCGGTGCTGATCCTCCGCGACGTACTCGGCTGGCCAGCCAAGCAGACCGCCGCGCTGCTGGAAGGCAGCGTGGCATCGGTGAACAGCGCCCTGCAACGGGCGCGGTCAACGCTTCGCGATCACCTGCCGGAGCGCCGCTTGGAGTGGGCACCCTCAGCCGAGCCCACCGAGCAGGAGCGGTCGGTGCTGCGGAGGTACATGGACGCGGTCGAGCGTGCCGATCTCGCCGCAGTCGCGGAACTGCTCGCCGAGGACGTACGTACGACGATGCCGCCTTATCCGATGTGGTTCCAGGGTCGCGGAGCGGTCGTCGCGGCACTCACCGCGAGCTGGGACGCAGGCGCTCCGGGTTACGTGGGACGGTTCCAGATGGTGCCGACCCAGGCGAACCGGCAGCCGGCCGCCGCGGCCTACGTCCAGCGCCCCGGCGACCATGAGTATGCCGCCTTCGGGATCGCCATCCTACAGATCGAGAACGACCACATCGTCGAGATCACCGCCTTCCACGACCTCGACCTGTTCGCGGCGTTCGACCTGCCGACCGCGCTGCCTGCTTCGTACCGATGAGTTTTCCGGCGATCCGCCGTCTCAAGGAAGGTCAGTCAAATGTGATGTCGCCGGAGGTAGGCCATGGCGAAGCTGCTGTATTCGGTCACGATGTCGTTGGACGGGTTCATCGCCGGTCCGGGTGGTGACATGTCCTGGTTGACCGAGCATCTCGGACCCAACCCGATCGTCGGTGAGCTCCTCGAGAAGATCGGCGCGCTTCTTGTCGGCAACCGCACCTTCGGCGGTGACGATCCGCACAAGGGCGACGCGGACAAGGAAGGCAAGTTCGCCGGCGGTGGGTGGAGCGGACCGCAGTTCGTGCTGACCCACAACCCGCCGGACACACCGGTGCCCGACGTCACCTTCGTCGGTGACCTCGACACCGCCGTCAGGGCGGCCAAGGCCGCCGCGGGTGAGAAGTACGTCAACGTTCTCGGTGCCGACGTCGCCCGGCAGTGCCTCGAGGCGGGAGTGCTCGACGAGATCCTCGTGCTCATCGCTCCCGTCCTGCTCGGTGATGGCGTCCGGCTCTTCGACCATCCTGGCGGGACCAACATCCCACTCGAACGCCTCAGTCTGACGCACGCGCCTCAGGCCACCAACCTCTGGCTGCGCGTGGTCGGAATGTGAGTTGACACGCGACGTCGCGAACAGTTCGGATAGGCGTCGGCCCAACCCCAGTTCGAGAAGGTCCCCATGTGCGCAGGCAAGATGCATGCCGACGAGATCGACATCGACGCCGACCTCGTCCGCGTGTTGCTCGCCGCACAGTTTCCGCAGTGGGCGGACCTTCCGATCCGTCACGTCCCCTCGAGTGGAACCGTCAACGCGTTGTACCGGCTCGGCCCCGACATGGCGGTACGGCTCCCGCGGATGGCAGGCTTCTTCGAAGATGTGGAGAAGGAGCACCACTGGCTGCCCCAGCTGGCTCCGCTCCTTCCCCTCGACATTCCCGTCCCGCTCGGGAGGGGAAAGCCGGTCGAGGAATACCCCTGTCAGTGGTCGGTCTACCGCTGGCTCGAAGGGGAGAATCCCACGCCTGACAGCCTCTCCGAGCCTGCCTTGCTCGCCAAGGACCTGGCGCAGTTCGTCTCCGCCGTACGCCGGATCGATCTTCCGGGCGGACCGCCCGCCTACCGAGGCGGGCCGCTCTCCACACTCGATGCGCCCACCCGTACCGCGATTGGCGAGCTGGGCGCAATGGTCGACACCGTGGCCGTGACCGCGGCTTGGGAGGCATCCCTGCACGCACCCGCGTGGACCGGTCCACCCGTCTGGGTCCACGCCGACCTGATGCCCGGAAATCTCCTGACCGTCGACGGCCGGCTCAGTGCCGTCATCGACTTCGGGACCGTGGGGGTCGGCGATCCCGCGTGCGACCTGATCGTCGCGTGGAACCTTCTGCCGGCCAACGTACGAAACGACTTCCGTACCGCCCTGCAGGTCGACGACGCCGGCTGGATCCGGGGGCGCGGTCGCGCGCTGTCCATCGCACTCATCGCACTGCCGTACTACCAGGACACCAACCCGATGATGGCCGACAACGCGCGCCACGTGATCCGTGAGGTCCTTGCCGACCACAGGTCGTGACACAGTGCTGCCGGGCAAGGTCACCGGGCGATCCGAATCTCCACGCGTTCACCTCCTGTGCGGCTTGGTGGGGCGGGCAAAACGACCTACGCTCGCCACCTCGCCGCAGACCTCCCGGCCGTGCCCACCGGACGATCTTCGAGGCGCCAGGCGAGGACGACGGCATCGAGATCGTGACCGTCCGCCGTTGAACTCCGCAGCGGATGGAGGAATCCAGCCGGCAGCACCCGCACCAAGACAGCCCAGAATTGCGCGCTTCTCACCAACCACGCGGCGACGCTAGACTCACCGGCGACGAGTCGGTGTACGTGCCGCCGATGTGTTGTTTGGCCAATAGCGTCTGCACAGGGTGACGGGTGGGACACATCCTAGGAGGACTGTGTTCCGCCCCTACGCACTCATCGTGCGCGCTCCCGGAGCGCCATTACCCTTGCTCGCAAGCTTTCTCGGCTCTCTCCCCATCAGTATGCTCACGCTCGGCGTGCTGTTGCTCGTCCACGCCACCACCAGCTCCTTCGGCTCGGCCGGCCTGGCCAGCGGCGCGCTGAGTGCCGGCAACGCGTGCGGCCTGATGATCCAGGGGCGCCTGATCGATCGGTACGGCCAGACACGCGTGCTGGTCGGCACGGGTCTCGGTTGCACTACGTTGTTGATCCTTCTGACCCTGGCAGCAACTCGGCAGGCCCCAGTCGCACTCGTCGTCGCGCTCGCCGGGGCCGGCGGCGCGTGCATACCGGCGACCATCAGCAGTATGCGGGTGCTGTGGCCGACACTGGTGCGGCACACCGACGAACTCGAGACCGCGTACGCCCTTCTGGCGATGCAGTTCCATATCGCCATGATCACCGGACCGCTCGTGGTCTCGGGCCTACTCCTCTTCGCCGGCCCGTCTGTTGCGGTGCTGGCCGCCGCCGGGCTGGCCGGCAGCTCGGCGCTGGTGTTCGCGTCCACTCGGGCGTCACGCCGATGGAGATCTTCTGGCGTACGCAGCCAACCCCGGCCGACAGGACGTGCCACCTCGGGAACCCGGACACTGCTCGTCGCTGGTCTCCTGGGAGGAACGGCGTTCGGCCTCATCAGCGTGGCGATCCCAGCTACTGCCGTCGATCACGGCACTCCCGCCCTGGCGGGCGTTCTGTTCGCTTGCGTATCGGCAGGCGAACTCGCCGGAGGAACGCTGTACGGCGGTCGGTCGTGGAGAATCCCACGATCCAGGAGGCTTCTGCTCGCGCAGGCGACGGGAACGGGCGGCGTTGTCGCTGTCACGGTTGTCGCCGCCACCCAGCCAGTGGTGCTGATGATTGTGCTGGTGATCTTCGGCGCACTCTACGCTCCGGCCGGCATCGCTGCGTCCAGCCTGCTCGACGATGTCGCCGCCGAAGGCGCGCTGACGCAGGCATACACCTCGATGGTCGCGGCCGGCCTGGTGGGAGCATCCCTCGGTAGTGCGTTCGGAGGACTGCTGGAGAACGCCACGGCATCCTGGATGCTGTTCGCCGCGGCCGCATGCGCGATGGCCGCGGCGGCGTTGTGGACCGTCGTACGCCGACACAGCCTGACTCGCGCGGCAACGGCCGGTCACGCAGCGGGCGCCTCACACGCCGCGGCCTCCGACGCGGCGCCGTGATCATGCTTGCCGTAATTCCCTTGCCCACCGCGGAAATCCGGGTGGACGGGGTGCAGCACTCGTGTCACGGTGGTGGACATGAAGGTGGAGTTCCATCGCGATGGGGACACTCAGTACTCCGTCCATGTCCATCGCCGTGACGGTGTGGTCGTGTCGCTGCCCGGCGCCGGTGGGAGATGGCAGGTGCCGCACGACCTGGCGCACTTCGCGACCGAGCGAGCGTTGGATATGGCCGGCGGCGTGTTCGGCAGCATGGCCGCTGGGGCGATGTTCGAGCGGATGACCGTCGTGTCCGGTCGGCAGCGCCGTGACCCGAAACAGCGTTCGCAGCAGGTTCTTCGTACGAACACCAGGAGTCGGTCCATCACCGTGGCCGAAACCATGACGTCGCTGGTTCACGACGCAGTGCACCATGGCAGGTCGAACGATCTGATCAAGCGGGCGCACGGATTGTGGGGAACGGTTCGCGAAGACGCGTTTCCTTATACGATGCAGCACTTCCAGACTGCGATCCGGGATCTTCGGGCGCTGAGCGACGCGTGGGCTACGACATCTGCCGGGAGTTGTCTGGCCGTGGAGTGGCCGGACGAGCTCACCACCCAGCTTCCAGCAAAGTCACGCCCCGAGCGCCGTTGACCAGCCGGGCTCCAGGCGGCTCTGGAACTACGCTGCGGCGCATTGTGGTGATGGGTTGCGCCGGGTCAGGGAAGTCGAGACTTGCCCGCGCCCTCTCCGACCGCCTGGGTCTTCGTTATGTCGCTCGAGATGACCTTCTCGGTCCTGGACAGAAGTCGCCAGAACACCGAGTCGCCGTGGACGGAGCGACCGTTGGCAGTGGATGGGTATTCGACGGAACCCCCTTCGATGTCGAGGATCTGGTGTACGAACGAGCCGACATGATCGTGTTCCTCGACTACTCGCGTACCGTCGTCACATGGCGTTCCTGGTGGCGGGCCTTTCGCATCCTGGTCACCCGTCGACCGGATGGCCCACACCGGCCCGAGAGTCCCATGAACTGGCTCGATCGAACGCATCCAGTCCGTTGGTCCTGGTCGTCACAACCGCGTCGAAGAGTCCGGCTGCGCCGGGACCTGGAGTCCTCCGCGCTGGCGCATGCGAAACGACTGCATTTCACCAGGCCTCGCGAGGCCGCCGCGTGGCTTCGTACGGTCAAGTAGGTGAACTCCCCTCACGCAGCTGCCGGGCGCCGAGTACATCGGCCAGACCACGATCCGCGTCGGCGTCGGCACGAATCACGGCCGATGGTCGGCCGCCCACCTCGATCGCCTGCGGATCCTGGTCTCCCTGGGAGTTTGCGACGCCGAAACTTGTCCGCCAGAGCCGCTTGTCCACCATGCTTTCGCGGCTGCGTATCGTTCGCTCATGACGCCACACGAGATGATCGGTTCGGCAGTCGAAGTCGCTGAGGAAGGGCTACTCCGCGGCGAACTACCGATCGGGGCGGTCGTGGTCATGGGCGAGGACATTGTTGGCAGAGCCTTCACCCAGGAGAAGGCGCAACAACGACGCCTCGTCCACGCGGACCTCCTGGCCATGGCCCAGGCCGACGAATCGCTGGGGTGGCGCCCGCGACCTCAGCCGCTGCGCCTCGCGGTCAATCTCGAGCCGTGCCTCATGTGCCTAGGTGCCGCGATGACCCTCGGAGTCGCCGAAGTTTACTTCGGTCTGGAGTCGCCGGCAGACGGGGCGGCGAGCGTCGCGGCGGGATGGACCCCAGTCAGTGCGGACATCCCGTCGTATGTGGCGCCCCTGATGGTGGGTGGGATCCGGCGATCCGATGTCCGAAACCAGTTCAGCCGATATTGCGAGACTGCTCCAGATTCCGGATTGCGTCGGTGGGCGCGGACTCTCGCACAGCTGCCTGCCGTAGCGCCTTCGTAGGTGGAGGGAGCGACCTCCATGCAGATCTACGACGCGCCGACCGTGAGCATCGAGGACCATCGCCGAGTTCGAGGAGTACGTGTCCTGCCAGGACAGCGAGCCGCAGTCGTGAGCGAAGATGCCTAAGTCAGGACCTGGCGCAGGGCGGCGGCGAAGGCGTCCGGCTCGCCCTTCATTCCGTATTCGCCGCCAAGGAATCCCCCATGGTCGCCGGGGAAGGTGACGGGTTTCGTACCTAGCCGGCCGGCCACTGCCACGGCGGCCCGGTGAGCCATTTCCCCAGTAGATTCGGCGCCGGCGGCGATGACGACGCGAGTCGATGCCGCACGGAGTGCTTCGAAGTCATGCTGATAGTGCGTACACGAAATGATGTTCTGCCCGACAAGCACATCGTCCCGGGAGCCGTCGTCCTCGGTCGGCAACCCGAAGTTGGCAGGATCCGGGCCGTGCTGGTCGGCGAAATCGAGCGGAATCGGTCCTTTGTGGGCGACGAGCATGATGAACTTCGCCATCGCCGGTCCGAGGCCACTGCGCTGGTAGGTCTCGTGGATGTCCACGGACGCAGCAAGCGCCTGCTCGCGGTCCGGCAACACCTGAGCGGCCGGCGGCTCGTGCGCGACGAGCGTCTTGACCTGCTCCGGATGGCGGGCCACCAGGGCCAGCGCGTTGACGGCGCCACCACTGCTGGCGAAGATGTCCACCGGTCCGGCGTCCAGCGCCGAAATCAGTCGGTGCAGATCGTCCGCGTGCTCATCTGGTGTCGACTCGGTGGCGTCGTCCGTGCGCTCGCTGCGCTCCACACCGCGCGGGTCGTACGTCACGACCGTGCGGTCGGCGAAATGTCCGGAAAGGGTGCCGAACCCGGTCGCGCCCATCGGCGACCCGATCAACAGCAGGACCGGCGCCGAACTGGAATCGTTGCTCCGGACGTCGTAATACAGCACCGCGCCGGGCACGTCCAGGGTGTGAGTCTTGGGCTGAGTCATGATGCCTCTTTTCGCCAATTCTTGATTCTTGCCCTACTGACTCGCCGCCACGGCAAAACTCATCGGCGGCGTATTCCCAGGGATGGGAGCCGCCGAGAGGGCTGGGAGAATTGGTGTCATGCCCAAGCTGCGTGAGCTGCCAAGCACACGACTGGTCCTGATCCGAAACGCCATCCAGCGCTCTCACGACCCGGGGCGTCTGCTCGATCATGACGATCTGGGGTTGTCCGACGAGGGACGAGAGAAGGCGGAGCGGCTACGGGACCGCCTCGCCGCCACCGGCGAGCTGGCCGATGTGACGCGGTTGCTTTCCAGCAACGCCCGCAGGGCGATCGAGACCGCGCAGGTCATCTCACCAGCCCTCGGCGATCTGGAACCGGAACCGGACTGCGGGTTCTGCGAGCCACACTCAGGTGAGTGTGACGGCATGGTCGTCGAGGAATGGCTTGCCACGCTCGCCCAGGAGAGGCTGGCCAACTGGTCGCCCTATGCTCCGAAGTCACCTGGCGGCGAGTCCTATCGGGAGGGTATCGAGCGGGCTGCCCGAACGTTCATCGAAGCCGTCCTGGCCAACGAGGGTGGCACCGTCGTGATCGTCACCCAGACCGTTCCGCTGCGGGCGAGCTTGTGGGCGTTCCTCAGCCTTCCGTTCCACGCGGAGTACCTCTACCCGGAGATCACCGACACGGGGATCACCGAATGGATCGCTGACGGCTGGCTACCTGACACTGGTCAGATGAAGGCCCGGCTCGTTCGATACAACGACCACGCCCACCTCCTCCCGAACGCCTGGGGGTTGCCCTAGGCCTCTAGCCACAGGGACAAGCCGCGGGCCCACAACAAAAGTCGGTGGCTGCGCCCGCGACGCCGGTGCCAGACTTCGCCGATGCAGGATCGCGAACTAGTTCCGCTCCTTGGGGAGCCGTGGCCTGTGCTCGATCACCGCTTCGCACGAGCACATCTTGAGCGCCTGGGTTGGGCGATGTGCGGTCGGGGCGACTGGGCCTACGCTCATCGGTCGCCGAGTGGTCGACTCGTGGCCCGGGTCAGCCCGTTCGAGCCGGCCTACAACTATTTCGTCGAGCTCTGCGAGCGGTGCGCAGGCAACAGATACATTCCGCGGATAGAGCTGGCGACCCCACTCGACGGGGGCGGACATCTGGCCGTGCTCGAGTACCTGACCACCCCGGACAGCAGTGTGGTGCGGACATTTCTGCGGCAGTGGGAGCATCCAGCTGAAGCCGACGCCGATCTGCGTGATCTCCGGCACGAGGTCGAGGCCGTGGATGCCTGGGGCCGTCAGAATGTGCGGTGGTGGGGGCCGCGGGTCGACGTCGGCGACCGTCACGTTCTGCTCTCGGCCGACGGGAACCCCAAGCTCATCGACTTGTTCTTTGTGGAGGGCGAAGACCTGCTCGATGAGCTGATCAACGACCCGCATGCGTTCGCGCGTCACATGCCCCTTGATCAATGCCGGTACATCCTCGACATCCCTGACCTCCAGGATGACGGCCACGCCACCGGCTACCTTCATCGCATAGGAACAGCCCTGAAGGACGCCACAACCGGATCCTGAGGGCACCCGTGTTGTTTGACGGCATGAGCCAAACCGCCTGGCTGGCGCGCTTCGCCATCGTGGGTTACAGCGCTTGATGACCTGGCGGTGTGGCGTCCTCGTCGAGCGCGACCGACCTGGCCTGCAGAGCGGGGTGGCGCAGGAACGTGTCCACCAGCTCGGCCGGTCCGCCGATGCAGGTCCAGTCGTCATCCCACAGCGTCGAAACCAGCCACGAGTGGTCCGCGGGGAACATCAAGTTGGGCAGTGCACCCTTCCAGAACGACAGGTCTCCGCCGTGGCGCCAGGTGGCGGCCTGCTCCGGCCCCGCCTCGACCAACACATACGGCCACCCCGCATACAAGCTCACCGTGGGCGCGTCGGGAAAGACGATGTCATCGGCGCCGGTGTCGAGATACCCCAACCACCACGACTGGCCCGCCGACTGCTCACTCAACAGCGCGAGCATGGTCCGGTCGTGTGCGTCCTGCCCCTCGCCTCCGTAGGGAAGCATGATCGTCGCGTAGGCCTCGAAGACCGGTGGGATGGCGGCGGTGATGGTCCGGCCCAGGGACGTGCCCTCGTCGATCCACGTGACGTCATCGCTCGTCCCGATGCGCCACGGCCTGGCGTCCCTGACCCTCGTGACCATTTCGCCAGGCTAGATGCTGTGACTTATCGGCTCCAGCTGAATTCCTGATGTCCGCCGTCAGTAGGATCGGCCCACCACGGCGATCAGGTCCGGTTCGTCCTCGGAGTCGGGAACACCACCGTCGGGCCGTATCAGGCAGCGCACGGTCACCGCGCTCTCCGACAGCCGTGCCTCACCCTCTTCGCCAAGGGTCGCCCACGGGATGCGCGCCCAGCCCTCGTCGTCGACGGCCACCGCCACCGCCTCGTCCACCGACGCCACGTCGACGGTCCGCGCGTCGCGGAGCTGCGTCGCCTCCGCGAGAAGGGCAGCCTGGTCGATCTCGAGCGCCTCTGTCACATCGGACAGCACGGTCTCTATCGGTACGGTCGCCTTGGTTCCGGGGATTCGGCGTACGACCGTCACCGCGCCGGCGGCCAGGTCCCGCGGGCCGATCTCGATGCGGACCGGTACGCCCTTCAGTTCCCAGTCCACGGCACGCCGCCCAAAGGCGACATCCACTCGGTCGTCCAACTCGGCGCGTACACCTGCGGTTATCAGGTCGCCGACCAGCTTGGCGGCCACCTCCCCCACGCCCTCGCCGGACTTGACGACGGTGACCACGACCTGGGTCGCGGCAAGCCGCGGCGGGATGCGCAGGCCGGCGTCGTCGCCATGGGTCATGATCAGCCCGCCGACCATGCGGGTCGAGGATCCCCAGGAGGTCGTCCAGGCGTACGGCCGCTCACCGGCGGCGTCGAGGAAGCGGATGTCGAAGGCGCGGGCGAAGTTCTGGCCGAGTTCGTGGCTGGTCCCCATCTGGAGGGCCTTGCCGTCGCGCATCATGGCCTCGCAGGTGAGTGTGGTGATCGCTCCGGCGAACCGCTCGCGCCGGGTCTTCACACCGGCGACCACGGGGATCGCGAGCACCGTCGCCATGAGGTCGGCGTACGCCTCGTGCAGGATGCGGCGGGCGTAGGCGGCCGCGTCCTCCCGGGTCGCGTGCGCCGTATGGCCTTCCTGCCAGAGGAATTCGCTGGTCCGCAGGAAGACCCGCGGCCGGAGCTCCCAGCGGACGACGTTCGCCCACTGGTTCAGCAGCAGCGGCAGGTCGCGGTAGCTCTGGATCCACTTCGCCATGAACTCGCCGATGACCGTCTCGCTGGTCGGCCGTACGACGACCGGCTCCTCCAGCTCCTTCCCACCCGCGTGCGTGACGACCGCGAGTTCGGGGCTGAATCCCTCGACGTGCTCGGCCTCGCGCTTGAGGTAGCTCTCGGGGATGAACAGCGGGAAGTAGGCGTTGCGAGCACCCGCGGCCTTGATGCGCTGGTCCATCTCGGCCTGCATGCGTTCCCAGATTGCATAGCCGTACGGCCGGATGACCATGGTGCCGCGAACTGGACCGTTCTCGGCGAGCTCGGCCTTCCCGAGTACGTCTTGGTACCAGCGCGGGAAGTCCGTCGCCTGCGGAGTGAGTACACCTGCCTTCGCCATGCCTTGCATCCTAGGACGAGGCCAGTGAGAAGTCGGGGCGCACCACCGTCGGAGGTCAGGGTGCCAGCAGGTGCCGAAACTGCGCGTCGTACTGGTCCACCGGCGGGTCATCGACGGCGGCAACGAAGAAACCGAGAAAAGTGCTGTCGGCGCCAGCGTCGGTCAACAGATCGCGCCACGACCACAGGTTCGGGTGCGGCATGTGCGTGGCAGCCTCCGCCGGAGCCAGACGCTCGACCACCTTGGCGAACTGCGCGTGGTCCAGCCGATAGACCCCCGTCGTAGCAACGTAGCCGCACACCGAAGCCAGCACTACCGCCGGGAGCGGTCGTACCGCCCCGGGCGCGTTCACGTGGCCGAAGCTCAGGACGGACGCGTCCGCGCGCGCCACGCCGTAGGCCACGGGCATGACGAACCCGGGTATCTGTGCGGCAAACCGCTCTTGCGCTGCGAGGAGCTCACCGTCGGTCACCCACGCCTCAGACATTCGCAGATCCTCTTATCACCGGGTGATCGTAGCCGGGACCGCAGTGGTGCGGCGTGTCCCGCGCAGCCCCACGTTTGCGGACAGGACCCGGGGTCCCCCCACTTGTGCACGCGGATTGCACGACGGCGTTCAGCTCCGGGGCGTCCACCGTTACACCGAGGGCTCTCACAGGTTGGTGATGGAACTATGTGTCGGTAATGTCGGCGGCCATGGCAGAGGTACCACCGCCCGGGTTCTACGAGTTCCTGGACTTCAACGCGCCCCTGTCAGGCGTTCGGGCTGACACGATTGCACGGTCACTCGCCGCTGGGCGGCCGACCCGGATCGTCGATGTCGGGTGTGGCTGGGGTGAGCTTCTCCTCCGAACACTGGCTGTGGCACCGGAGGCGTCTGGTCTGGGGGTCGATACGGACGCTCAGGCGATCGACCGTGGCCGCGCTCGTGCTTCGAACCGTGGCCTTGCCGATCGCGTGACCTTTACCGTCGATTGCGCGACGACTACAACAGATCCGGCCGACGCCGTGATCTGCATCGGCGCCGACCACGCCTACGGCGACCAGCAGGACGCCATCCGTGCGCTCTACCGCATCGTCCGCCCAGGCGGCCGGCTGCTGTTAGGCACCGGGGTCTGGGAACGGCCACCTACGCCCGCCGAGGCGGCGTCGATCGGCATGGAACCGGATTCCTTGCGCGACCTCGCAGGCTTGGTCGACCTCACGATCGGCACGGGTTTTCGGCCACTAGTACCCCGTGGTTGAGATCTTTTGACGGTTCGTTTTGGTGAGGATCTGGTCGGCGGTCTTGGTCCAGACGAAGGGGTGGCAGCGGTCGTTCCAGCCGGTGATGAATTGGCGGATCTTGGTGATC
>NZ_JBEFTW010000029.1:0-106147 GCF_040196095.1 Actinopolymorpha sp. B17G11
CTGCAGTCCTATCTGGAGCGGTTCCCGTCCGCCATGCCGCGGGCGTACCGCTCGCGATGACGCCGCGCCATCGATCCCCGCGGCAGTGCGGCGTCACGAACCGCCGAGGAGGAGGCGGTACGCCTCGGGCAGGTGGCGGGCGATGTCCTGCGCCGCGATCGGGCCGCCGCGGGAGGCGAGGACGCCCGCCGTCGCATGGACGTACGCCCCGACACTTCCCGCGTCGAGCGGGTCGAGTCCCGCCGCCAGCAGGGATCCGCAGAGACCGGACAGTACGTCACCGGAGCCCGCCGTGCCCAACCACGAGGTGCCGACCGTGTTGACCCGCACACGACCGTCCGGCGCCGCCACCAGCGTGGACGCGCCCTTGAGCAGGACGGTGGCGTTCCACCGGCGCGCGGCCTCCCGGGCTGAGGCGAGCCGATGGGCCGCGACATGCACCCGGTCCACGCCGAGCATCCGGCCCAGCTCGCCTTCGTGCGGCGTCAGCAGCACCTGCCCGTCGCAGCGGTCGGGCAACCAGCGCAGCCCGTCGGCATCGACGATCACGGGCACGCCACCGGCAAGGATCCCCGGCACGTCCCCCGCCCGCTCCGGATCGCTGCCGAGCCCCGAGCCCACCACCCATGCCTGGACGCGCCCCTCGCCGACCACGGCCTCCGGCCAGCGCTGCCGTACGTACCTCGCCGGCTCGGCCGGCCCCGCGTACCGCACCATTCCGGCCGGCCCACCGAGCGCGCCACCCACGGCGAGGACGGCGGCACCGGTGTACTGCCGCGAACCGGCGACCACCCCGACGACACCGCGCGAGTACTTGTGCGCCTCCCGCTCGGGAACCGGCAGCAGCGCGGCGACGTCCGCCGCCTGGAGCGCCTCGACGGCAGGTTCTGGGAGGTACGGACCGAGACCGATGTCGACGAAGTGGACGACCCCCGCCGCTGTCGCCCCGGGGTCGACGAAGAGCCCGACCTTGTGCGTGCCGAAGGTCACCGTCACCGCCGCCCGCACGTGCCGCTCCGGCGCCTCCCCCGTGTCGACGTCGATCCCGCTGGGAACATCGACCGCCACCACGGGAACGCCGTCGGCCTCGACGAGATCCATCACCGCCGCGGCGGCCGGACGCAGACCCGGCTTACCACCGATTCCCACGATGCCGTCGAGTACGAGGTCGGCCTGGGCGATCGCCCGGTCGTACGCCGATCCGTCGACCACCCGCCCACCGGCGGCGAGGAGCGCGGCGAGCCCACCCTGGTGGACCTTGGTCCGATCGAGCACGACTGCACCGACCCGGACGCCGCGACTGGCGAGCCGGGCACCTGCGTACAACGCATCACCGCCGTTGTCCCCCGAACCCGCCACCACGACAACCGACCGGCCGTAGGTACCACCGAGGTAGTCCACGCACGCGGTCGCGAGTCCGGCCGCCGCCCGCTGCATGAGCGTGCCGTCGGGCACGGTCGCCATCAGAGCCGCCTCCGCGGCCCGGACCTCCGTCACGGTGTGGGCCGTTCGCATCAGCCGATCATCCCCGCTCCGGTCTCATCGCTCGCGGTCTCATTGCTCGCGGTCTCGTTTCCGCGGTCTCGTTTCCGCGGTCTCGTTGCCGGGGTCTCGTTGCCGGGGTCGCCGGTCGCTGGCGGTCTCACCGCTCCAGCACCACCACGGCGGAGGCCATCCCCGCGTCGTGCGACATGGACAGGTGCATGCCGGTCACTCCCAGCCTTTCCGTCTGCTCGGCGACCGACCCACGTACCTCCAGCCACGGCCGCCCGTCGCTGTCCGTCACGACCTCGGCGTCCTGCCAGTGCAGGCCGACCGGCGCACCGAGCGCCTTGGCCAGCGCTTCCTTCGCCGCGAACCGGGCCGCCAACGATGCGACGGGCCGGTCGCGTTCGGCATCGGTGAACAGCCGGAAGCGCAGCCCAGGCGTACGCCGGATCGTTGCCTCGAACCGCTCGATGTCCACCACATCGATACCCAGACCGACGATCACCGGCCCATCCTCGCGCATCCGCCGTCGTGCACCACACGACACGACGCGACATGCCGAGGTCGGCAAGCCTTTCCTCGCTACCGAAGGTAGCGATCGAGGGCTAACGTGCCGCCATGAGCGACACCGGACGCAACGGCACCGCCGAGGGAGTGCATCCGGAGGAGCCTGACCTCCACGTCGGCAATCTCGCCGGACGCCTGAACTGGCTGCGTGCGGGCGTCCTCGGCGCCAACGACGGCATCGTGTCGATCGCCGGCATCGTCGTCGGCGTCGCGGCGGCGACGAACGACCTCGGCACGATCTTCATCGCCGGGATCGCGGGGCTGCTCGCGGGTGCGTTCTCGATGGCGGCCGGCGAGTACGTCTCGGTGAGCACGCAGCGCGACAGCGAGCAGGCGCTGCTGGACAAGGAACGCCTCGAACTCGCCGAACTCCCCGACACCGAGCTCGACGAGCTTGCCGGACTGTACGAAACCAAGGGCATCTCGCCCGACCTCGCCCGCCAGGTCGCCGTCGAACTCACCAAACACGACGCCCTCCGCGCCCACGCCGAGGCGGAGTTGGGCATCGATCCCGACGATCTCACCAGCCCCTGGCAGGCGGCGATCGCGTCCTTCGCCGCGTTCACGGTCGGCGCACTGCTGCCGATGCTCGCGATCGGCCTACCACCGACCAGCGCCCGCGTACCGGTCTGCTTCGTCGCCGTCGTCCTGGCACTCGCCCTGACCGGCACGCTGAGTGCCCGGCTCGGCGGCGCCCCCGCCCCGCGTGCGGCCGTGCGTACCGTCACCGGTGGCGCACTCGCCATGGCGGTGACGTACGCGGTCGGCCATCTGGTCGGGGTCACGATCTGACGTTGCGGCGCCCCGGCAAATGACCACGCTGAGCATGCCTGTGGTAGCCGGGACAGGCGCCGACACCTCGCAAAGGTCGGCAGGCATGCTCAGCGTGGTCATTTGCGGCCGCCCTGCCGGGCCACCAGCGGGAACGCGAGCTATTCGACCGTGACGCTCTTGGCGAGGTTGCGCGGCTGGTCGACGTCGTTGCCGCGCGCCATCGCGAGCTCACAGGCGAAGATCTGCAGCGGCACGGTGGCAACCAACGGCTGGAGCAGCGTCGGCACCTTCGGCAACCGGATCAGTACGTCGCTCCACTTCTCGACGGTCAGGTCGCCCTCCTCGGCGAGGACGATCGTGCGGGCGCCACGCGCGCGGATCTCCTGGATGTTGCTGACGATCTTGTCGTGCAGGGCGTCCCGCCCGCGAGGAGGTACGACAACGACCACCGGAAGGCCGTCCTCGATCAGCGCGATCGGGCCGTGCTTGAGCTCACCGGCAGCGAACGCCTCCGCGTGCATGTACGCCAGCTCCTTGAGCTTCAGCGCACCCTCCAGCGCCACCGGGTAACCCACGTGCCGGCCGATGAACAGCACCGACTTGGCGCCCGCGAGATCCTGCGCGAGCGCCCGGACCTGACCCATCGTGCCCAGCGCCTGCTCCACGGCAGCCGGCATCGCGTCGAGCTGGTCGACCTCGACAGACACCTCGTCACCGAACTTCGACTCCCGCACCTGCGCGAGGTAAAGCCCCATGAGATAGCACGCGACGACCTGGGTCAGGAACGTCTTCGTCGCCGCGACCCCGACCTCGGGTCCGGCGTGGGTGTAGAGCACGGCGTCGGACTCTCGCGGGATGGTCGAGCCGTTGGTGTTGCAGATGGCGAGCACTCGGGCCCGCTGTTCGCGAGCGTGCCGCAGCGCCATCAGGGTGTCCATCGTCTCGCCGGACTGCGAGATCGCGACGACGAGCGTCGACCGGCTGACGATCGGGTCCCGGTACCTGAACTCGCTCGACAGTTCGACCTCGCACGGGATCCGGGTCCAGTGCTCGATGGCGTACTTCGCGGTCATTCCCGCGTAGAACGCCGACCCGCACGCGATGATGATGATCTTGTCGATCTCGCGGATCTCGTCGTCGGTGAGCCGCATGTCGTCGAGGCGGAGTCGCCCGTCCTCGGCGAGCCGCCCGAGCAGTGCGTCGGCGACCGCCTTGGGCTGCTCGGCGATCTCCTTGAGCATGAAGTACTCGTAGCCGCCCTTCTCAGCGGCAGAGATGTCCCAGTCGACGTGGAACTCGCGGGTCTTGACCGGCTCGCCGTCGAAGTCGGTGACGGTGATGTCGGAGGCGGTGATCGCGACCACCTGGTCCTGGCCGAGCTCGATCGCCTCGCGGGTGTGCTCGATGAACGCCGCGACATCGGAGGCGAGGAAGTTCTCACCCTCGCCGCGGCCCACCACCAGTGGGGAGTTCCGCCGGGCGCCGACCACCAGGTCGGGAGTGTCCGCGTGGATGGCGACCAGCGTGAACGCGCCGTCCAGGCGCCGACAGACCCGGCGCATGGCTGCGGCGAGGTCGCCCCCGCAGGCAACGCATGCGTCCTCGAGCAGGTGCGCCACCGTCTCGGTGTCGGTCTCGGAGGTCAGGTGGTGCCCGGATTCGGTGAGTTCGGTACGGAGGGCGGCGAAGTTCTCGATGATGCCGTTGTGCACCACGGCAAGCTTGCCGTGGCAGTCGATGTGCGGGTGCGCGTTCGGGTCGGTCGGCGCGCCGTGGGTGGCCCAGCGGGTGTGTCCCATCGCCGCTCGGCTCGCCGGCAGGGGTTCCTCGGCGAGAGCGGTCTGGAGGTTGGCGAGCTTGCCCGCCCGCTTGCTCACGCGGACCGATCGGCCGTCGGGCACGGCGACACCGGCCGAGTCGTACCCTCGGTACTCGAGCCGGCGCAGGCCGTCGACGACGACGCTCACAGCCCCCCTGGTCGCGCCCTGTCCTCCCCCGGCTCCAGTGCTCGAAGCACTGCCGGAACCCACGTACCCCACAATTCCGCACATGGCTGCACAGCGTAGCCAGCTCGCATGAACGGCAAGCGACGATCGGCCAAGTCGAGATGCACCAGTCGCAGCGGAGTTTGGACAGCAGGGAACAATTGCCCCATGCCGCGCACCGAGGAGGGCCGGGCCGCCACCGCGGCGGCCACTCCGTACGTCGAACTCGACCGGGCCGCCTGGGCCCGCCTCGCCGCTCAGACCCCGCTCCCCCTCAGCGCCGCCGAGGTCGAGCGGCTGCGAGGGCTCGGGGACGAGATCGACCTCACCGAGGTCAGGGAGGTCTACCTGCCGCTGACCCGGTTGCTCAACCTGTACGTACGGGGGACGGCGGCGTTGCACCGGGCCACCCAGACGTTCCTCGCCGGCGAGGCGAACGGCGGATCGCCGGACGCCGCCGCCGCGCGTACCCCGTTCGTCATCGGTATCGCCGGGTCGGTCGCCGTCGGCAAGAGCACGGTCGCCCGGCTGCTCCGTGAGCTCCTCGCCCGCTGGCCCGACCACCCGCGCGTCTCGCTGGTGACGACGGACGGGTTTCTGCTCCCGAACGCCGAACTCGAACGCCGCGGCCTGCTCGACCGCAAGGGATTCCCCGAGTCCTACGACCAACGGGCGTTGCTTCGCTTCATCGTCGCCGTGAAGTCCGGCGTTCCGGTCGTGACCGCGCCGGTCTACTCCCATCTCGCCTACGACATCGTGCCGGGCGGCGAACTCGAGGTCGCCGCGCCGGACATCCTGCTCGTGGAGGGACTCAACGTCCTTGCGCCGGCGCGGACCCGCGGCGACGGACGGCGCGGCCTCGCCGTGAGCGACTTCTTCGACTTCTCGATCTACCTCGACGCCTCGCCGGCCGACGTGCGCGAGTGGTACGTCAGGAGGTTCCTCGCCCTGCGCGAGACGGCGTTCCGCGACGACGCGTCGTACTTCCGGCGCTATGCCGACCTGACCCACGACGAGGCGGTCGCCCAGGCGGGGACGCTGTGGGACACGATCAATGGGCCCAACCTCGAGCACAACATCGCCGCCACGCGCGGCCGCGCCACCCTGGTCCTGCACAAAGGCCCCGACCACACCGTGACCCGCGTCCGCCTGCGCAAAATCTAGTGATCATGATCGTGATCATGAAGGTTCTGCGTACATATGGCCCCGTTTGCCTTCACAGTCCGGTCCGGCTTCATGATCATGGCCGCCACCTCGCACCCGCCCGGGGCGTGCCGAGCTGACCGACCGCCGCAGGCCGGCCGGGGACGGCTGTCGCAGGGCCGGCCGGGGACGGCTGTCGCAGGGGCGGCCGGGGACGGCTGTCGCAGGGGCGGCCGGGGACGGCTGTCGCAGGGGCGGCCGGGGACGGCTGTCGCAGGGCCGGCCGGGGACGGCTGTCGCACTGCCGGCCGCGCCGGGCAGTCACGGTGCCGCTCACAGGTCGCGCTGGCGTTCCTGCAGCAGCTCGACGATCTCGAAGCCGAGCGCCTCGTTGACCGCGATCATCGGCCCGTTCTCCTCGGCGTTCCACGTGGTGATGCGTTCGACCTGCGGCTGGGCGGCCGCCACCGCCTGCAGGTTGGCGACCTTCAGCGCGAGGCCGAGGCGGCGCCCGCGGTGCGTACGCAGGACGAGCGTGTCCCACTGGAACGCCCACTCGGGCTGGTGCCGCGACGCCGCGATCTGGGTGTGCCCGGCCAACGTGCCATCCGGCGCGAGTGCCACACAGGTGTAGAGCGACCGGCCCTGGCGGACTGCGAGGTCCTCCTCCTCGCGGAGCCGGGCGACGTCCCAGCGCTCCGGTTCGTAGTCGAGTTCACCTGTCGGAGCCTCGGCCATGATCAGACCCTTGAGGTAGGCGTACTGCTCGGCGTACTCCACCGGACACGGACCCGCCCACGCCACCAGCTGGTAGTCCGACGCCTTCTCGGCCGCCTCGGCGGCGAGCGCCTCCAGCCGCTCCCGGTCGACCGGCAACCGGAGCTGGCGGCGGATCTCGGTGATGCGGGTGGTGAAGCCGTGCCGATCGGCGAAGCGGACACCCGGCCAGTCCGCCAGCACCGTCCCGCGCGGCGCGAACACCTCGGTGAGAAGGCTGGTCCTTGCCTCCTCCCGTGCCTGATCGAGGACGTACGCAAGGAGGGCAGCACCGACTCCGCGCCGCCGCTCCGGCGGCACCGCCAGATCGAACATCGCGAGCGTGCGGTTGTCCCGCAGCGGCAGCTCGAGGTTGCCCGCACCCACGACGACGTCCCGTTCCACCGCCACGAACGGCTGCAGGGTGCAGGTCTGCGAGCTGGTCTGGTAGTGGACGAGTTGTTCGACGAACGCTCTTGGCGGCGGCGCGATCCGGCCGGCGGCCATGCCCGCTTCCCTCGCGTCGAACCAGGCACGAAACGCGACGTCATCGAACGGATCAACGCGAACAACCTCGTACGTGGAGTTCTGCACGGCCGGGAGCCTGGCACGCCGGCCAGCGACCGCGCCACGGAATTAGCGGACGCGTGCACAGCTCCCTCAGAGCCCGAGAACCCTCAGAGTGCGAGAGCCCGCTCCACAGTCGTCGCCAGCTCATCGGCCACCTGCTGGGCCTGCGCGAACGTCGGCGCCTCCACCATCACCCGTACCACCGGCTCGGTGCCGGACGGCCGCAGGATGACCCGTCCCGTCTCGCCGAGCTCCACCGTGGCGGCCTCGATCGCGGCGAGCACGACCGGGTCGGAGTCGGCCCGCGCCTTGTCGACACCACGGACGTTGACCAGCACCTGAGGCAGTCGGGACATCACGCGGGCGAGCTCACTGAGCGGGCGACCGGTCGTCGCCATCCGGGACAGCAGGTGCACGGCCGCGAGTACGCCGTCACCTGTCGTCGCGTGGTCGAGCAGGATCACGTGTCCGGACTGCTCGCCGCCGAGGGCGAAGCCGCCTGCCTTCATCGCCTCGAGGACGTACCGGTCTCCGACCTTCGTCTGCGCGACGTCGATCCCCTCGCGCTGCATCGCGAGAACGAAGCCGAGGTTGCTCAGAACGGTGACGACCACGGTGTTGTTGCGGAGGGTCCCGTCGTCGCGCATCCCGGCGGCGAGGATCGCGAGGATATGGTCGCCGTCGACGACCTCACCCGCCGCGTCGACGGCGAGGCAGCGGTCGGCGTCGCCGTCATGGGCGATACCGACATCCGCGCCGTGCCCGACCACCGCCGCGGTCAACGTCTCGAGATGGGTGGAACCGCAGCCGTCGTTGATGTTGATCCCGTTGGGCTCGGCGTGGATCGGGATGACCGTGGCGCCGAGCCGGCGCAGTGTCTCCGGAGCGGTGCGGTAGGCGGCGCCGTTGGCGCAGTCGACCACCACGGTGAGGCCGTCGAGCGGCTGGACCACTGAGTCGACGAGGTGCGTGACATAGGTCTCGAACCCGGCGCTGTCGTCGCGAACGCGCCCCACTCCGACCCCGGTCGGCCGCTGCCACGGCTCCCGCAACCGGGCCTCGATCAGGTCCTCGATCGCGTCGTCGAGCTTGTGCCCGCCGCGGGAGAAGAACTTGATGCCGTTGTCGGGCATCGGGTTGTGTGAGGCCGAGAGCATGACCCCGAGGTCGGCGCCCATGCTGGCCGTGAGATGCGCGACCGCGGGGGTCGGAAGAATTCCCAGGCGTACGACGTCGATCCCGGCGCTCGCCAGGCCGGCGACCACGGCAGCTTCGAGGAACTCGCCCGAAGCGCGGGGATCGCGCCCGACCACCGCGGTAGGTCGGTGTCCCTCGAAGGCTCCCACCTCGCCGAGGACGTGTGCGGCCGCGACCGAGAGGTCGAGCGCGAGTTCGGCGGTGAGCTCGCCGTTGGCGAGCCCGCGAACGCCGTCGGTGCCGAAGAGCCGGCCCACGACCGAAGGAACTTACCGCTTGGAGTACTGCGGGGCCTTGCGGGCCTTCTTGAGCCCGGCCTTGCGGCGCTCCTTCGCCCGGGCGTCCCGCGTGAGCATTCCCGCGCGCTTGAGCGACGGTCGGTGCGCGTCGACGTCGACCTCGTTGAGGGCACGGGCGATGCCCAGCCGGAGGGCGCCCGCCTGGCCGGTGACGCCGCCACCGTCGATGCGGGCGATCACGTCGTAGTGTCCGGCGAGCTCGAGCAGCGCCAACGGCTCGTTGACGTGCTGCTGATGCACCTTGTTGGGGAAGTACTGGTCCAGCGTCTTGCCGTTGATCCGCCACTCGCCCGAGCCGGGCAACAGACGGACACGCGCGACCGCCTCCTTGCGCCGCCCGGTCGCAGCCGCGGGAGCGACCGCTGCCGGGCGCGGCGCCGGAGAACTCACCGGGGCGCTCTCGGAGCTGTAGGCGACGGTGCTCTCGGCATCGCCCTGCTGACCGGCGCCCTGTGGAGCGGGGTTCTCGGTGTCGACCGGCTGGGTGGTGGACTCGGCCACGGGATTCCTCACTTCGGCGCAGTCGAAACTGCGAAATCTTGGTGGTTACTGATCTGGGTCTTACTGTGCGACCTGGTGGATCGAGTAGGTCTCGGGGTGCTGGGCCTGGTGCGGGTGATCAGGACCCGAGTAGACCTTCAGCTTCTTCAGAAGCTTCCGGCTGAGACGGTTCTTGGGAAGCATTCCCCAGACCGCGCGTTCGATCGCCTTGCGGGGGTTCTTGTCGAGCAGGGTGCCGTAGGGGACCGCGGAGAGCCCGCCAGGGTAACCCGAGTGCCGGTAGGCGAACTTGGTCTCACGCTTGTTGCCGGACAGTGCCACCTTGTCGGCATTGACGATGATGACGAAGTCACCGGTGTCGATGTGCGGGGCAAAGGTGGGCTTGTGCTTGCCGCGCAGGAGCGTCGCCGTCTGGCTGGCAAGCCGGCCAAGGACGACGTCGGTCGCGTCGATCACGTGCCACTGGCGTGGAACGTCGCCGGGCTTGGGGCTGTAGGTGCGCACAGTCGTCGGCCTTCGTAGTCGATCGTGGTGGACCATGTCACTAGCCATGGTCGGTCTGGGGTCTCATGGCTCCGCGGGAGGCAGAGCGCTTCGCGCGCCGCCCGTGGACGTACATATTGCAGGAGTCGTACGGCCAGCAAGCGCAACGACCGCTCAGGATACCTGGGGCCGCGCAGACGGGTCAAAATGGGGCCGCGATCGTGACCCGGGTGGGGCGCACCGGACGATCCGAAGAACCGGACCTGGCGTCTCCGCCACCACCAGGAAGATACCGTCAGTACGTGACCTGTCACAAATTGTCATCAGCATTGCAGTGCGATGTGCCGACCCCGTACCGCATCCGCGCTGCCGCGCTGGTCGTGGGCCTGGCACTTGCCCTGGTTTCGGCGTGTACGACAGATCCGGCGCCATCGCCGACGGACATCCCCACGCCCACTGACTTCCACTATCACCAAGACCCCAGGGGATCGTCCAAAGGCGACGATCTCGTCTCGGTCAGCACGCTCGTGACGAAGCTCGACGTCCCCTGGGGAGTGGCGTTTCTCCCCGACGGCGGCGCGCTCGTCACCGAACGACACAAACGCCGCATCCTCAAGGTCGGCCCCGGCCGCGACGCGAGCGGTGAGCTCACCGTCAAACCCCTCACCAGCATCGAGGGCGTGTACGCCAACAACGAGGGCGGCCTGCTCGGCATCGCGGTCTCACCGAGGTTCGCCCGAGACAAGACGATCTTCATCTACTACACGACGAAGAAGGACAACCGGATCGCCAGGGTGCGGCTCAACGGCCGCCCGCGGCCGGAGGCCATCGTCACTGGCATCCCCGGCGCCGGGGTGCACAACGGCGGACGGCTGAGGTTCGGACCCGACGGCTATCTGTACGCCAGTACCGGCGACGCCTCCCACGCCGGAGGCTCGCAGGGCCTGGACAATCTCGGCGGCAAGATCCTGCGGATGACCACCGACGGTAAGCCGGCCCCGGGCAACCCGTTCAAGGACTCACTGATCTGGTCGTACGGGCATCGCAATCCCGAAGGGATGGCCTGGGACGCCGAGGGGCGCATGTACTCCGCCGAGATCGGCGAGGCGGTCTGGGACGAGCTCAACCTCATCGCACCCGGACGGAACTACGGCTGGCCCAAGGTCCAGGGCATGGGGACTGAGCCGAACATGGTCAACCCGGTCGCGGTGTGGCGGCCGGAGATCGGCGTCACAAACGGCATCGCCATCCTCGGTCGTACCGCGATCGTCACCTGCCTGCGCGGTCAGCGGATCTACCTCGTGGGCCTCGGCGGCCCGGTCAACATCAGCAGCGAACGGATCGCGGGAGCGGGCACCGGCGAGGCCAGCATCCGGTGGCGGCCGGGGGCCGGGATCGCCGGTCGACCGATAGATGCGTTGGTGGGGAGGTACGGACGGATCCGGGACGCGATCAACGCGCCCGACGGCAGCATCTGGCTCACCACGTCCAACCGGGACGGCCGCAACGACATCGTGGCCGAGGACGACCGGATCCTGCGGCTCACCCTGCGCAAGCCGAGGAGCCCCAGCCCCACGACCACCACCCGGTGATCATGATCGTGATCATTAGGTTTCGGGGCGCATAGCCGACTTTTCGTCATGATCATGGCCGGCCGCCCGAGACGTCATCCGGTCCCGCTCGAAGCCTCAAGGGGTCGGCGTCCGAGACGTCGTGGGGACCCGCTCGAAACCTCAAGGGTCGGCGCGCGCGACGTCGTGTGGTCCCGCTCGAAACGTCAAGGAGCGGCGCACGTGACGCCATGGGGGCTTGTCGTGACGCGGACCTCGTGTCGACACGCCTCGTGCAGTTTTGGCGTTGTAGGGCGGGGAATTATGCCCTGCGATGATGGACCTCGATCCCGTACTCAGCCGCTGGCAAGGCACAGCACCATGGAACGCCCCCCTGCCGGAGTGGAGCAGGCGCGGAGCCGAGACCACCCTCACCCATCTCGGACGGGCCCACAACCTCACGCTGACGGCGTACGAACCGCCGGAGGAGGAGTGGATCTGCGTCGGGGGCCCCGACGCCACCGCCGTCACGTCGGCGCTGTTCCCGCTTGCCTTCGTCACCGTGGGACTCCGCGACGCTCTGCTCGCCTGCGTCCCACAGCTCACCGTCGTGCCCCTCGCGTCGATGGTCGCCACCGACTACCGGGCCTCACCGTCGGTCCTGCGCGCGACCCTGCTCCGGTTCGGGTGGACGAAGGACTTCTCGCCGGCCTGCTTCTGCGTCTCCGACCTGCTGGTGGAGAGCATCCCGTCGATCTGAGTCCGGCACGCGAGTACGGAAAAGCCCGGCGGAACCCATTGATGGCCATGACTGGGTTGGTGTGGTTCGCAGGACCTGCTCGATCTCGGACAGCTGGTCGGGCGTAAGCGGTCCGTGCTCACCGACGAGCGCCGTTCGCGCCGTCTCGTAGAAAAGCTCTGCGCCAGTGAACGGACTGTGACACCGATCCGCTTTCGGTTGTGGCATCCTCTATGTCCTTTTATGTCCGGGGTCACTCGACGGGGAGGATCCAGCAATGACAACGCCGCCTGGGCAGTACCCGCAACAGCCGCACCAGCAGCAAGCCCCACACCAGCAGCCGCCGCAGCCACACCAGCAGGGCCACCCGCCCCAGAAGCCCTACCAGCAACAGGGCTACCCGCCACAGCAGCCACAGGGCTACCCACCGCAGCAGGGCTACCCACCGCAGCAGCCACACCAGTAGCACGGCTACCCACCCCAGCAGGGCTACTCACCGCAGGGCTCCCCCGGCCAGCAGGTCCCGCCGGGCGGCGGGAACAAGCGTGCTCTGCCCTGGATCATCGCTGCCGGTGCGGCGGTGCTCGTCGTTGCCCTGGTGGTCACCGTCGCGCTCGTCCAGGGCGGCGGCGACTCTGACAACACGGCCGGTGGCAATGGGACCGCAGGCAAGGCCGTGAGCAGCGGCGACGCCGGGACCGGAACTGAACGGGACAGCCAGGAAAGTACCGACGCGGACCAGAGCAGCCCCGAGGCAGCGGCCCAGACGTTCTTGTCGGCCGTACAGGCCGGGATGTCGACACGGTATGGATGATGCACTGTGTCGCACACCCAGACTGCCTCACGGCAATGGGGGAGGAGCTGAGCCAGGAGGAGATCAACGAGATGCAACCGGACTCCGCGGCCGACATCAGTGAGTTCGCCGAGCTGACCAAGGACGCGGAGATCGTCGGGACCACCGATTCGACCCGGTTTCCGGGCACGACAGGGGTTTCGCTCCGGACGCCGGAGGGCGAGGCCACACTTGCGTTCCTCGAGCAGGACGGCGCCTGGTACTACGTAGGCGCCGAGGGCGGCCAGTCCGGCGGCAGTAGCTCGGGTGGTTCGGGAGGCAGTTGATCAGCCGAGACCTTGCTGATGCGGCCACGTTCAGGCGTAGCCGCATCAGCGAGCGCGGCTCACCCGACCCTCGTCCCAGACCGGGGTGTCGGATTCGTACACGCTGCCGTCCTCGCCGAAGACGAGGTACCGGTCGAACCCGCGCGCGAACCACCGGTCGTGGGTGACCGCCACCACAGTTCCTTCGTACGACGCCAAGCCCTCCTCGAGCGCGTCGGCGGAGGTGACGTCGAGGTTGTCCGTCGGCTCGTCGAGCAGCAGCAGGGTCGCACCGGACAGCTCCAGCAACAGGATCTGCAGCCGCGCCTGCTGGCCACCCGACAGCGACTCGAAGGTCTGGTCGCCCGCCTGCGCCAACTCGTAGCGGTCCAGCGCCCTCGCCGCCTCCTCCTGCGGCATGCCCACCCGATGGTCGTCGCCGCGATGCAGGATCTCCAGCAGCGTACGACCGACCAGCTCCGGATGCTCGTGCGTCTGCGCGAACCAGCCGGGACGTACCCGCGCGCCCAGCCGCGCCCGGCCGGTATGCGCGACCGGCGCGATCGGGACGTCGCCCACCGGCCGGTGCTCGGGTTCGGGGAGCGAACCTCCGGCCGCGAGCAGCCGCAGGAAGTGCGACTTGCCGGAGCCGTTGGAGCCCAGCACCGCTACCCGGTCGCCGTACCACACCTCGAGGTCGAACGCTCGCATCAGACCGGAGAGCTCCAGGGTCTCGCAGATCACGGCCCGCTTGCCGGTGCGGCCGCCACGCAGGCGCATCTTGACGTTCTGCTCGCGTGGGAGCGCCTGCGGAGGCCCGGCCTCCTCGAACTTCCGCAGCCGGGTCTGCGCCGCGTGGTAGGCCGAAGCCATCTTGTCGTTGCTGGTGGCCTTGCGTTTGTACAGCGCGACCAGCGCCTTGAGCTTGGCGTGCTGTTCGTCCCAGCGCCGGCGAAGCTCCTCGAGCTTCGCGAACCGGTCGAGGCGGGCCTGGTGATAGGTCGCATACCCCTGCGGATGCGTCCACACCGAGTTGCCGGCGGCGCCCAACTCGACCGTGACGACGCGGGTCGCGGTGTTGGCGAGGAGCTGCCGGTCGTGGCTGACGTAGAGCACGGTCTTGTCCGACTCGTTGAGGCGTTCCTCGAGCCACAGCTTGGCGGGGACGTCGAGGAAGTTGTCCGGCTCGTCGAGCAGCAGCACCTCGTCGGGACCGCGGAGCAGGGCCTCGAGGGCGAGCCGCTTCTGCTCGCCGCCGGAGAGGGTGCGGACCTCCCGGTAGCGTGCGCGTTCGTACGGCAGGCCGATGGCCTCGGTGCAGCAGACGTCCCACAACACCTCGGCGTCGTAGCCGCCGGCGTCGGCCCAGTCGGCGAGGGCCTGGGCGTAACGCAGCTGCGTGGGTTCGTCGTCTCGTTCCATCATGGCCAGCTCGGCCCGCTCGACGGACTCGGCGGCGGTACGGATGCGCGGCGGCGCGACCGAGAGCAGCAGGCCGGCAACCGTGGTGTCGTCGCGTACGGACCCGACGAACTGCCGCATGACGCCCAGGCCGCCACTGCGGCTCACGGCACCCGCGTGCGGATCCAGGTCGCCGGCGACGATCCGGAGCAGGGTGGTCTTGCCCGACCCGTTCGCGCCGACGAGGGCGACCTTGGCGCCTTCACCCACCCGGAACGACACGTCGTCGAGCAGCACCCGACCGTCCGGCAGCTCGTACCGGATCCCCGCGACGTCCACATAGCCCATGCAGCCCAGTGTCCCGGTCCACCGTCAGCGGGCGCGAGCGGTTTACGGTCGTACGCCGGAACCACCGGGTCCGCGTCTACTTCGTACCGGTCCGGGGCCAGACCATCAGGCCGACCGGCCCCTGGAGTCCGCCCGGGGCATGCGGCCCGCGCAGCAACGGCCGCACGACGTCGGCAGTGAGTGCCCGCAGAGTGGCGCCGTCGTCGATACCGTGGGCATCACAGCCGCTGTAGCGGACAAAGACCTCCTGCTCCCGGTCGCCGTTCACCCGCAGGACGATGACCTCCTCGCCAAGGGCCCAGTCCGCGCTGCAGTTCTGGGGCTCGTTCGGTCCACCGCCCTCCGGTGCCGCGCGCACGGCGTCCACAAGCTTCCGGGCAGCGGGGCCAGCGAGCCGACTCGCGGACAGCACCGGCTGGGGAGCGACGTTCTGCCCGCGGTCCAGGGCGTACCTGCACACCGTGATCGACGCGACCTGTCCGACCGTCGCGAGCCCGCCGGTACCGGGATCGGGTCGTGCGTCCGGACCGGTGGTGATCCGGTGGTCGACCGGGCACCCGTAGGTGTCCGTCTCGCGGACCTCCCGGGCGGAGTCGAGAATCCGCTTACGCAGCGTGGCATCGTCGGAGAGCACGGTCAGGGTGACACCCGCGACGACCCACGTCTCCTCGGCCCAACCGCCGTCGTGGTTCTTGAGACCGGGCGGTGCACGGTAGGCGTCGAACCAGAGATAGGCCTTCCGCTTGTCGGGGGGAGCGACCTTCTCCTTGCAGGCGATGAGGGGAATCCCGCCGACGGGCCGTCCGACGTACGGCGAGTCACTTGCCTTCTGCAGGCAGGGCGGCCAGCCGGTCGTGCCGTATCCCCAGCTCGCCGGCACCTGCACCTCGACTCCTCCGTACGACTCCCCACGCATGGCGGTCGCTCCCTCCGCCACTCCCCCCGTCATGCCCTCCGTTATCCCCTCCGTCCGCACAGGGGCCAGCCAGCGGACACCGAGGATCAGTGCGGCGACCGCCGCGGCAGCGAGGACGCAGGCCAGGACCAGGTGCTGACGGGGCGGCATCAGAGGAACGTTCATGGGCATCTCCGCCCGCAAGACACCGGAGCCCGGCGTCGACGATGATGCTCATCATCGGTGTTGGCGGGACCGGGCGCCATCCCTGCCAGAGGTCGGCGTGAATCCCGTGATCACGGGGTCGGGCTCTCGCGGCGCTTTCCTCGCCGAGGTCAACCAACCGGCTACAGGGTGGTAGGCAGCTGGAGATCCCCGACTTCGGCGACGCTCCTTCCTGAACGAGCGCTCGACGTGAGCGTCTGAGAGGACCACGTAAGAGCAGTCGGCCGGTTGCCTGGCGCCGTGCGTCGCTTCCGCGGCGAACCGGAGCGCCTGCCGAGCGTGGTCCTTTCCGCTTCTTTTCGAATGCAGGTTCCCTTCCGAACTGCAGGCATAGTGACTGGACGTCCGTGCGTCTTAGGGGATGACTAGTCAACGGGAGGATGCCTGCATGGACGCACGGTCCGAGCACGAGTTCCGGGAGTTCGTCGACGCGCGCTCGCTGGCGTTGCTACGCACGGCATATGTCCTGACCGGCGACCAGCACCTCGCCGAGGACCTCGTGCAGAACGCGCTCGCCAAGCTGGCGGCCAGGTGGCACAAGGTCAACGAACCCGAGGCGTACGTCCGGCGTGCCATCTACCACGACCAGGTGAGCCGCTGGCGGCGAAGGGCGAGGATTCGCGAGGACCCGTCCGCCACCCCCTGGGCCGGCAACGCTGGCGCCGTACACGACCCTGCCGCCCGTGATCCGGCCGAGCAGGTCGGGCCGCGCCTGGACGTCCTGCAAGCGCTGCGGAAGCTCGCTCCACGGCAACGGGCCGTCCTGGTGCTGAGATTCCTCGAGGACCTGCCCGAACGCGAAGTCGCCGCCGTCCTCGGTTGCTCGGTCGGCACCGTACGCAGCCAGACCTCCCGAGCGCTCGCTCGACTTCGCGTCCTCGCTCCAGACCTTGCCGACCACCCGCTGGCCGCAGCCGCAGCGGCGGCACGCAAGCCCACATCGATGGAGGTACGCCCGTGACTCCCCACTCATACCAGCAGATGCCGCCGGACGATCCCGACGGTCGGATCCGGCACGCGATCGAGGACCTTGCCCACCATGCCCGGCCGGTTCCCGGTATGGCCGATCTCGCACTCGCGCGGGCGCGGCGACGCCAACACGCTCGACGCGCGATGGTCGCCGGAGGCGCCGCCTTCGCTGTGGTCGGTACGGTGACGAGCGTCGCGGCCCTCCCGATTCTGGAGCGTGGCATCGTCCCCGCCGACGGCACGCCCTCCACGCCGACGCCACGGCCCGCGACACCCACGCCACGACCCACGGACTGCACACCCCAACCGTCCCCGACGCCCTCCCTGCTCCCGTCGAAGTCACCGGCGGCGACCGCACCATCCACCAGGCCAACGACCGCACCGACGCCTACCGCCAAACCGCTCGAGCCTTCTCCACCACCGGCCCCGACCTGCCCGCCAGGCACGCCGCGGCCATCCGAGCCAACGCCGACGCCGTCGGACTCGCCGACGGCCACGCCCACGCCGTGGCCGGACTGGCCCGAACCCACGCCGACGCCGTCCGAATCCCCCGCCCCACCGCGACCCACTCCCGCACCGACCACCACGCCGACACCCGCGGACTGGCCGGACTGGCCGGAGCCCACCCCGCGCCCGCCGGACGCGATGAGGAACTAGCTCCGGCGTACGGCGAGAACCCGGTATCCCTTGGAGCTGGCGTGCCGCTCGGCACGCCAGCCCTCGCCATTCAGCCAGCGTTGCAGTGAGTCGGCGCCGAGGTTGCGGGCGACGACCAGCCACGCCACACCGTCGGGGGTCAGCCTCGGTAGCCACCGCTCGAGGAGGACATGCAGGGCCGGCTTCCCGATCCGGATCGGCGGGTTGGACCAGACCTGGTCGAAGGACACGTCGTCAGGCACATCATCCGGCGTCGCGACGCGTACCCGTCCGGCGATGCCGAGCGTGGCGGCGTTGGTACGTGTCAGCTCCAGCGCCCGCACATTGACGTCCACGGCCCACACGGTCGCCCCAGGTTGCTCGGTCGCGAGCACGCAGGCGATCGGGCCGTAGCCGCAGCCCAGGTCGAGAAACGTGCCGGGCCGACTCGGCAGCGGCGCCTCCCGCAACAGCACGGACGTCCCCAGGTCGAGCCGATCGCCGGCGAACACCCCGCTCGAGGACGTCAGCGTGTACGCACGCCCGTACGCCGAGAACGACACGGTCCGCGGCACGGCCCGGGAGCCCGGCGCGGCGGAGAAGTAGTGATCGCTCATGAACCGGCGGCTCCCGCCGAATCTCCGTCCCCTGCCTCCACGGTCCGGCGCCGCCGAGCCGCGTGCGCGCGTGCGGCCAGGTCGTCATCCGGTGGATAGCCCACCTCTTCGAGGGTAAGGCCGCGCGGTGGTACGACGTTCACGGCCGAGTCCCGCACGCGACCCGCCAACACAGCCGCCGGCCACTCGACGGGGCGCCGGCCCACACCCACCGCCAGCAATGCGCCCACCAGTGCCCGCACCATCGAATGGCAGAACGCGTCCGCCGTCACCCGGGCGGTCACAAGACCGCTGGCGTCGCGTTCCCACGAAAGGTCCAGCAGCCGGCGGACCGTCGTCGCGCCCTCCCGCCGCCGACAGAACGCCGCGAAGTCGTGCTCGCCGAGCAGGCGGTGCGACGCCGCGTTCATCGCCGCCACGTCGAGCGGGCGCGCGTGGAGGAGCACCTCGTGCCGGCGGAGCGGATCCGCAGCCGCCAGGTCATCGCACACGCGGTACGCATAGCGCCGCCAGACCGCGGAGAACCGCGCGTCGAACCCGGCCGGCGCCTCACGGACGCCCCGGACGCGGACGTCGGCAGGCAGCGTGCCTGCGAGCCGGCGGTGGAGGGACACGGCGGGCGGGTGGGTGGAATCCCGGCCGGGCACCGCGGAGTACGCCGGACGTGGGACGTCGACGTGGCAGACCTGCCCGCGAGCGTGGACGCCGGCATCCGTACGCCCGGCACACGTCGTCGGCGCCGGCTCGGCGAGCCGCAGGACCGTGGCGAGCGCGCGCTCCAGCTCGCCCTGGACGGTGCGCTGTCCACGCTGAGCCGCCCAGCCGGCGAAGTCGGTTCCGTCGTACGCCACATCCAGCCGGAGACGCACCAACTCTGCCGCCGGCTGGATGCGCGAGAGCCCGCTGTCCTCCTGCATGGAAGGCTCAGCGGGCTCTGGCTCGTGGTCGGATGGGACAGCCGTCAGGACTTGTCGTCCTTACTGTCACCGCTGTCCTCCGCAGCCTCCGCCGGTTCGTTCCCGGCGTCTGTCGCGGACGCGTCGGCAGCCTCCTGCGACGCGCTCTCGGCCGGAGCAGACTCACTCTCCGCCGCAGCGGGCGCGGATGCGGCCTTCTTTGCCGCCGTGCCAGCGTCGGCACCACCGGTGTCGCCGCCACCCACCTGGCCCTGGACCAGCTCGATCACGGCCATCGGCGCATTGTCACCCTTGCGCGGACCGATCTTCGTGATCCGGGTGTAGCCGCCCGGCCGATCGGCGTAGTAGGGACCGATCTCCGCGAACAGGGTGTGCACGATCTCCTTGTCACGGATGACCGCGTGCACCTGCCGGCGGGCGTGCAGATCGCCGCGCCGCGCCTTGGTGATCAGCTTCTCCGCATACGGCCGCAGCCTGCGCGCCTTCGTCTCCGTCGTTGTGATCCGGGCGTGCCGGAACAGCGACGTCGCGAGATTGGCCAACATCAGCCGCTCATGTGCCGGGCCGGCGCCGAGGCGAGGGCCCTTGGAGGGCTTGGGCATTGCTGGTTCTCCTTCCTGCACCGGCCGTATGAGGTACCGGAGTCAGTGGTGGGGACGTTCCCCGATGAAGGGACCCCTCGTAGCAACCGCTGGGATGAGGGGCCCCTTCATACGAAAGCGATCCTGCGTGAACGACCGCCCTACGTACGGCCGTATCAGTACTGCTCGGTCTCGGCGAAGCTTTCTTCTTCCTCGTCGAAGTTGTCGACCGCGGCACTCGGGTCGAATCCAGGCGCGCTGTCCTTGAGCGCGAGGCCCATGCCGGACAGCTTCTGCTTCACCTCGTCGATCGACTTGGCGCCGAAGTTGCGGATGTCGAGCAGGTCCTGCTCGCTGCGGGAGATCAGCTCACCCACCGTGTGGATGCCCTCCCGCTTCAAGCAGTTGTACGAACGGACGGTGAGGTTGAGGTCCTCCACCGGCAGCGCCAGGTCGGCGGCGAGCTGCGCGTCGACCGGCGACGGGCCGATCTCGATGCCCTCGGCGTCGACGTTGAGCTCGCGTGCCAGCCCGAACAGCTCGACCAGCGTCTTGCCCGCACTCGCCACCGCGTCCCGCGGCCGCATCGACGGCTTGGTCTCGACGTCAACGATCAGCTTGTCGAAGTCGGTCCGCTGCTCGACCCGCGTCGCCTCGACCTTGTAGGTGACCTTGAGCACCGGCGAGTAGATCGAGTCGACCGGGATCCGGCCGATCTCCGCGTCCACCCGCTTGTTCTGCACCGCCGAGACGTAGCCGCGGCCGCGCTCCACGACCAGCTCCATCTCGAGCTTGCCCTTGCTGTTGAGCGTGGCGATCTGGAGGTTCGGGTTGTGCACCTCGACACCGGCCGGCGGCGCGATGTCGGCAGCGGTCACCTCGCCCGGGCCCTGCTTGCGGAGGTACATCGTCACCGGCTCGTCGTGCTCGCTGGAGACGACCAGCTCCTTGAGGTTCAGCACGACCTCGGTGACGTCTTCCTTGACGCCCGGGATCGTCGAGAACTCGTGGAGGACACCGTCGATCTTGACGCTGGTGACAGACGCTCCGGGGATGGACGACAGCAGCGTCCGCCGGATGGAGTTGCCGAGCGTGTAACCGAATCCCGGCTCGAGGGGCTCGAGCACGAAACGCGAGCGGAAGTCGTTGACAACCTCTTCGGCGAGAGTGGGACGTTGTGCGATGAGCATTGTTGTTTCCTTTCCGCGGCGCCCGCCATATGACGCCAACGAATGAATGACCTGCGGGAGGTTCGTAGCCCGCCGGTCGACTCCTTTTCGGGTTCCCCACGAAATCGCGGAGCTTGCGCAGCGATCTCGTGAGGTGGAATCAGACCTTCGAGTAGTACTCGACGATCAGCTGCTCTTGGAGCGGAATGTCGATCTGCGCCCGGACGGGCACCTGGTGGACGAGGACCCGCAGGGTTCCCGGCAGGACTTCGAGCCAGCCGGGGACGGGACGCTCGCCATGGGTTTCGCGTGCGATCAGGAACGGTGTCGTCTCGCGCGACTTCGAGCGTACGTCGATCACGTCGTGCGCGCCCACCTGGTAGCTCGGGATGTTGACCTTCCGGCCATTCACCTCGAAGTGGCCGTGCACCACGAGCTGGCGTGCGTGCCGACGCGTGCGGGCGATACCGGCGCGGTAGATCACGTTGTCGAGCCGGCACTCCAGCAGCTGCAGCAGGTTGTCGCCGGTCTTGCCACCGCGGCGGTGCGCCTCTTTGTAGTAGCGGTGGAACTGCTTCTCGAGAATTCCGTACGAAAGCCGCGCCTTCTGCTTCTCCCGCAGCTGAAGGAGGTACTCGCTCTCCTTCGGCCGGCCACGGCCGTGCTGGCCGGGTGGGTAGGGGCGGCGCTCGAACGCCTTGTCGCCGCCTACCAGGTCGGTGCCCAGGCGGCGGGACTTCTTGGTCATCGGACCGGTGTAACGGGCCATCGCTCGTCGTACTCCTTAACCGCTAGTGGGGCTCAGACCCGGCGCCGCTTCGGCGGGCGGCAGCCGTTGTGGGGCACGGGGGTGACGTCCTGGATCGTGCCCACCTCGAGGCCGGTGGCCGTGAGGGAGCGGATCGCGGTCTCGCGGCCCGAACCCGGTCCGCGGACGTAGACGTCGACCTTCTTCATGCCGTGCTCCATGGCCCGGCGAGCGGCGGACTCCGCGCACATCTGCGCGGCGAACGGCGTGGACTTGCGCGAACCCTTGAAGCCGACCGTGCCGGCACTGGCCCACGCGATCACCGCACCCGTCGGGTCGGTGATGGTCACGATGGTGTTGTTGAACGTGCTCTTCACGTGCGCGTGCCCGAAGGCGATGTTCTTCTTTTCCTTGCGGCGCACCTTCTTGGCGGCGCCGGCTCTGCTCTTGGGAGGCATCTGGTGTACGAACTCCTAAAGATCGAGGGCCCTGGCCCCATCCGGCGAAACCACTGAGCAAACGCTGACGATTCCGCGGGAACGGGGACTACTTGCGGCCTGGCTTCTTCTTGCCTGCGACGGTCTTCTTGGGACCCTTGCGGGTGCGTGCGTTGGTCCGCGTGCGCTGACCATGCACAGGAAGACCGCGGCGGTGCCGGAGGCCCTCGTAGCAACCGATCTCGATCTTGCGCCGGATGTCGGCCGCGACCTCACGCCGGAGGTCACCCTCGACCCGGTAGTTGGAGTCGATCCAGTCGCGGAGCTTGACGATCTCTTCGTCACCGAGCTGGTGGACGCGTAGGTCCGGATTGACCCCGGTGCCCTCGAGTGTTGCCAGAGCCCGGGTCCGGCCGATGCCGAAGATGTAGGTGAGCGCCACCTCGATGCGCTTGTCGCGCGGGAGGTCGACGCCGACGAGGCGTGCCATGTGGGCAGGTGTCCTTTCGGTTGGCGGAGGTCTCATGCGCGCCGCGTCCCTGCCTGCCCTGGATCATTCGGTCCTCAGGTGGACCTCTTTCGATCCGGCAGGGCCCCGGCCTCCGTGCCGGGGGCAACACCACCACGACGTGTGCTGGTGAGCGGTCGCGCCATTTCTTTCGGCGGCTTCAGTTGTGGGGATGGTGACCTGCGCTGGTGTGCCGGTCGCCGCGGTCCTGGGCCGGTGGCGTCAGACGCTCAGCCCTGGCGCTGCTTGTGGCGCGGGTTCTCGCAGATCACCATGACCCGGCCGTGCCGCCGGATCACTTTGCACTTGTCACAGATCTTCTTGACGCTGGGCTGGACCTTCATCAGTGCTCTCTAGGCTCGGTGTTCTAGCGGTAGCGGTAGACGATCCGCCCTCGGCTCAGGTCGTACGGCGACAGCTCCACAACCACGCGGTCTTCGGGAAGGATCCGGATGTAGTTCTGTCGCATCTTGCCACTGATGTGCGCGAGGACCTTGTGCCCGTTTTGGAGCTCCACGCGGAACATCGCGTTGGGTAGCGCCTCCACGACCGTGCCCTCGATCTCGATGACACCTTCCTTTTTCGGCATGTCCTCCGCACTTCGCCTGGCTTGTGATCGTTGGGCGGGCGTCTGCTTGGCTGACATCCCGCTTCCGAAAGCCCTGCCCACGGCCCCAGGTCAGGCACAGACGTGCCACAGGGCAGAGCAAAGACCGACGTCGCAGTCTACGTCACGGGCGTCAGGATGCGAAATTGGGGCAATAGAGGGGTTCCTCGGCCGGGTGGCGCCCTGCCGCTCAGTCCCGGAACTGGCGGCGCGTCACCTCGATGGCCAGCAGCGTCGCGCCCCAGGGTCCCGCGACCCACGCCGGCCAGAAGTACTCCACATTGCCGTTGCCGACCGAGACCATCAGCCAGACGACGAGGTTGATGCTGACGGCACACGCCCAGATGGTCCACAGGACCGCCATCGCCTTGTCGCCCTTGGAGCGCTTGCGCACCTCCTGGGACTGAGCCGATTCGCGAGGTTCCTCGACGATCGCCGGAGTCTTGTGGGTACGCATGACCGGAATGTCGCGGACCAGTGGCTCCAGCTCGCCATAGGTCTGGGCGTCGTACAGCGCGTCCAGGCGATCCTGGAACTCCCCGAGGGACAGCCTGCCCTCCGCATGCGCGTCACGCAGGCGCGAGGCGATCTTCTCCCGATCACCGTCTGATGCACGCATTTCCGGTCCGTAAGGCACCGTCATATCTTGCCCTCTCAGGACCGCCCCGCGCATCCGGAAGCACCCTGACCCGCCCGGGGGGTCACCCCGACCCGGTATGCCCGCGCTTGGCCGGCCTGTCGCCGCGCAAATGACCACGCCGAGCATGCCTGCGGTAGCGCAGCCATGCGTCGGCACCTGGTTCGGGTTCCACCGGCCCGCTCAGCATGGTCATTTGCCGCCGGCGGGTGGGCCGCCAGCGGGTGGGGCTCCCACCTGAACGCCGAGCGCGGCGAGGCGCGCGGCACCGCCGTCGTGGGCGGTGAGGACCCAGGGGCCGCGCTCGGTGAGCGCCACCGTGTGTTCCACGTGGGCGGCGTACGACCCGTCGACGGTCACCACGGTCCAGTCATCGTCGAGGACGTCGGTCTCCAGCGAGCCGAGCGTGATCATCGGCTCCACGGCGATCGCCCATCCCGGCTGGAGCCTGGGACCCTTGCCGGGCTTGCCGACGTTGGGCACGTTCGGTGGCTGATGCATCTGGGTGCCGATGCCATGACCCACGTAGTCCTCGACGATGCCGTACGCAGCACCCGCCGACCGGACACCGGCCTCGACAGCGGCCGAGACGTCACCGAGCCGACCACCGACCCGCATCGCCGCCAAGCCACGCCACAACGCGTCCTCGCAGACCCTCGCCAACTCCTGGAGCTCCGCCGAGATCTCGCCCACGCCGACGGTGATCGCCGCGTCACCGTGCCATCCTTCGACGATCGCCCCGCAGTCGATGGACACCAGATCGCCGTCCCGCAGGACACGCTCGCCGGGGATGCCGTGGACCACCTCGTCATTGACCGACGTACAGATCGATGCCGGATAGCCGAGATAGCCCATGAACGACGGAACCGCCCCACGGGACCGGATCAGCTCCTCAGCCAGCCGATCCAGCTCTCCTGTCGTGACCCCCGGCGCCACCGCGTCGCGGAGCATCGCGAGCGTGTCCGCCACCACCAGCCCGGCCTTGCGCATGAGAGCGATCTCTTCGGGCTTTTTCAGCTGGACCTTGCGGTCGAGGAACAACGCCGTTCACCTGCCACTTCTCCCCCAGGCCCGCTGTTTCGCCACCGCTGACCCGACATCCACGCCAACCAAGCAGCGCGCGGGTGGGCGGGTGCTTGCCACGGCCGCTGCCTACGCGAGCGCCGCCAGCACGCGCTCGGTGACCTCGTTGACCTCACCCATCCCCTTGACGATCACCAGGAGACCGCGCTGCGCGTACACCCCGAGCAACGGCTCGGTCTGCTCGCTGTAGACCTCCAGCCGGCGACGGATCACCTCTTCGGTGTCATCCGTACGCCCGTCGGACTCCGCGCGACCCAGCAGTCGGCGGACGAGTTCGTCGTTGTCGACCTTGAGGACGAGGACCCGGTCGAGCTTGACGCCCTCGTCGGCGAGGATGTTGTCGAGCGTTTCCACCTGCGCCAACGTCCGCGGAAAGCCGTCGAGCAGGAACCCGTGCCGGGTGTCAGGTTCGTCGAGGCGGGCCCGCACCATGCCATTGATGATCTCGTCCGGCACCAGGTCGCCGCGATCGAGGTAGCGTCTGGCTTCGCGGCCGAGCAGCGTTTGGTCCTCGACGTTCTTGCGCAGGATCTCCCCGGTCGAGATGGCCGGGATCTCGAGCCGCCTCGCGATCTCTTTGGCCTGGGTCCCCTTGCCGGCGCCAGGGGGACCCATGATGAGCAGACGCATCAGCGCAGGAACCCTTCGTAATGCCGCTGCTGCAGCTGGCTTTCGATCTGCTTGACCGTGTCGAGGCCGACACCCACGACGATGAGGATGGAGGTACCGCCGAACGGGAAGTTCTGGTTGGCGCCGATGAGCACGAAGGCGATCAGCGGAATGAGGGAGACGACGCCCAGGTAGAGCGAACCGGGTGCGGTGATCCGGGACAGCACGTACTGGAGATACTCCTCCGTCGGCCGGCCGGCACGGATGCCGGGGATGAAGCCGCCGTGCTTCTTCATGTTGTCGGCGACATCCTTCGGGTTGAACGTGATGCCCACGTAGAAGTACGTGAACGCCACGATCAGCAGGAAGAAGCCGATCATGTAGACGGGGTGGCTGCCTCGTGCGATGTTGGCGTTGACCCAAGCCGCCCACGGTGCAGTCGGGTCGAACTGCGCGGCCAGCACGGGGAGATAGCTCAGGCTGGACGCGAAGATCACCGGGATGACGCCCGCCTGGTTGACCTTGAGCGGGATGTAGGTCGAACTTCCGCCATAGGCGCGGCGGCCGATCATCTTCTTGGCGTACTGCACCGGGATCCGGCGTTGCGCCTGTTCGACGTAGATGACGGCGCCCATGATGACCAGACCGATCGCCATCACGACGAAGAAGATGCCCCAACCCTGCTGCTGGCGGATCGCCCACAGCGACGTGGGGAAGGCGGCGGCGATCGACACGAAGATCAGGATGGACATGCCGTTGCCGACACCGCGGTCGGTGATGAGCTCGCCGAACCACATGATGACGCCGGTACCGGCGGTCATCGTGATCACCATCGTGACGAGCGTGAGGATGCTGTCGTTGGGGATCAACGTCTCGGTGCAGCCGGGGAACATCTGACCCGACCGGGCCAGCGCCACGATCGTCGTCGACTGCAGGACCGCCAGTCCCATGGTGAGGTACCTGGTGTACTGCGTGATCTTCGTGGTGCCGGCGTGGCCTTCCTTCTTCAGCGCCTCCAGCCGCGGGATCACCACCGTCAACAGCTGGACGATGATGCTTGCCGTGATGTACGGCATGATCGTCAGCGCGAAGATCGACAGCTGCAGCAGCGCCCCGCCCGAGAACAGGTTGAGCATGCCGTAGATGCTGTTGCCGCTACCCCCCTGCAGGACCGGGTTGAGGCAGCGCTGCACCGCCGCGGCGTCCACGCCGGGTGTGGGCACGACTGAACCGACCCGGAACAACGCGATGATGAAGAGCGTGAAGAGCAGCTTCTTGCGCAGGTCCGGCGTCTTGAACGCGTTGACGAACGCGGTGAGCACCCAGTCCTCCTGCGTACCGCCTCGAGGGGCGGGTAGTTATGGTCGGAGGACCTACCGGCTGTCCATACGACACCCTGCCCGGTCCCCTGACGCCTTGTTCGGAAAGGTACAGCCGAAAGTTACAGCCGGACGATACTGCCTCAGGACTTTACAGGCCGACCCGCGACCACATGACGCTTGGGGCGCCTCTGTGCCGGTCTGGCGGGCCATATGGCACAGAGCGCCCCAGTTGTCGCCGATCTCTTGGACTACCCCTTCGTGACGGTGCCGCCCGCTGCGGTGATCTTCTCCGTCGCGCTCGTAGAGAACGCGTCGGCGGTCACCTCCCATGAGGCGCTCGCGTCGCCGGTGCCCAGAATCTTGACCGGACGCCCGGACCGGACCGCGCCCTTCGCAGCAAGGTCCTCCGCCGTCACCTCGCCGCCGTCGGGGTAGAGCTCGGCGAGCTTGTGCAGGTTGACGACCTGGTACTCGACCCGGTTGCGGTTGGTGAAGCCACGCATCTTCGGCAGTCGCATGTGCAACGGCAACGCGCCGCCCTCGAGCCCGACCGGGACGCTGCCGCGGGCCTTGCTGCCCTTGGTGCCGCGCCCCGCGGTCTTGCCCTTGCTGCCTTCACCGCGTCCGACCCGGGTCCGTGGTGTCTTCGCCCCGGGCGCGGGACGCAGATGATGGACGCGGAGCGGACGGCTGGCCTTGCCGCCAGTCGCGGCGCCTTCGTCCGCGGCGTTCTTCGTACTGGACTGGGTAGCCATCGTCAGTCGACCTCCTCGACCACGACCAGGTGGGACACCTTCGAGATCATGCCGCGAATTTCCGGCCGATCCTCCTTGACAACCACGTCGTTCAGGCGCTTGAGACCGAGCGAACGCAGGGTGTCCCGTTGGTTCTGCTTGCGGCCGATCCTCGACCGCACCTGACGAACCTTCAGACGTCCGGCCATCAGGCAGACACCTCCGCCCGGGCGCGCAGCAGCGCCGCCGGCGTGACGTCCTCGACCGGCAGGCCACGGCGTGCCGCCACCTTCTCCGGCGACTCGAGCGCCCGCAGTGCGGCGACGGTCGCGTGCACGATGTTGATCTGGTTGGACGAGCCGAGCGACTTCGACAAGACGTCGTGGACGCCGGCGCACTCCAGGACTGCCCGCACCGGTCCACCGGCGATCACACCAGTACCAGGCGACGCCGGACGGAGCAACACGACTCCGGCGGCCTTCTCGCCCTGGATCGGGTGCGGGATCGTGCCCTGGATACGCGGCACCTTGAAGAAGTGCTTCTTCGCCTCCTCGACACCCTTGGCGATGGCGGCCGGCACCTCCTTGGCCTTGCCGTAGCCGACGCCGACCGTGCCGTCGCCGTCGCCCACCACGACGAGCGCGGTGAAGCTGAAGCGACGGCCGCCCTTGACGACCTTCGCGACACGGTTGATCGACACGACCCGCTCGATGTACGCGGTCTTGTCCGCGGAGCCGCCCCGACGTTCGTCCCGGCGGTCCCGGCGGTCACCAGAGCCGCTACCGCGGCGCTGCTGGGGTCCAGCCATGGTTACCTCATCTCTCCTGGTCGAACGTCAGAACTCGAGCCCGGCTTCGCGGGCAGCGTCGGCGAGCGCGGCGATTCGGCCGTGGTACTGCCGGCCGGCGCGGTCGAAGACCACCGCGGAAACACCCGCGGCCTTCGCCCGCTCCGCGAGCCGCGCGCCCACCTCGCGGGCACGTGCGGTCTTGTCGCCGTCGTGGGAACGCAGATCCGCTTCCAGCGTCGACGCCGACACCATCGTGTGGCCCAACGTGTCGTCGACCACCTGGGCCACGACATGGCGCGCCGAACGCGTCACGACGAGCCTTGGGCGGGCCGGCGTACCGGAGACCTTCTTGCGTACCCGCAACTGCCGGCGCAGCCGCGCCCGCGTCTTGGGACTGGTGGTCTTGTGGGTGCTGAGACTGGCGGCCATCGTTACTTACCAGCCTTTCCGACCTTGCGGCGGACCTGCTCGCCTTCATAGCGGATCCCCTTGCCCTTGTAGGGCTCGGGCTTCTGCAGCTTGCGGATGTTGGCGGCCACCTCACCGACCTGCTGCTTGTTGATCCCGGAAACCGAGAACCTGGTGGCGGACTCCACGGCGAACGACACCCCGTCTGGCGCGTCGAAGATGATCTCGTGGCTGTAGCCGAGCTTGAGCTCGACCTGCCGCGGACCCCTCGCCAGGACGCGGTAGCCGACGCCGACGATCTCCAGCTTGCGCTCGTAGCCCTGCGTCACGCCGATGATCATGTTGTTGACCAGCGTACGGGTGAGGCCGTGGAGCTCCTTGCTCTTGCGTTCGTCGTCGGGCCGCCTGACCTCGATGTTTTCGCCCTCGCGTTGCACCGTGATCGGTGCCGCCACCGTGTGCGCGAGGCTGCCCTTCGGGCCATTCACCGTGACCGTCTGACCGTCGATCGCCACGTCGACGCCCGAAGGCACCGGGATGGGGAGCTTGCCGATGCGAGACATGCGGTGTCCTTCCTCCTTCCCGTACTCGTCACCACACGTAGGCGACGACTTCGCCGCCCACGCGTCGCTTGCTGGCCTGGCGGTCGGTGAGCAGGCCCTGCGACGTCGAGATGATCGCAACACCCAGACCACCGAGCACCTTGGGTAGCCCCGTCGACTTGGCGTACACCCGCAGGCCAGGCTTCGAGATCCGCCGGATGCCCGCGATCGAACGCTCCCGGTTGGGACCGAAGCGCAGCTGCACCACCAGCGTCTTGCCGACCGCACCGGGCTTCGGCTCCTCGACCCGCCAACCGGCGATGTAACCCTCCTGCTGGAGGATCTCGGCGATGCCCGCCTTGAGCTTGCTGTAAGGCATCGCGGCATCGTCGTGGTAGGCCTGGTTGGCGTTGCGCAGACGGGTCAACATGTCTGCGATCGGATCAGTCATGCTCATAGGACTGGCCGCTTTCCCGCCGCGGTTTCCGAGCACTCGGACCTGCGGCGACTAGAAGGGTCGTACATCGGCGTCACGTCGGGTCTCACCAGCTGCTCTTGGTGACACCGGGAAGCTCGCCCCGGTGCGCCATCTCACGCAGGCAGATCCGGCACAGGCCGAACTTGCGGAACACCGCCTTCGGGCGCCCGCAGCGCTGGCAGCGGGTGTAGGCGCGCACCGCGAACTTCGGCTTCGCCTTCGCCTTGTTGATCAGGGCGGTCTTAGCCACGTCTGGACTCCTTGCTTCTGCGGGCCCGTTACCGGGCGCTCGTCCCCGAGGCGAACGGGAACCCGAGCTCGGTGAGGAGGGCGCGACCCTCTTCGTCATTCGATGCGGTCGTGACGACGGTGATGTCCATGCCACGGGACCGGTCGATCTTGTCGGGATCGATCTCGTGGAACATCACCTGCTCGGTGAGACCGAACGTGTAGTTGCCGCGGCCGTCGAACTGGCGGGGCGAAAGGCCCCGGAAGTCACGGATCCGGGGCAGCGCCAGCGACAGCAGCCGGTCGAGAAACTCCCACATCCGGTCACCGCGCAGCGTCACGTGGGCGCCGATCGGCATGCCCTCGCGGAGCTTGAACTGGGCGATCGACTTCCGGGCTCGGGTGACCGCCGGCTTCTGGCCGGTGATCGCGGTGAGGTCGCGGACGGCGCCATCGATCACCTTGGAGTCGCGGGCGGCGTCGCCGACACCCATGTTGACGACGATCTTCGCGACGGTCGGCACCTGCATCGGGTTGCCGAAGCCGAACTGCTTGCGGAGCTGACCCGCGATCTCGTTCCGGTACCGCTCCTTGAGCCGGGGCAGTGCCTTGCGTTCGGTGGTGGCAGCTGTCATCAGATCTCCTCGCCGGTCTTCCGAGCGATGCGTACGCTGCGGGAACCGGTGTACGTGGTGCCGTCGGCGCGACGCTTCTCGACCTCACGCCGCTCGTAACCGACCCTGGTGGGCACCTTCTTGCCGTCGACCTCGACGAGCAGCGTGACGTTGGACGCCGGGATCGAAGCTTCCTGCGTCACGATGCCACCGGTCGTGCCCTGGCGGCCCTGCGACTGGACGACCTTCGTGTGCCGCTTCACGCGGTTGGCACCTTCGACGAACACCCGGCCACGCGTGGTGTCGACGTCGATGATCTTGCCCTCGACGCCGCGATCACGGCCGGTCAGGACACGTACGACGTCGCCCTTCTTGACGTGCAGGCCCTTCTTGCGCGACTGAGCCATGATTCAGAGCACCTCCGGGGCGAGCGAGATGATGCGCATGTACCGCTTCTCACGAAGCTCGCGACCGACCGGTCCGAAGATGCGCGTGCCGCGCGGCTCGCCATGATCGCGCAACAACACCGCAGCGTTCTCGTCGAAGCGGATGTAGGACCCGTCAGGACGGCGGCGTTCCTTCGCGGTACGCACGATGACGGCCTTGACGACCTCACCCTTCTTGACGTTGCCACCGGGTATGGCGTCCTTCACGGTGGCGACGATCACGTCACCGATCCCGGCGTAGCGTCGACCGGAGCCACCGAGCACCCGGATGCACAAGATTTCCTTGGCACCGGTGTTGTCGGCGACCTTGAGTCGCGACTCCTGCTGGATCACGGCACTTCTCCCATTCGAACGACCAGCTTGCCGGCCGGCCTCTTCGTTTCTCTGCGGGGGCACCGGGGGGTCCCCCGGCTGACACTGCGCTACTTGGCCTTTTCCAGGATTTCGACGACGCGCCAACGCTTCGTCGCCGACAACGGACGGGTCTCCATCAAGAAGACCCGGTCGCCGACGCCACACTCATTGGCCTCGTCGTGCGCCTTGAGCCGGTTGGTCCGCCGCATGACCTTGCCGTAAAGCGCATGCTTCACGCGGTCTTCGACCTCGACCACCACGGTCTTGTCCATCTTGTCGCTCACGACGAGACCCTCACGGGTCTTCCGACGTCCACGCTGCTGCTTCTCGCCGGCCGTCGTCTCGACACCTGTCTCGGCAGTCACCGATTCCACCCCTTCACTCATGCGACCGTCTCCGATGCGGCCTCGGCATCGGCCGGCGCGGTGATACCGAGCTCGCGCTCCCGCATCACCGTGTAGATCCGGGCGATCTCGCGACGTACGGCGCGGAGCCGACCATGACTTTCCAGCTGGCCGGTCGCCGCCTGGAAGCGCAGGTTGAACAGCTCCTCCTTCGCCTCGCGCAGTTTGTCGGCGAGGTCGTCAGCGGAGAGGCTGCGCAGTTCGTGGGCCTTCGACGTCATGGCCATCAGCCCTCGCCTCCTTCACGTGCGACGACGCGGCACTTCATAGGGAGCTTGTGGATGGCGAGCCGCAGGGCCTCACGCGCGGTCGCCTCCGGTACGCCGGACAGCTCGAACATCACCCGTCCGGGCTTGACGTTGGCGATCCACCACTCGGGCGAGCCCTTGCCGGAACCCATCCGCGTCTCGGCGGGCTTCTTCGTCAGCGGACGGTCCGGGAAGATGTTGATCCACACCTTTCCGCCACGCTTCATGTGCCGGGTCATCGCGATACGCGCCGACTCGATCTGGCGGTTGCTGACGTAGTGACCCTCGAGCGCCTGGATGCCGTACTCGCCGAACGCGAGCGACGTGCCGCCCTTGGCCTTGCCACCCCGCTTCGGGTGGTGCTGCTTGCGGTGAACGATCTTCCGCGGGATCAGCATGGTTCAGCTCTCCTGTCCCGAACTCGCAGTGCCCGCAGGAGTACCAGCGGCCTCGGCGCCGGCCGAACCACTGCTCGCCTCCGCGCTCGCCTGCTGTGGCTGCCGGCCGCCTTCGCGCCGGTCGCGGCCCCCACCGCGCTCGCCACGCTCGCCGCCGCGCTCGCCGCCGCGACGGCCTCCGCGCGGTGGCCGCTCGCCACCCGGACGCCGCTGCGCTGCGGCCCTGGCCGCCGCCTGCTGCGCCTCGCGCTCGGCCCGCGACACGGGGACCTCGCCCTTGTAGATCCAGACCTTCACGCCGATCCGGCCGAACGTCGTCCGTGCTTCGTAGAAGCCGTAGTCGATGTCCGCGCGCAGGGTGTGCAACGGCACGCGACCCTCGCGGTAGAACTCCGACCGCGACATCTCGGCACCGCCGAGGCGACCCGAGCACTGGACCTTGATGCCCTGTGCACCGGCCTTCGCCGCGCTCTGCAACGCCTTGCGCATCGCCCGGCGGAACGCCACCCGGCTGGCCAACTGCTCGGCGACGCCCTGGGCGACAAGCTGTGCGTCCACCTCGGGGTTCTTCACCTCGAGGACGTTCATCTGCACCTGCTTGCCGGTGAGCTTCTCCAGCTCGCCGCGAATCCGGTCGGCCTCGACGCCACGCCGGCCGATGACGATGCCCGGCCGGGCGGTGTAGATGTCGACCCGGACCCGCTCACGGGTGCGCTCGATCTCGACCTTCGAGATACCGGCCCGGTCCATACCCTTGGTGAGCAGCCGCCGAATCGCGACATCCTCGGACACGTAGTCCTTGTACAGCTTGTCGGCGTACCACCGGCTCTTGTGGTCGGTCGTGACGCCGAGGCGGTACCCGTGCGGGTTGACTTTCTGTCCCACTATCGGGCCCTCCGCTTCTTCTGGGTGGACGTACGGCCGGCAGTCGCCGGCTCTTCGTCGACAGGTTCGACGACCACGGTGATGTGGCAACTACGCATGAGCAGCGGACCCGGACGGCCCTGGGCACGGGTGCGCCAGCGCTTCGCGGTAGGTCCTTCGTCGACGTAGGCCCGCGCCACCTTCAGACCGGCTCTCGACAACTGCAGGTTGTTCTCGGCGTTGGCCATGGCGCTCTCGAGCACCTTGCGGACCGGCTCGCTCGCGGCCTGGGGCGCGAAACGAAGCAGATCCACCGCACGCTCGGCCGGCAACCCGCGGATGAGGTTGACCACCCGGCGGGCCTTGGTCGGCGTCATGCGGACGTACCGCGCCACCGCCCTGGCCTCCACGGCGGCTTCCATCTCGTCACTCCTCGCTGTGGCGGTCACCGGCGCCGGCTCCTTCGGTCGTCCTTCTCGTGACCACGGAAGGTGCGGGTCGGCGAGAACTCACCGAGCTTGTGCCCCACCATCGCTTCGGTCACGAAGACCGGCACATGGGTCTTGCCGTTGTGCACGGCGATCGTGTGACCGAGCATGGCCGGGACGATCATCGAACGGCGCGACCAGGTCTTGATGACCTGCTTGCTCCCCTTGTCGTTGTGGGCGATCACCTTCTTCATCAGGTGATCGTCGACGAAGGGGCCCTTCTTCAGGCTGCGTGGCATCAGTCAGGCTCCCTCTAGCGCTGCTTGCCGCTCTTGCGACGACGGACGATGAGCCGGTCACTGGACTTGTTCTTGCGGGTACGCCCCTCGGGCTTGCCCCACGGCGATACCGGGTGCCGACCGCCGGAGGACTTGCCCTCGCCACCACCCAGCGGGTGGTCGACGGGGTTCATCGCCACACCGCGGACGGACGGCCGCTTGCCCTTCCACCGGTTACGACCGGCCTTGCCGAGGGAGATGTTGCTCTGCTCGGCGTTGCCGACCTCGCCCACCGTGGCACGGCAGCGTACGTCGACCATCCGGATCTCACCGGACGGCATCCGCAGGGACGCCATCGCGCCTTCCTTGGCGATCAGCTGGACGCTCGCACCGGCCGAGCGGCCGATCTTGGCACCGCCGCCGGGACGCAGCTCGATGGCGTGCACCGTGGTGCCGACCGGGATGTTGCGGAGCGGAAGGTTGTTGCCCGGCTTGATGTCGGCACCGGTGCCGCTCTCCACGTCCGCACCCTGGCCGAGACGCGCCGGCGCGATGATGTAGCGCTTCTCGCCGTCGGCGTAGTGGAGCAGGGCGATCCGGGCCGTGCGGTTGGGGTCGTACTCGATGTGCGCGACCTTCGCCGGCACGCCGTCCTTGTCATAGCGCCGGAAGTCGATCAGTCGGTACGCCCGCTTGTGACCGCCGCCCTGGTGCCGGGTCGTGATCCGGCCGCTGCTGTTACGTCCGCCCTTCTTGGGAAGGGGACGCAGCAGCGACTTCTCCGGGGTCTTCCGGGTGATCTCGGCGAAGTCCGAGACACTCGCCCCGCGACGACCAGGTGTCGTCGGCTTGTACTTGCGGATAGCCATGTCTACTTAGCCCTTCAACCCTCTTCTCGGGGCCCCCGCGAAAACGCGGAGCTTGCGTTGCGCTTTCGTGGGGATCAAGAAACGGGCCCACCGAAGATGTCGATCCGCTGCCCGTCGGCAACGGTCACGATCGCCCGTTTGGTGCTCGGGCGCTGCCCCCAGCCGTAGCGGGTACGGCGGCGCTTGCCCTGTCGGTTGAGCGTGTTGACACCGGTCACCTTGACGTTGAACACCTTCTCGACCGCGATCTTGATCTCGGTCTTGTTGGCGGTGGGTAGCACCAGGAAGGTGTACTTGTTCTGGTCGAGGAGGCCGTAGCTCTTCTCACTGATCACCGGAGCGACGAGCACATCGCGGTGGTCCTTGTGGATGTTGCTCATTCGTCAGCCTCCCCAGCGTTGGCATCCGCGCCGGAGGTCTCGGCGGCCTTCGTCGCCGTCGCCTTCTTGGCGGTCGCCTTCTTGGCCGTGGTCTTCTTGGCCGCCGTCTTCTTGGCCGGAGCCTCGTCCGAGGTCGCCTTCTTGGCGGCGGTCTTCTTCGCCGGCGCTTCGTCGACTGCGACCTCGGCGCCGGTGAAGTCCTCGTACGCCTGTGTCGTGAACACCACGTCGTCCGACGTCAACACGTCGTAGGTGTTGAGCTGGTCGGCGGCGATCAGGTGGACCTCGGGGAGGTTCCGCAGGCTGAGCCAGGTCACCGCGTCCGTCCGGTCGACGACGACGAGCACGTGGTCGCGGTCGGTCACCGAGCGCAGTGTCGCGAGCGCCTGCTTCGTGGAAGGTACGTCACCGTCGACGAACGCCGTCACGACGTGGACACGGCCGTGCCGCGCCCGGTCTGACAGCGCGCCCCGAAGTGCCGCGGCCTTCATCTTCTTCGGCGTCCGCTGGGTGTAGGACCGCGGCTGCGGGCCGTGGACGACGCCACCGCCGGCAAACTGCGGAGCCCGCCGGGAGCCCTGCCGCGCGCGACCGGTGCCCTTCTGGCGGTAGGGCTTCGCGCCACCGCCACGGACCTGGCCACGCGACTTGGTGGCGTGGGTGCCCTGCCGCGCCGCCGCCAGCTGGCCGACAACCACCTGGTGGATCAGCGGGACGTTGACCTGGACGTCGAAGATCTCGGCCGGCAACTCGAGAGTGCCCGCCTTGCCGCCTTCGCGGTCGAGCAGGTCGATGGTCGCCGTCACTTGGCCGCTCCCTTCGCCTTCGCCGCGCTGCGGATGAGCACGAGGCCGCCACGAGGGCCGGGCACCGCGCCCTTGAGCAGGACGAGGCCCTTCTCGGCGTCCACCGCGTGGACCGTGATGTTTTGGGTCGTGACCCGCTCGCCGCCCATCCGGCCGGCCATCTTCACGCCCTTGAAGACCCGTCCTGGCGTCGCGCACGCGCCGATCGAGCCGGGCGAACGGTGCTTGCGCTCGACGCCGTGACTCGCGCGGAGGCCGTGGAAGCCGTGCCGCTTCATCACGCCCGCGAAGCCGTGGCCCTTGCTGGTCGCCGTCACATCGACGGTCTCGCCGGCGGCGAACACGTCGGCGGTCAGCTCCTGCCCGGTCGTGTAGGACGAGGCGTCAGCGGTACGCACCTCGACCACATGCCGCCGCGGCGTCACTCCAGCCTTCGCGAAGTGGCCCTGCTTCGGCTTGTTGACCTTGCGCGGGTCGATGGCACCGAATGCCAGCTGGACCGCGGCGTAGCCGTCGTTGTCGGGAGTGCGGACCTGCGTGACGACGCACGGCCCGACCTTGACCACGGTGACGGGGACCAGACGGTTCTGGTCGTCCCACGTCTGGGTCATGCCGACCTTTTCGCCGAGCAGGCCGCGTACTTCACGCGCCGCGCCTTGGCTCACAGTCTTAACGCTGCTCATAAGTGAGGTCCTCAGAGCTTGATCTCGATGTCGACGCCCGCAGGCAGGTCGAGTCGCATCAGCGAGTCGACCGTCTTGGGCGTGGGGTCGATGATGTCGATGAGCCGCTTGTGCGTACGCATCTCGAAGTGCTCGCGGCTGTCCTTGTGCTTGTGCGGTGAGCGGATCACGCAGAAGACGTTCTTCTCGGTGGGCAGCGGCACGGGCCCGGCGATCTTGGCGCCCGTCCGGGTCACCGTGTCGACGATCTTGCGCGCCGAACTGTCGATCACCTGGTGGTCGTAGGCCTTGAGCCTGATGCGGATCTTCTGTCCCGCCATGGCGTGTTCGCGTCCTTCTCTCGTACGCCGGGAGCTGTGCGGCCCCCGAGTGCCGTTCGGTCGTCGGCCGGCCGTGGCCCAAAGTCAGCGCGAGACTCCTGGGTGGAGCTTCGCTTGGGTGGCGCTCCGCGTCCGGTTCCTCCGACCCCCGCGGTCGGGTGTGTCGCCCACCCGAACCGCACGAATCCCCAGCTGCGGAACCCGTGAGGGAGATCGAAAACGCCGGTCGTGCCGGGCGCCAAGTTGTCCCGCGGCTTACCCACCAGCGCCGAACCGCATCGCGGATCCGCGCCTGCCAGACCACCTCGGGATCAGGGCGGGGTCTCCGGCTCGGCGCTGCCCACGAAACGAACAGTCCCGCGGAAGCACGCCCCGGCGGCCCGCCTAGGCAACTGCACCAGTATGCCAGAGCGCCCCGATTGTTGACCAATCGGGCCCTCCGACCAAGCGAGGTGGGCCGCTCACCCGCCAGGGCTGCGCGGCCCACCTCGTTTGACTGGCCTATTTCAGGATCTTGATGACCCGACCGGCACCGACGGTACGGCCACCTTCACGGATCGCGAACTTCAGACCCTCTTCCATGGCGATCGGCTGGATCAGCTCGACCTTCATTTCCGTGTTGTCGCCCGGCATCACCATCTCGGTGCCCTCCGGAAGGTGGACAACACCGGTGACGTCCGTGGTCCGGAAGTAGAACTGCGGGCGGTAGTTGTTGAAGAAGGGCTTGTGCCGACCGCCCTCTTCCTTCGACAGGACGTAGACCTGAGCGTCGAAGTCCGTGTGCGGGGTGTTGGTCCCCGGCTTCACGATGACCATGCCGCGCTCGACGTCCTCGCGCTTGGTGCCACGAAGCAGCAGGCCGACATTCTCGCCCGCCCGAGCCTCGTCGAGGATCTTGCGGAACATCTCGACCGCGGTGACCGTGGTCTTCGGGGCCGGGCCGGGACGGATACCGACCAGCTCGACTTCCTCGTTGACCTTCAGAACGCCGCGCTCGACCCGGCCGGTAACTACCGTGCCGCGACCGGTGATCGTGAAGACGTCCTCGACAGGCATGAGGAACGGCCGCTCGATCTCACGGACCGGTTCGGGGACCGACTCGTCGACGGCGTTCATGAGTTCCATGATCTTTTCTGCCCACGCGTCGTCGCCCTCGAGCGCCTTCAGCGCCGAGACGCGGACCACAGGGCAGTCGTCGCCCGGGAACTCCTGCTCGTTGAGCAGCTCCCGGACCTCGAGCTCGACAAGCTCGAGGATCTCCTCGTCGTCGACCATGTCGGACTTGTTGAGAGCGACCACGATGTAAGGAACGCCGACCTGGCGAGCGAGCAGCACGTGCTCGCGGGTCTGCGGCATCGGACCGTCGGTCGCCGCGACCACCAGGATCGCACCGTCCATCTGCGCGGCACCGGTGATCATGTTCTTGATGTAGTCGGCGTGACCCGGGCAGTCGACGTGCGCGTAGTGGCGCTTGTCCGTCTGGTACTCGACGTGGGCAATCGTGATCGTGATGCCACGCTGCTTCTCTTCCGGCGCCTTGTCGATCTGGTCGAAGGCGTAGAAGGGATTGACGTCCGGCATCTTCTCGTGCAGCACCTTGGTAATCGCCGCGGTGAGAGTCGTCTTGCCGTGGTCGATATGCCCAATGGTGCCGATGTTGACGTGCGGCTTAGTGCGCTCGAACTTCGCCTTCGCCACTTCGGGCTCCTCCTGGTTTCTTGCTTGCTACGCCGTTGCGAGACGCGGGGCAGCGAACTTTACGGGACTGACAGGCGTGAGGCTCACTCGCCCCGCGCCTTTTTCACAATCTCTTCCGCCACGGTCTTCGGAACCTCGGCGTACGAGTGGAATTCCATATGGGGTACGGCCCGACCCTGGGTCTTGCTGCGCAGGTCGCCAACGTACCCGAAGGTCTCCGACAGCGGGACCAGGGCCGTGATGACCCGGTTGCCGGACAACTCATCCATCTTCTGGACATGTCCCCGGCGACTGTTGATATCGCCGATCACATCACCGAGGTAGTCATCCGGCGTCGTGACCTCGACCTTCATGACCGGCTCCAGCAACGTCGGCTTCGCCCTCCGCGCCGCCTCCTTGAAGGCCATCGAACCGGCAATCTTGAAGGCGAGTTCGGAGGAGTCGACGTCGTGATAGGCACCATCCTGCAGGGTGACCTTGATGTCGACCATCGGATATCCGGCGAGTACGCCGAACTCCATGGCCTCCTGAATGCCCTCGTCGACCGCGGGAATGTATTCCTTCGGAATCCGGCCACCACTCACGGCATTGACGAACTCGTAACCGCCGTCGCCGTCCCCACCAGTGGGCTCCAGGTCGATGATGACCCGACCGAACTGGCCCGAACCACCCGTCTGCTTCTTGTGGGTGTATTCGACCTTCTCGACCTTGGCACGAATTGTCTCGCGATAGGCCACCTGCGGCTTGCCGACGTTGGCCTCGACGCGGAACTCGCGCTTCATCCGGTCGACCAGGATGTCCAGGTGCAACTCGCCCATCCCGGAGATGATCGTCTGACCGGTCTCCTGGTCGGTGCGTACCTGGAAAGTGGGGTCTTCGTCGGCCAGCCGCTGAATGGCGCCAGACAGCTTCTCCTGGTCACCCTTGGTCTTCGGCTCGATCGCCACCGAGATGACCGGGGCCGGGAAGTTCATCGACTCCAGGATGACCGGAGCCTCGGGGCCGCAGAGCGTCTCGCCTGTCGTGGTCTGCTTCAGACCCATCACCGCGACGATCTGGCCGGCGGAGGCCTTCTCGATCTCCTCACGCTTGTTGGCGTGCATGCGGTAGATCTTGCCGATCCGCTCCTTGCGGTCCTTGGTGCTGTTGAGCACCTGGGATCCGGAGGTCAGAGTGCCGGAGTAGATCCGGAGATAGGTGAGCTTGCCGAGGTGCGGATCACTCATGATCTTGAAGGCGAGCGCCGACATCGGCGCCTCCTCGTCCGGCTCGCGCTCGAGGATCTCGGCCTCGTCACGCATCGAGTGACCCTTGACGTTGCCGACGTCGAGCGGCGACGGGAGGTAGGCGACCACCGCGTCGAGCAGCGGCTGCACACCCTTGTTCTTGAACGCCGTGCCGTTAAGCACCGGCGTGAGGTTGTTGGCGAGGGTCGCGCGGCGGATCCCGGCCTCGAGCTGCTCCACCGTGGGCTCGATGCCCTCGAGGTAGAGCTCCATGATCTCGTCGTCGGCTTCGGCCAGCGTCTCGAAGAGCCGGTCGTGCCACTCGCGGGCGGCCTCGGTGTGGGTCGCCGGGATCTCCTCGACCGTGTAGTCCTCGCCCTTCTGCGTCTCACCGCGCCAGGTCAGCGCACGCATGTGGACGAGGTCGATGACACCGATGTAGTCGCCCTCGGCGCCGAGGGGGATCTGGAGCACCAGGGGCGTGGCGTTCAGCCGGTCGACGATCATGTCGACACAGCGGTGGAACTCAGCGCCCACCCGGTCCATCTTGTTGACGAAACAGATCCGGGGCACGCCGTAACGCTCGGCCTGGCGCCACACGGTCTCCGACTGCGGCTCGACACCGGCCACACCGTCGAAGACCGCGACCGCGCCATCGAGGACCCGGAGGTTGCGCTCCACTTCGACGGTGAAGTCGACGTGGCCGGGGGTGTCGATCAGGTTGATCGTGTGGTCTTTCCAGTGGACCGTCGTCGCGGCGGACGTGATCGTGATGCCGCGCTCCTGCTCCTGCTCCATCCAGTCCATGACGGCAGCGCCCTCGTGGACTTCACCGATCTTGTAGGTGATGCCGGTGTAAAACAGGATGCGTTCGGTTGTGGTCGTCTTGCCCGCGTCGATGTGGGCCATGATTCCGATGTTGCGGACTTTGGCCAGGTCGACGGTGCGAAGGTCAGTCGCCATCAGGCTTGTGGTCTTCCGTGGGTTCTCGGTCAGTGTGGGTGGAGCAGGGCGCCCGTGGGTGCGGCGGCTCTCCTGCCCATCGTGCTCCGCGGGTCCGCGACGCCTACCAGCGGTAGTGCGCGAACGCCTTGTTGGACTCCGCCATCTTGTGGGTGTCCTCGCGCCGCTTCACGCTCGCGCCGAGCCCGTTGGAGGCGTCGAGGATCTCGTTCATCAGGCGTTCGGACATGGCCTTCTCTCGCCGGGACTGGGAGTAGCTCACCAGCCACCGCAGCGCGAGGGTCGTCGAACGCCCGGGGCGCACTTCGACGGGCACCTGGTAGGTAGCGCCACCGACCCGACGGCTCTTCACCTCGATGGTCGGCTTGACGTTGTCGAGCGCGCGCTTCAGCGTGATCACCGGGTCGGTGCCGGTCTTTTCGCGGCAACCTTCCAGGGCGGTGTAGACGATGCGCTGCGCGAGCTGCTTCTTGCCGCTCTTGAGCACCTTGCTGATCAGCTGGCTCACCAACGGCGACGCGAACACCGGGTCGACGATCGGCTGACGCTTGGGAGCCGGGCCCTTGCGCGGCATTAGCTCTTCTCCTTCTTCGCACCGTAGCGGCTGCGCGCCTGCTTGCGTCCCTTGACGCCCTGGGTGTCGAGGGAACCGCGGACGATCTTGTAACGGACTCCGGGGAGATCAGCCACCCGACCGCCGCGCACGAGCACCATCGAGTGCTCCTGCAGGTTGTGTCCCACACCGGGAATGTATGCCGTGACCTCGATCTGGCTCGTCAGGCGGACGCGGGCCACCTTGCGGAGCGCAGAGTTGGGCTTACGAGGAGTTGTGGTGTAAACGCGCGTGCACACGCCACGCCGCTGGGGTGATCCCTTGAGCGCCGGCGTCTTGTTCTTGGACACCTTGTCCTTGCGGCCCTTGCGGACCAGCTGCTGGATCGTGGGCACCGCGTCGTTCCTCAATCTCTTTAGTCAGGACTGTCTCTTCGGTGTGGACTGTCGCGTTCGGCAGGCTGTCGATCGTCTTCGCGCTGTCGACGCCGTGCGGCCCGCGCGACCCCCGCGGTCGGGAGTGTCGCTGCGGCGCCCAGTCGGGCGGCCTCTGACTCGATCAGCTGGATCTCGAAGACCAACACGTGCGTCCTTGAAGGGCACACGCGAATGCCCAGCTACCAGCCGGGCACGACGTTGAACCTTACCCCGCCTGGCAGGCATTGGTCAAAACGGATGGCGTCCCCGCGCCCGCCGGGCGGGCAGGTGGTGTCGATCTTCTGTTGCGTTCGGCACGAAAGCGGCGGCCACACGTCTACGTGCGGCCGCCGCATCCCACTGCGTGTCGTGCGGGTGGTGCTAGCTGGTGTAGCCGCCGAAGTCGAAGTCCTCCAGGCGGACGGCCTCTCCTGAGCCAGCGCCGAAGGAGTAGTCGGCGTCGTATCCCTCGTAGCCCACCATGGAGTACATCGCGGCCTTCGCCTCTTCGGTCGGCTCCACCCGGATGTTGCGGTAACGCTCCATACCGGTACCTGCCGGGATGAGCTTGCCGATGATGACGTTCTCCTTCAGACCCCGCAGCGAGTCGCTCTTGGCGTTGATCGCGGCCTCCGTGAGGACCTTCGTGGTCTCCTGGAAGGACGCGGCCGACAGCCACGAGTCGGTCGCGAGCGACGCCTTGGTGATACCCATCAGCACCGGACGCCCGGACGCCGGTGTGCCGCCCTCGGCGACCACGCGGCGGTTCTCCTCCTCGAACCTCATCCGGTCGACCAGCTCGCCCGGGAGGAGTTCGGAGTCGCCGGACTCGATCACGGTCACCCGGCGGAGCATCTGCCGGACGATCGTCTCGATGTGCTTGTCGTGGATCGCCACACCCTGCGAGCGGTAGACCTCCTGCACCTCGTCCACGAGGTGCTGCTGGACCGAACGCATACCGAGGACGCGGAGCACGTCCTGCGGGTCGGGAGTGCCGTGGGTGAGCTGCTGACCGACGTCGACGTGGGTGCCTTCGTCGACCAGCAGACGTGACCGCTTGGAGACGGGGTAGCCCTTCTCCTCGCTGCCGTCGTCGGGGATCACCACGATCTTCCGGCTCTTCTCGGAGTCCTCGATCCGGACCCGGCCCGCCGTCTCGGCGATCGGCGCCTTCCCCTTGGGCTGGCGCGCCTCGAAGAGCTCGACCACCCGGGGCAGACCGTGCGTGATGTCCTCACCGGCAACCCCACCGGTGTGGAAGGTACGCATGGTCAGCTGGGTGCCCGGCTCACCGATGGACTGGGCCGCGATGATGCCGACCGCCTCGCCGATGTCGACGAGCTTGCCGGTCGCCAGCGAACGCCCGTAGCACGCCGCGCAGGCACCCACCCGCGAGTCACAGGTGAGCACGCTGCGGACCCGGATCTCCTCGACTCCGGCAAGGACCAGCCGGTCGATGACAAGGTCACCGAGGTCGGTCCCGGCCGGGGCCGCGATCTCGCCGTTGGTGCCCTTGACCTCTTCGGCGAGGACCCGGGCGTAGACCGACGTCTCCACGTCGTCCGCACGGCGCAGGGACCCGTCCGGCTGCTTGCTCGCGATCCGCTTGAGCAGACCGCGCTCGCTGCCGCAGTCGTCCTCGCGCACGATGACGTCCTGGCTGACGTCGACGAGCCGCCGGGTGAGGTACCCGGAGTCCGCCGTCCGCAGCGCCGTGTCGGCCAGACCCTTACGGGCGCCGTGCGTCGCGATGAAGAACTCGACGACGGACAGGCCTTCGCGGTAGTTGGACTTGATCGGGCGCGGGATGATCTCGCCCTTCGGGTTGGCCACCGGACCACGCATGCCGGCGATCTGGCGTACCTGCATCATGTTTCCGCGGGCACCGGAGTGGACCATCATGTAGATGGGGTTGATCTTGTCGAACCCCGCCTCCATCTCCTTGCCGACCTCGCTGGTCGCCTGGGTCCAGATCTCGATGAGCTCCTGGCGGCGCTCGTCGTCGGTGATGAGGCCACGGTCGAACTGCTTCTGGACCTTGGCCGCCTTGTCCTCGTAGCCCGCGAGGATCTCCGGCTTGCGCGGCGGCGTGATCACGTCGCCGATGGAGATCGTCACACCGGACCGGGTGGCCCAGCCGAAGCCGACGTCCTTGAGGCCGTCGAGGCAGGCTGCCACCTCGACCTTGGGGTAGCGCTCGGCGAGGTCGTTGACGATCACGCCGAGCTGCTTCTTGCCCACCTCGTAGTCGACGTACGGGTAGTCGGCCGGCAGGACCTCGTTGAACAGCGCGAGGCCCAGCGTGGTGTCGAGCGTGATCGACTGGCCGGGCTCCCAACCCTCGGGAGCCGTCCAGCCGACCGGTGGTGTGAGGTCCTTGAACCGGAGCTTGATCTTGCTCTGGATGTGGATCTCGTGCCGTTCGAACGCCATCAACGCCTCGGCGACCGACCCGAACGCCCGACCCGCTCCCGGCAGATCGTCGCGGTCCATGGTGAGGAAGAAGATCCCGATGATCATGTCGTGCGTCGGCATGGTCACCGGTCGACCGTCGGACGGCTTGAGGATGTTGTTGGTCGAGAGCATCAGGATCCGGGCCTCGGCCTGCGCCTCGGCCGACAGCGGCAGGTGCACCGCCATCTGGTCGCCGTCGAAGTCGGCGTTGAACGCCGTACACACGAGCGGGTGGATCTGGATCGCCTTGCCCTCGATCAGCTGCGGCTCGAACGCCTGGATGCCGAGTCGGTGCAGCGTCGGTGCCCGGTTGAGCAGCACCGGGTGCTCGGCAATGACCTCTTCGAGCACGTCCCACACGACGGGGCGGGCTCGCTCGACCATGCGCTTGGCGCTCTTGATGTTCTGCGCGTGGTTGAGGTCGACCAGCCGCTTCATCACGAACGGCTTGAAGAGCTCGATCGCCATGCCCTTGGGCAGGCCGCACTGGTGCAGCTTCAACTGCGGACCGACGACGATCACCGAACGACCGGAGTAGTCGACCCGCTTGCCGAGCAGGTTCTGGCGGAACCGGCCCTGCTTGCCCTTGAGCATGTCGGACAGCGACTTCAGCGGACGGTTGCCCGGCCCGGTGACCGGACGGCCGCGGCGGCCGTTGTCGAACAGTGCGTCGACGGCCTCCTGCAGCATCCGCTTCTCGTTGTTGACGATGATCTCTGGCGCGCCCAGGTCGAGCAGCCTCTTGAGCCGGTTGTTCCGGTTGATCACCCGGCGGTAGAGGTCGTTGAGGTCACTCGTCGCGAACCGGCCACCGTCGAGCTGCACCATCGGGCGCAGGTCCGGTGGGATGACCGGCACGCAGTCGAGCACCATCCCGAGCGGGTTGTTGCTGGTCGTGAGGAACGCCGACACGACCTTGAGCCGCTTCAACGCCCGGGTCTTCTTCTGACCCTTGCCGTTCTTGATGATGTCGCGAAGGTTGACCGCCTCCGCCTCGAGGTCGAAGGTGTCGAGGCGCTGCTTGATCGCCGCGGCACCCATGTCGCCGTCGAAGTACTTGCCGAACCGGTTGCGCATGTCGCGGTAGAGGATCTCGTCGCCTTCGAGGTCCTGGACCTTGAGGTTCTTGAACCTCGTCCAGACCTCCTCGAGCCGGTCGAGCTCACGCTGGGCGCGGTCACGGAGCTGGCGGATCTCCCGCTCAGCACCTTCCTTCACCTTGCGGCGAGCGTCGGCCTTCGCGCCTTCGGCCTCGAGCTGCCCGAGGTCCTCCTCGAGCTTCTTCATCCGCTGCTCGACGTCGTTGTCGCGGCGCTGCTCGAGCTGCTTGCGTTCGACATCGATGCGCGCCTCGAGCGACGGCAGGTCGCGGGTGCGCGCCTCGTCGTCGACCCTGGTGATCATGTACGCAGCGAAGTAGATGACCTTCTCGAGATCCTTGGGCGCGAGGTCCAGCAGGTAGCCGAGCCGGCTCGGCACGCCCTTGAAGTACCAGATGTGGGTCACCGGCGCGGCCAGCTCGATGTGGCCCATCCGCTCCCGGCGTACCTTGGCACGGGTCACCTCGACACCGCACCGCTCGCAGATGATGCCCTTGAAGCGGACCCGCTTGTACTTACCGCAGTAGCACTCCCAGTCGCGGGTGGGCCCGAAGATCTTCTCGCAGAAGAGTCCGTCCTTCTCGGGCTTCAGCGTGCGGTAGTTGATGGTCTCGGGCTTCTTCACTTCGCCATGCGACCACTGGCGGATGTCGTCGACGGTCGCAAGGCCGATTCGAAGCTCGTCGAAGAAGTTGACGTCGAGCACGTGTTCTCGAACCCCTTATGTTGTCGCTCGGGGGTCCGGGGGTTGCCCCCCGGGCCAGCACTGTGGATTCGCTCAAAGTCGGTGGTCTGGCCGGACGTCGCACAACCCGCGATCGTCCGGCCAGGCCGCCGTCAAACCTCCTCGACGCTGCTCGGCTCACGCCGGGTCAGGTCGATTCCGAGCTCTTCCGCTGCGCGGAAGACGTCTTCCTCGCTGTCGCGCATCTCCACGGCCATGCCGTCGCTGGAGAGCACCTCGACGTTGAGGCAGAGCGCCTGCATTTCCTTGACGAGCACCTTGAACGACTCCGGAATGCCGGGTTCAGGGATGTTCTCGCCCTTGACGACGGCTTCGTAGACCTTGACCCGGCCCATGACGTCGTCGGACTTGATCGTGAGCAGCTCCTGCAAGGCGTAGGCGGCACCGTAGGCCTCGAGCGCCCACACCTCCATCTCGCCGAAGCGCTGACCACCGAACTGCGCCTTACCACCCAGCGGCTGCTGAGTGATCATGGAGTACGGGCCGGTCGACCTGGCGTGGATCTTGTCGTCGACCAGGTGGTTGAGCTTCAGCATGTAGATGTAGCCGACCGCGACCGGCTCGGGGAACGGCTCCCCCGACCGACCGTCGAGCAGCCTCGCCTTGCCGTCAGGGGCCACCATGCGGTTGCCGTCACGGTTGGGCAGGGTCGACGACAGGAGCCCGGTGATCTCCTCCTCGCGAGCACCGTCGAACACCGGTGTCGCGACGTTGGTGCCGGACTCCGCCTCGGCCGCGCCGATCGCCGCGAGCCTGGACTTCCAGTCCTCGTCGTCGCCCTCGATCTTCCAGCCGGCGTTCGCGACCCACCCGAGGTGCGTCTCGAGCACCTGGCCGACGTTCATCCGCGCGGGCACGCCCAACGGGTTGAGGATGATGTCGACCGGCGTGCCGTCCTCGAGGAATGGCATGTCCTCCACCGGAAGGATCTTGGCGATGACGCCCTTGTTGCCGTGCCGGCCGGCGAGCTTGTCGCCGTCCTGCACCTTGCGCTTCTGGGCGACGTGGACGCGAACGAGCTGGTTGACACCCGGCGGCAGTTCGTCGCCTTCCTCACGGTCGAAGACCCGGTGCTTGATCACCGTGCCGCTCTCGCCGTGCGGCACCTTCATCGAGGTGTCGCGGACCTCCCGCGCCTTCTCTCCGAAGATCGCACGGAGCAGCCGCTCTTCTGGCGTCAGCTCTGTCTCGCCCTTCGGTGTGACCTTCCCGACGAGGATGTCCCCAGTGGTCACCTCGGCGCCGATCCGGATGATGCCGCGCTCGTCGAGATCACCGAGCATCTCCTCGGAGACGTTCGGGATGTCCCGGGTGATCTCCTCCGGACCCAGCTTGGTGTCGCGGGCGTCGACCTCGTGGTCGGTGATGTGGATCGAGGTGAGGATGTCCTCCTCCACGATCCGCTGGGACAGGATGATCGCGTCTTCGTAGTTGTGACCCTGCCACGACATGAACGCGACCAGCAGGTTGCGCCCCAGCGCCATCTCGCCGTTCTCGGTGCACGGGCCGTCGGCGATGACCGTGCCGACCTCGACCCGAGAGCCTTCGGACACCAGCGGCCGCTGGTTGATGTTGGTCCCGGCGTTGGAACGACGGAACTTGGCCAACCGGTAGGTCTGGTAGGTCCCGTCGTCGTTGGCGACCTCGACGAAGTCGGCGCAGGCCTCGCGGACCACACCGGGCTTCTCGGCCGTCACGACCTCACCGGCGTCGACGGCGGCACGGTATTCCATGCCGGTGCCGACCAACGGCGACTCCGAACGGATCAACGGCACCGCCTGGCGTTGCATGTTGGAACCCATGAGTGCGCGGTTGGCGTCGTCGTGTTCGAGGAACGGGATCATCGCCGTCGCGACCGAGACCATCTGCCGCGGCGAGACGTCCATGTACTGCACCTCGGCGGCGGCGATCGCGTCGACCTCACCGTGCCGCTTGCGGACCAGAACGCGGTCCTCGGCGAACGTACTGTCGGCGTTCAACAGCGCGTTGGCCTGGGCGATGACGTAGCGGTCTTCCTCGTCGGCCGTGAGGTATTCGACCTGGTCGGTGACCCGACCGTCGACCACCTTGCGGTAGGGCGTCTCCACGAAGCCGAACGGGTTGACCCGGCCGTAGGTGGCGAGTGACCCGATCAGACCGATGTTCGGCCCCTCGGGCGTCTCCACCGGGCACATCCGGCCGTAGTGGGAGTGGTGGACGTCACGGACCTCCATGCCGGCCCGGTCACGGGACAGACCACCGGGCCCGAGCGCGGAGAGCCGCCGCTTGTGCGTCAGCCCGGCGATCGGGTTGGTCTGGTCCATGAACTGGCTCAGCTGGGAGGTGCCGAAGAACTCCTTCAGCGCCGCGACCACCGGGCGGATGTTGATCAGGGTCTGCGGCGTGATCGCCTCGACGTCCTGGGTCGTCATCCGCTCGCGGACGACCCGCTCCATCCTGGCGAGGCCGGTGCGGAGCTGGTTCTGGATCAGCTCGCCGACCGTGCGCAGGCGCCGGTTGCCGAAGTGGTCGATGTCGTCGTCCTCGACCACGATCGGACCCTGCGGTGCGGGCAGCTCGGTCCGCCCCTCGTGCAGCGCGACGAGGTAACGGATGGCGGCCACGATGTCGTCGATCGTGAGCACCGACTGGTCGTGGGGCAGCTCCAACCCGAGCTTCTTGTTGATCTTGTAGCGACCGACCTTGGCGAGGTCGTACCGCTTCGGGTTGAAGTAGTAGTTCTCCAGCAGCGCCTGGGCTGCCTCCCGGGTGGGTGGCTCACCTGGCCGCAGCTTGCGGTAGATGTCGAGCAGCGCGTCATCCTGGCCGGAGGTGTGGTCCTTCTCCAGGGTGAGCCGCATCGACTCGTAGTCGCCGAACTCCTCGAGGATCTGCGCGTCGGTCCAGCCGAGCGCCTTCAGGAGGACGGTGACGTTCTGCTTGCGTTTGCGGTCGAGGCGTACGCCTACGGTGTCGCGCTTGTCGACCTCGAACTCGAGCCAAGCACCCCGCGAGGGGATCATCTTGGCGGTGAAGACGTCCTTGTCGGACGTCTTGTCGGGTACGCGCTCGAAGTAGACGCCGGGCGAACGGACGAGCTGGCTGACCACGACACGCTCGGTGCCGTTGATCACGAACGTCCCCTTGGGCGTCATGAGCGGGAAGTCGCCCATGAACACGGTCTGGGACTTGATCTCGCCGGTCTCGTTGTTCATGAACTCCGCGGTGACGAACAGGGGCGCGGCGTAGGTGAAGTCGCGGTCCTTGCACTCGTCGACGGAGTTCTTCGGCGGCTCGAACCGATGATCGCGAAACGACAGGGACATGGTTCCCGAGAAGTCCTCGATCGGGGAGATCTCCTCGAAGATCTCCTCGAGGCCGGACTTGCCGGGAACGTCCGTGCGGCCCTGTTCGAGGGCTTCGGCCACCCGGGCCTGCCAGCTGTCGTTGCCGACCAGGGTGTCGAAACTCTCGACCTGCAGCGCGAGCAGGTCGGGAACCTCGGCAGGCTCCTTGATCTTGGCGAACGAAATCCGGCGCGGTGGTTCGACGCGGGTGGAGTTGTTCGGACGGGCGGACGTGGTGGACGCATTGGTGCGCGAAGCGGCCAAAAGGGGTCCTTCCGAGGCTTGCGGCTCATCTCGCAGATGGCGGGTCTCTCACATGCCGGACCGACCTAAGAATTTCCCAGGCGCGGTCGGAAGGCAGGGCAAAGCGACAGTGTAGCTACAGCGCCCACTGCTGTCTAGTCCCCTCAGATTTCTTTGGACTTGCCACTGCTCCGTCGCCCGACACCAATGCGGGGAGTCCTGCCGACCCCGATACGACCTATTCGCCGAGCATGAGCCCTACTGTGAGGCCACGTCAAGCATCCCGGCGACCGTTTGCCGGCCTTTCGCCCGTGCGTACCGCCCGACTTGAGCTAGTTGCCCGGAAGGCGCGGGTGATGCCTCAGAGCGCGTCGACCTTGCTGACGAGCCACCGGTCATTGACCCGCTCGACCGTCATGAGAACCCGGTTCAGGTCGGTGCGCGGTTCGTCCGCGCGGTTGCTGGTCGTCGTCTGGTTGACGAACAGCAGCGCGACCACCCGGTCAGGCGTCGCCGACACCACCGACGATGCCCGCACCTCGGCGACCACCACCGCCCGGGTCTTGGCGGCGGTCGGCTTGACGACCCGTGCGGTGGTGGAGGCGTACTCCTTGCGGAACTCGCCCGTGAGTAGCTTCCGCGCCCGGGAGAAGTCGCGGTCGAGATGGCGGAAGTCGTACGCCATGAACACCGGTGCCGCGGACCTGGCGGCGTCCAGTCCTTCCGACCGGGCCGTGTCCAGCTGGCTCGCCGCGTGCGCGCGGTAGCCGAGGGCGGCACACGCCAGCAGCGCGACGACCACGCCCACGGCGAGCCCGATGACCAGGGCGACCGGCAGCCAGCTCTTCCCTCCGGGGGGCGGCGGCGGGCCCTCCGCCGGCTGGATGTACGTGCTCGCGCTCATTGCCGCCAGCTCCCTTCGTCCCGATGCTCCGTTGAACCGCTCACGGCCCGCTCCCGACCCCTCATCCGACGAACGACAGGTCGACGACCCGCCAGCCGTCAGGCTCCCGGCTCAGGTCGAGCTGCAGGCGGTAGGTGCGCAGCTGCGGCTTGTCGGCCGCGACATTGGTGACGTCGGCGTCGGCCACGACCAGAACGCGCGCCGAGTCGGGGTCGAAACTCACGACGCCGGCATAGAGGACCTTGCCGGAGGAGACGGTCTTGTTCTCCTTGACGAGCTGCTCGAGCTCCTTGGACGCATTGGCGTACTGCTGGCGGAAGTCGCCGGCCGACAGCGCCAGCACACCCTTCGTGCTCTTGTCGAACGACCGGTGGTCGACGGTCGTGAAGTTGACGACGAGTTGCCGGGCGGCGTGGACGGCTTCGGTACGCAGGCGCTCCTCGTCCTGCGCCGCGGCGACTCGCTGGCCGAGGATCGCCGCGCCGACCAGCGCGATGACGAACAGGCCCGCGAGGACGCCGACGAGGACGTTCCTGACCCGGCGGGCATGGACCGCCTCGTCGCCCGACTCCGCATGGCCGGCGAGCGGCGCAACAGACTGGGCGGCGGTGGGCTGGTCACCCACCGCGTTGGCCACGGCAGACTCGTTGGCCGCCGCCTCGTCGACGGCCGGCTCGGCGCCGACGCCGTCCTTCACTGGGTGAGCGGTCCGATCAGCAGCCACTTCCACGAATCCTCTCCAAAGGCGCTGCGCTGCCCCCCGAGTGAGCCGACACGTGCGGATCCGCCGTCCGGCAGCCGGACCCTACCGCTTGCCGGGTCGTACGCCGCGGCAGCGTACGTGTCGTCGTCACCACCCTCAGGTGCGGAGGGCGGTGCGAACTGGGCACCTCGTTTGTTTCTCGTGCGGTCGTCGCACCTGGCGTCGACGTTGGCGGGGGTGGGTTCGACCTGCTCGGGCGGACGTTTGTGGGTGCTCTCGTAGCCCTTCCGGCAGGCAGCGGGAACCGGTCCGAGCTGGAGCCCGAAATGTGCGGTGTAGTCGCCGGTCTTCGGGTCTGGGGCGATGACGGTGTAGCCGCCGCGTACGACGTAGGGGTACAGGATCAGGATGTGCTGGACCCCGTCGAGCCGGGCCCGGACGATCTGGCCCGTGGTGAGGAGATTGCCGAGCAGGACCGGCACGTCGCCGGCGTTCTCGTCGATCAGCGCCTGCAGTTGGTGGGCGGTCGCCACACCCGAGTCGAGGGTCGTCCGCAGGTCGGGGTCGGCTTCGACGAGGGTGTCGGACAGGTCGGCGAGGTCGGCCGAGAAGCTCGTGATCGCGCTGCCGGACTCGCGCTGGGTGTCGAGGACCGTACGACCATCCTCGATCAGGTCGACGGTCTGCGTCAGATTCGCGTCCGCGCTCTCGACCAGCGCGTTGCCCGCGTCGACGAGGCGGGACAGGTCGGGGCCGGTGCCGCGGAAGGCGGTGCCCAGCTCGTCGATCACCGTGACGAGGTCCTGCCGCGGCACCGACGCGACCAACCGGTCGAGGTCGAGCAGCAGGGCAGTGGTCGACAGCGGGGTGCGGGTGTCGGCGCGCGCGATGACCGAACCGTCGCGGAGGTACGGGCCGCCGGACCCGCGGGGCTGGAGATCGACGTACTGCTCGCCGATCGCCGACCGGTTGGCGACCACCGCGAGGGTGTCGGCTGGTACGCGGGCCGCTGGCTCCAACGCGAGGGTCACCTCGACACCGGTGCTGGTCGGGGCGAGCTCTGTCACCCGGCCGACGCCGACGCCGCGGTAGGTGACCTCGGCGCCCTCGAAGATCCCGCCCGCGTCGGCGAACTCGGCGCGGACCCGCTGCTGGCCACCGAACAGCGCCTCCCCGATCCCGGCGTACCGGGAACCCGCGATCGACACGCCGACCAGAGTGAGGATCACGAACAGCACCAGCTGGATGCGTACCGTCCTCGTCGTCATCCCAGGCCTCCCAACAGCAGGTCGGTCAGGTCGGACTGGTCCTCGCTCGAGGCACCGGAACCACCGAGCGGCGGGAGCGGAAGGAGGGTGGGGACGTCGGTCGGCAGCGACGTCGGGTCGTCGTCGGAAGGCTGCGGCACCTGGGGCAGCGGTGGCGGTGTCGAGCCCGACAGCAGGCCCTCGAGGTCGGCGTCGAGCGTGATCTGCAGGTTGGTGTAGTCACCCTGCACGGCGTCGGCGGCCGAATCGGCGAACGGATAGGTGAACAGCAACTCCAGCGACTTCGGCAGGCTGTCGCCAGCCCTGGCCAGCTCGGTGAGGATCGGCGCGAGGGCTTCGAGGTTGGCGAGCAGGTCCGCACGGGTCCCCTCGATCACCCGGGTGCCGACGTCGCCCAGCCTGGACAGCTCCACCAGCATCCGGGTGAGGTCCTCCCGTTGGTCGGCGAGGATCGTCAGCGCGGCCGGCAGTTCGTCGACGGTGGTCCCGATCGTCCTCCGCTGCTTGGCGAGCGACGCCGAGAGCCGGTCGAGACTGTCGATCGCCCGGCTGATCTCCCGCTTGTGCGCGTCCAGCTCGCCGACGAACGTGTCGAGCCGGCGGAGCAGCTGGTTGATGTCGGTCTCGCGGCCGTCCATGGCCTTGGTGAGCTCGACGTTGATGGTCTTGAGTTGCGCGACGCCGCCGCCGTTGAGCAGCAGGGACAGCGCGGAGAGCACCTCCTCGACCTCGACGCTGCGGCCGGTCCGGGCGAGCGGGATGACGTCGCCGTCCGCGAGCCGGCCGTAGGACCGCTGGCCGCCGCGCGGAGCGGAGACGGAGACGAACTTCTCCCCCAGCAGGCTGGTCTGGCGGATCTGTGCCGTCGCGTTGTCGGGCAGGCGTACGGACCGGTCGAGCCGGAGCCTGGCGTTGGCCGTGAAGCCGTCGAGCCAGATCTCCTCGACCTCGCCGACGGTGACGTCGTTGACCTTCACCGCGGAGCGGGGAACCAGGTCGAGGACATCGGCGAACCGGACGGTGACCTGGTAGCTGTCGCCGCCCGGGCCTGCACCTCCCGGCAGGGGCAGGTCGTACGCCGAGAACGCGCATCCGGCGAGCAGCCCACCCGCGAGGACGGCGAGGACCGTCCGGCGAACGCAGCTGAGTAGGCGGCTCATCGCAGGATTCCCCCCAACGTCAGGTCACGCGGAGGCTGTCCGGCGGTACCGCTGGGGACCCGGGACGCCACCCCGCCGGGCACCTCGGGCAGGGGAAGGTCGTCGAGGACCCCGCGCAGGTCGTCGCACACCGACTGCGGCTGACCGGCCTGCAGCAGCAGCGAGCAGAGGTACAGACCGGGATCGTCGAGCTGGGCGAAGTTGTCGCGGGTGTCCAGCGTGCCGGTCTGGGCGTTGTAGGCATGGTCGAGGTTGGCGAGCGCGACCGGCCCGACGTCGAGTGCCTCACGCAGGGCGTCCTGCTGCTTCACCAGGGTCTTGGAGAGCTCGGTGAGGCCGTCGACGTTGGCCCGAAGCTCCCCGCGGTTGTCGCGGACGAACGTCGAGATCTCCGTCAGTGCCTTCGCGAGGTGGTCGAGGGCGAGCTGCAGGTCACCACGCTCGGCGGCCAGCTGGTCGGCGACCGCGGCCAGGTCGGTGTTGAACTCCCGGACCTGAGCGTCGTTGGCGGCGAGGGTGCTGGTGAACTGCTGCAGCTGGCGTACGGTCGCGAAGAGATCGTCCCGGGACCCCGAGAGCGTCTGCGTGGCGTCGGAGAGGTCGCCGATGGTGCCGTGCAGCTTCTCCCCCTGACCGTCGAGGTTGTCCGCGCCCACCCGCAGCAGCCGCGACAGTGAGCCGTCCTTGTTGGCCCCCTCCGGCCCCAGGGCGACGGCGAGGTCGTCGAGGCTCGCATAGATCCGGTCCAGCTCGACCGGCACCGCCGTCTGGTCGAGCGCGATCTCGGCACCGTCGGCGAGGACCGGACCCTTGCGGTAGACCGGTGTGAGCTGGACATAACGGTCGCTGACGATCGACGGAGAGATGACCGCGGCCCTGGCGTCGGCCGGGATGTCGTACTCCGCCTCGTAGGTCATCTCCACCCGGACCGCCCGACCGTCGGGTACGACCCGCTCGACCCGGCCGATCGGGACGCCGAGGACGCGGACGTCGGATCCCTCGTAGAGCCCGACCGTCCGGGGGAAGTGCGCGGTGAGTCGCTTGCGCGGCTCGTCCGGCCACAGGGCGTAGGTGAGGGTCGCGACGACCGCCAGCGCGACGACGACCGCGAGGGCGTGGGTGCCACGGGAGAACCGGCGTACGAACGAGAGGCGGGGTTCGGACCAGGTCATCGGCCGCCTCCGTTTCCGGCCGCGCCATCAGGCAGCGAACCCGTCCCATCCGGCAGGCCAGGCAGCCGCGGCGTGCCCGGCAACGGGACCAGGTTGGGGATGTAGGTGTCGAACCACGGTCCGGTGCCGACCGTGTTGGCGAAGACCCGCAGGAACGGCGCGAGCAGCTCGATGCTCTTGTCGAGGTGTTCCTGGTTGTCGCGGAGCAGCTTCACCACCGCCGCGAGGCGCTGGAGCGCGGGTTCGAGCTGCCTGCGGTTGTCCTCGACCAGGCCGGTGATCTGCAGGGACAGTTCCTGCGTGGTGACGAGCAGCTGGTGGATGAGCGCGCGGCGGGCACGGACCTCCTTCAGCAGCAGGTCGCCGTCGCGGATCAGCTTCGCCAGCTCCTGGTCGCGGTCGGACAGCACCTTGGAGACGGTGTTGGCCCGGGCCAGCAGAGCCTGCAGCTGCTTGTCACGGGAGGCGATCGTGCGGGAAAGCCTCGACAGGCCCTCGAGCGAGCCGCGCACCTCCTCCGGCGTGTCCGCGAACGTCGTGCTCAACGTGTCGAGCGCCTTCGCCAGCTGGGCCGTGTCGATGCTCTCCGTCGTCGTGGTGAGATCACTGAACGCCTCGACCACGTCGTACGGAGCGACCGTGCGTGAGCGCGGGATCTCCTTGTCAGGGTCGAGCTCGCCCGTGCCGGCGGGGGCGAGGGCGAGGTACTTGCGGCCGAGCAGGGTCCGGATCCGGATCGCGGCACCGGTCTCGGCGCCGAGGCGTACGTCCCGGTCCTCGACCTTGAACTCGACCCGCACGTGGTCGCCGGCCAACTCGACCGCGCGGACGGCACCGACCTTGACGCCTGCCACGCGTACCTCGTCGTCGACCCGGATCCCGCCGGCCTCGGTGAACTGGGCGGCGTACGTCGTGCCACCTCCGATGAACGGCAGATCCGCGGCGTTGAACGCGGCGTACAGCAGGGCGGCGATGACGGCAAGGCCGACCACCCCGGTCGTCACCGGGTTGCGCGCGGCGCGGCCCCTCATCGCTGGCACCTCGCGGCGTCGACGTGCAGCCCGGCGCGCGGCAGTTCCTGGCCGGTGGGCAGCACGACCCTGCCGTCGAAGTCGCAGAGGTAGAAGTTGAACCACGAGCCGTAGGTCGCTGTGCGGGTCAGCGCGGTGAGCTTCGGCGGCATGTTCTGCAACGTGCGCTCGACGATCGGTCCGTTGTCCTCGAGGGTGCCGGCGACCTTGCCCAGCTCGGCGATGTCGGCCTTCAGGTCACCGCGGCCGTCCTCCAGCAGGCCGGCGGTCTGCTCGTTGAGGGCGACGATCGAGCCGAGCGAGTCGCCGATCGCCTCCCGGTCGGCGGCGAGCCCGGAGACGAACCGCTGGAGCTCGAAGATGAGCTGGGTGAGCTTCTGGTCCCGGTCGGCCACGGTGGCGAGCACGACGTTGAGGTTGTCGATGAGGTCGCCGAGCACCTTGTCCTTGTCGGCGAGCGTGGTGGTCAGGGATGCGGTGTGCGCCAGGAGGCTCTCGACGGTGCCGGCCTCGCCCTGGAGGACCTGGATGATTTCGTACGCCAGTTTGTTGACGTCCTGCGGCGACAGCGCGGCGAACAACGGCTTGAACCCGTCGAAGAGCACGGTCAGGTCCAGCGCCGGCTGGGTCTGCGAGACCGGGATCGTGCCGCCGGCGGGCAGGGGCGCCGCCGAGCCGGCACCTTCGCTCAACGCCAGGTAGCGCTGACCGACGAGGTTGCGGAACCGCAGCGCGGCCTGGGTGCTGCGCGACAGTGACTGGTCGGCGTCGACGGTGAAGGTCAGCTCGGCCAGGGGTCCGCCCGCCGACCCTGCGCTCTCCGACGCTTCGCCACCCGCGGCGCCGCTGGCCCCGGCGTCCCTTCCCGCGTCGAGCACCTCGATGTCGCGGACCTCGCCGACGCGTACCCCGGCGATGCGTACGTCGTCGCCCTTCTCGACACCGGTGACGTCGGTGAAGACGGCTTTGTACTCCTCGGTGCCGCCCAACCCGACATTGGCGATGGTGAGTGCGAGCAGGGCCGTGGCGAGCGTGGTCACGACGACGAAGACGACCAGCTTCGCCGCTGCCGCCGTCGTCGCCCGGTCCAGCGGACGCAACCGCACACCAGGGAACGTCACTTCACACTCACCTCCGTTCCGCGGGCCATGGGACCGAAGAGCAGGGTGGCGATATCGGGGACGTCCTGCGGCGCGGTCCCCGTCGCCGGTCCGACGATGGCGTCGACGATCTGTTGCTCCGCGGCCGTTCCGGCGTACCCGCTCGTGGTGTCGAATACCGGCACCCGCGAACCCGGGCCCGGCTGGTTGCCCACACCCGTCTGGACGCCGCTGCGCGGCGCCAGATTCTCCTGGGTGTACGGCGGATTCGGCAAGCCGCGGCAGCCGGGTCCCCGGTCGTCGAGGAACGCCGGCCGGTCGTCGTCGGTGTAGGCGTTGTTCTGGTTGACGATCTCGAGGGTGATGTGCAGCGCACCCGAACTGCCGTCGAAGTGGTCGCCCTTGCCGAACGCGTCCTCGAAGCGCGGCACCCAGCCCGCCATCCCTTCCAGCAGGCAGGAGTACTCCGGTGAGTAGGTCTCCAGCAGGTCGAGGGTGGGGCGGCTCACCTCGCCGACCCGGATGAGCGAGCGCTCGTTGTCGGCAAGGAAGTACCGCGCCGTCGTGCTCGTGCCGGCGAGGTCGGTGAGGAAGTCCTCCAACGCCCGCTGTTTGACCACGACCGTGTTGCCGGTCCTGGTGGCGTTGGCGAGGAGGCGTACGAGGTCAGGGCTCGCCTCGTCGTAGACGTCCGCGACGTCCGCGAGCGCCGACACGTCCTCCTTCAGCGCCGGAAGGTGCGGGTTGAACTCACCGAGGTAGTCGTTCAGGCGGGTGAGGTTGCCGCCGATGTCATCGCCCCGTCCTTCCAGGGCGGTCGCGAGCGCCGACAGGGTGGCGTTGAGCTTGGCCGGCTGGAGGGTACGCAGCAGCGGGTAGGTGTCGTCCAGGACCTGTTCGAGCTCGATGTCGACCCTGGCCCGCTCACGGCCGATGACATCACCCGCCGCGAGCGGCCGCAGGTCCGGGTCGGGCGGCACCACGAGTTCCACGTACTTCTCGCCGAAGAGCGTCTTGGGCACGATCCGCACGCGTACGTTGGCCGGGATCGCGTCGATCGTGTCGGGCTTCAGTGCGACGTGGATGCGCGCCCCACGTCCGTCCGACTCGACGTCGCGCACCTCCCCCACCAGCAGTCCACGCATCTTGACATCGGCATGCCGACTCAACTGCAGCCCGATGTGGGACGTTTCCACCGTGACGTCGACGGACGGCGTGAACGCCTTGACGAAGAAGGCGTAGGTGAGGACGCCCACGAGGGCCAGCACCAGCAGGAACCCCACGCCGAGTGCCGATCGCCTGCGGTCGTGGCCGCTCCTGCCGTGCCCTGTACGTCCGTGCCCTGTACGTCCGTGCCCTGTGCGTCCGGCCATCGCTACCCCGCCAACCTGACTGTGGTGGTCGCGCCCCAGATCGCCATCGACGCCAGCAGGTCGACGACGTTGATGGCGACGATCGAGGTACGCACCGCCCGACCCACCGCGACGCCGACACCGGCCGGACCGCCCGATGCGTGGTAGCCGTAGTAGCAGTGGATTCCGATGATGACGATCGCGAAGATGACGACCTTTCCGAACGACCACAACACGTCGTACGGCGGGAGGAAGAGCTGGAAGTAGTGGTCGTAGGTGCCGACACTCTGGCCGTAGTAGCCGGTGACGATCAGCCTCGTCGCGAAGTACGACGAGAAGAGCCCGATGACATAGAGCGGCACGACCGCGGCCAGTCCGGCGATGATCCGCGTGGTCACCAGGAACGGCAGCGACGGCACCGCCATCACTTCGAGCGCGTCGACCTCTTCACTGATCCGCATCGCACCGAGCTGTGCGGTGAACCCGCAGCCGACCGTGGCGGCGAGGGCGATGCCGGCGATGAGCGGAGCGATCTCCCTGGTGTTGAAGTACGCCGAGACGAAGCCGGAGTAGGCCGACGTGCCGAGCTGGTTCAGAGCGGCGTACCCCTGCAGGCCCACCTCGGTGCCGGTGAAGAACGCGAGGAACGCGATGACGCCCACCGTGCCGCCGATCACCGCCAGCGCGCCGGTGCCGAAACTCACCTCGGCGAGCAACCGCCCCACCTCACGGCGATAGCGACGCAGCGTACGGGGTGTCCAGGCGATCGCCCTGACATAGAAGGCGAGTTGGCCGCCGAGCGCGTCGAGCCCGTCGACCGGTTTCGCTGCCAGCCTGCGGAGGGTGGCCCGGCGTCTGGCAGCCCGGCGTTGGGCTCCCAACCGGGCGGGATCGACGTGTATCTGGGTCATCGCCGCCTCACGCCCCCTTCGGCGGGACGACCTGGCGGTGTCTGCCCAGGGGGACGACCCCCTGGAACCCCCGACCCTGGCTGATCACGCAGCTCACGCCCCCTTCGGCGGGACGACCTGGAAGTAGATCGCCTGCATCACGAAGTTGGCGAAGAACAACAGCATGAACGTGATGACGACCGACTGGTTGACCGCGTCGCCGACGCCCTTGGGGCCCCCTCCTGCGTTCAATCCCTTGTACGACGCGACGATCGCGGCGATCAGACCGAACACCAGGGCCTTGATCTCGCCGGCCCACAGGTCCGGTAACTGGGCGAGGGCGGTGAACGACGCGAGGTAGGCACCGGGCGTGCCGCCTTGGAGGACGACGTTGAACACGTAGCCACCGATGACGCCGACAACACTCACGAGACCGTTGAGGAAGACGGCGACGAACATCGCGCCGACCACCCGCGGGACCACAAGGCGTTGCAGCGGATCGATGCCGAGCACCTGCATGGCGTCGATCTCCTCCCGGATCCGGCGTGAGCCGAGGTCGGCGCAGATCGCCGAACCGCCCGCGCCGGCGATCAGCAGCGCGGTCACGATCGGCGAGGCCTCGCGGACGACGGCGAGGACCATCGCCGCACCCGAGAACGACTGGGCGCCGAACTGCTTGATGAGTCCGCCGATCTGCAACGCGATGACGGCACCGAACGGGATCGACACCAGAGCCGTCGGCACGATCGTCACACTGGCGAGGAACCAGGCCTGCCGGATGAACTCCCTTACCTGGAAGGGTCCTCGTGGCACCACCTTGAGGACGTCCCACGCGAAACCGCAGAGATTACCCGTGGCGCGAAGCGGCGCCGTGAGCTGCCAACTCATGCGTCGTCTCGCTTTGCTGTACACACAGACGAGGCACCAGGCACGCTGTGTCCACTGATCCGCTCGCTCATGTCCATCCCCCGCCGCTGGGCGTGTCGGTCGGGGCGCCGACGATCGCTCCGGGCGCGGTCGTGACGTCGCGCTGGAACGAACCGGGCGGCGGGCGTACACCATGCGCCAGACACCACTGGCCGGCCGGGCGTTGGGTGTAGCGAGGCTGGCCGTTCGACGGCTCCAGCTGCAGCGGGATCGGCGGCAGTGGTGGGAGTTCGACGCCCAACGCCTGCTCTGCCGCGAGCTCGTCGGCGTCCTTCTCCTCCGCCATGCCGATCGGTCCGAACCTCTGCGCGTTGAGGAACTGGCGTACGACGGGTTCTTGCGAGCACAGGCACATCTCCCGCGGGCCGAACATCGCGAGGTGCCGGTGATAGAGCAGGCCGATGTTGTCCGGGACCGTGCGTGCGGTGTTGACGTCGTGGGTGACGATGAGGAACGTCGCGCCTGTCTGCTGGTTGAGGTCGACGATGAGCTGGTTGAGATAGGCCGTACGCACGGGATCGAGGCCGGAGTCGGGCTCGTCGAACAACACGATCTCCGGCTCGAGCACGAGCGCGCGCGCCAGGCCGGCCCGCTTGCGCATGCCACCGGAGATCTCGCCGGGCAGTTTGCGTTCGGAGCCGAGGAGCCCGACCATCTCGAACTTCTCCATGACGATGGCCCGGATCTCGGACTCGGGCCGCTTCGTGTGTTCCCGAAGGGGAAACGCGACGTTGTCGTAGAGGTTCATCGACCCGAAGAGGGCGCCATCCTGGAAGAGCACACCGAACAACCGGCGTACCTCGTACAGCTCCCGCTCACGACACGTGGCGATATCGTGACCCTCGATAAAGATGTGACCGCGTTCGGGGTTGAGGAGTCCGACAAGACACTTCAGGAAGACCGACTTCCCGGTGCCGGACGGGCCCAGCATGACGCTGATCTCGCCCGAGGGAATCGTCAGGCTGACATCCCGCCAGACCGCCTGCCCACCAAAGGACTTGGTGAGCTCCTCGACTCGGATCTCCACCCCCAAGGGACCACTCCTCACACCGTCGGAAAGGCTCACGGCCTCGATGTCATGGAGGTCGCCTCGGCTACCGGGGTCCCCCGCGGACAGCAGCCAGCACGCCCTGACCTCACCCAACGAGCAGCGCGCCGTGAGGTTACGTACGAGTTACCGCTCGGGAGGGCGCCCCATCCACCCCCTCACGTCGCACGGCGTAGACCAAGCAGAAGGGGCGGCCACCAGAAACCTGGTGGCCGCCCCTTTCGGTGCGAAGAACACATCCCGGCAGGTCGAACCCGCCGGCGTACTGCGATCTGCTGCCTACTTCACCGAGACCGACGCGCCAACGCCCTCGAGGGCTTCCTTGGCCTTGTCGGCGGCTTCCTTGTTGACCTTCTCCAGGACCGGCTTGGGCGCGCCCTCGACCAGGTCCTTGGCCTCCTTCAGACCAAGGCTGGTGAGGCCGCGGACCTCCTTGATGACCTGGATCTTCTTGTCGCCGGCGGCCTCGAGGATGACGTCGAACTCGTCCTTCTCCTCCTCGGCCGCGGCCTCGCCGCCACCGCCGCCGACAGGAGCCGGGGCGACGGCGACCGGCGCCGTCGCTGTGACGCCGAACGTGTCCTCGAACTGCTTGACGAACTCGCTGAGCTCGAGAAGGGTCATCTCCTTGAACGAGTCGAGCAGCTCATCGGTGCTGAGCTTTGCCATGGTGGCGTTACCTTCCGTGTGTGATGCCGTGGTGATGGGTGGTCGTACGTAGGTCAGGACTCACTCCGAGTCGCTGCTCTCCTGCTCGCCCGCGGACCCGGACTCCGGGCCCGCCTCGCCGGCCGACTCCGCCGACCCGGCGGCAGCCGGACCTTCGGCTTCGACCTTCGCCCGCAGCGCTTCGGCAAGCCTCGCGGCCTGCGACAGCGGCGCCTGGAACAGCGACGCCGCGCCCGCGAGCGACGCCTGCATGGCGCCTGCGAGCTTGGTGAGGAGCACCTCGCGGGACTCGAGGTCGGCGAGCTTGGTGATCTCGTCGACGGCGAGGGTCTTGCCCTCCAGGACGCCGCCCTTGATGACAAGACTCGGGTTGGCCTTGGCGAAGTCACGCAGACCCTTGGCGACCTCGACCGGGTCCCCAGAGATGAACGCGATGGCCGTGGGGCCGACCAGGAGCTCGTCGAAGTTCTCGACGCCTGCTTCCTTCGCCGCGATCTTGGTCAGCGTGTTCTTCACCACGGCGTAGCTTGCGTTGTCGCCGAGCGAGCGCCGCAGCTCCTGCAGTTGCTTGACGGTGAGCCCGCGGTACTCGGTCAACACCGCGCCGCCCGATCCGCGGAACTGGTCCGTGAGCTCGGCGACGGCGGTTGCCTTGTCCGGCCTCGCCATGGTTCTCCTTCCACTGTGTGGTGGCCCGAGGACGGGTGCCGGTCGTGGAAGGACCCGAATGATGCGAAATGCCCCGTGCAGACGCACGGGGCATGCTGTCACGGAAGCGGGGAGACGGTGCTGGGCGTACGCCCATGATCGTCGCCTGCTACGTGGCTACCACGTCACGCCTGCGCGGGCCGCCCGCATCGCGGGACCTTCAGCCACCCGAGGGCAGCAACCAGCGGTCTTCGGCAGCGCCCAGGATACGGGAGGGTTCACGAAGGGACCAAACCGCCCCCGCAACCCGGCCGGTGGTCAGTCCTTGCTCAGGACGGGACTGTTCTCGAGCACCTCGACGTCCTCGGTCACCGCCGGAAGGTTCACCGGGACGATCTGCTCCGGCGCCAGCGGCGGCACCGTGACGTCTCCCGTCCAGCTGACGTCGAGCGTCACCGTCTTCTGGCCGGGGCGTTCGAAGATGTTCGTGACGTAGAAGCCGGGGTTGTTCTCCGGCAGTCGTCCCGAGACGTACGGCCTGCCGCGCCCGGTTGCCGTACCTCCGTCCTCGAACGTCCAGGTGAGGTCGGCTTCCGCGGTGATCTCACCGTCCAGTCCGCCGTTCGGCCGGTCGATGTGGATCGGGATGCTGATCCGAGGCGGGTCCTGCGACAGGACCGTCGCGGGTGGGCCGATCCCGGCTGGATAGTTCGTCGAGACGATCGTGGGCAGGTTGATGAGGGTCCGGGCATTCGGCGAGATCTGGATGGCCGGCGCGTTCAACTGCTGGAAGACCTGGTAGTTGACCTCCCAGCTGATCTCCTGCATCGGGATGAAGTCGTCGTCGCCGGGCTCTTCGCAGTCGGCTTCGCGTCCGACCCACGGACCCGGCTCGCCGCCCAGTCCGACAAACCGGGCCAACCGTAACAGCACGTGACCGACCGCCGGAAGCGGCGATCTCGGCAACAGCACACGCACGGACAGGTCCGGTGGTTGCGCCCGACCTGCGCTCTGTCGGTTCGATGAGTACGTGCGTACTGGCCCGTGGGCTCCTGCGGCCAGGCTCAGTCGTAGGTCCATCCCGCGACATGCCAGGTGCCGTCCGCGTCCTTCTTCAGCGTGAACGTCGAGGCGTTGGGCTTGGCGGGGAACTTCTTGCTCGACCCGGCGGCGCTCACGATCTCGTAAGCGGACACGGTGCTCTTGACCTCGACGACCACCGAGTCGTGGTCCCTGCCGGAGACGTTGAACGTGGGCTTGGTGAACGTGCCGCCCTCGACCTTGCCGCCCTCTTCGTACAACTGGGAGTAGTAGGTCGCCGACATCTGGCAGTTGCCGCACTCGTCGGCGCTCATGGCGGTGACGGCCGAGAAGTCGCCGTCGGCCATCGCCTGGTCGTGGGCTGCGAGGAACTTCTGGACGAACCTCTTCGCCGCCGCCTCGTCATCGGCGGCGACGTCGGCACCTTTGGCGGCCGAGCTGGGCGATGCCGAGACACTGGGACTCGCACTCGCGGAAGGGCGCGCTTTGGTGTCCTTCTTCGGTTGGTCGGTGCTGCCCGGCGAACCGCCGCACGCCCCCAGCGCCAGGCCGAGTCCCACTGCCAGACCGGCCATCCACCCCGCTGTCGATCGCACTGTCCACTCCCGCGTTGATCTGGTGCCGCGACAAAGCCGGGCAACCGTAACAAACCGTGCGGGTGTCCTCTCAGCCGGGATTCTGATCAAACAGATCCGACCGATACGTACGAGGGCCTGTGTACGACGGCCTGTAAGCCGGCTGTTAGCCCGTTCGGACCAGTCTCGACTGCGCACAGCTCCACTGGGATGGTCGCTTGTGCGGAGGGGGCGCCATGAGGACCGAGCCGGCCGGCCAGAACGACGTGGCCGCCATCGTCGTCGGCGGGGCCGGCCTCTGCCTCCTGCTCCTGGGGCTGGCGCTGCCGTGGATGTCCGGAGCCGAGTTCACCAGCGGCTGTGAGGTCACTGGGTCGACGGCCTACGCATTCGAGTTTCGTCCCTGGTCGGTGATCTACGTCGTCTGCGCCGGCGCCCTGGTCGGTAGCCAGTTCTTCGGCAGGTTGAGGGCGCCGGGCAGGCTGGCGGTTGCCGTGCCGCTCAGGTTGGTCGCGGTGCTCGTCGCGTTCGGCGCCACGCTCGGCGCGGAGGCGATGATCCGGGCCGAGGACATCAGGTCGAACCAGCGCCTGGTCGTTCGTGGCGACGTCGGCGACTGCGACGCCGCCGCCTGGATGAGCCCGACGGGCGGCTTCTTCCTCTCCCAGCTGGTCGTCCTCGTGCTCGGGCTCATGGTCCTGCGAATCCTGCCGCGGTGGTTCCGCCTGGTGGCCTGCGCCGGCTACGGGATGCTGTTGCTCGTCGCGTCGCTGGCGATGCCGTGGGCGGAGTACCGGGCCTATGTCGCCGGCCGCGTGGAGACGGAGCTGTACTGGTTCACGTCGTACGGCTCCAAGGGTCTCGGGTATCTGTGGGGTGTGGTCACGGTCGGCGGGCTGGTCCTCCTCTCCTTGGGTACGAAGGGAGCAGCGCGCCGGATACTCGCCGCCCTCGCCATCGTCGCGACGGTCGCCGTGCTGGTGTTGCTCGGTCTCGTGGACCTGGGCGACCTGCAGGGTGCGGTCCGTCCAGAAGAATCACCGGTGTACGACGACATCGACACCGGTCACAGCACCTGGCTGGCGCTCGGGGTGGCCGGCGCCCTCACGCTGATCTCCACAGCGGCGTCAGCCCTTCGCGGACGACTTCTGCCAACGCCTCGTACGCCTGGCAAACCGGCGTTGTTCTCGAGCAGGGAAACCAGCTGAAGGGACTTCGAAGGTTCACAGCATGCAGTCTTGACCGACCGGCGAGAGGCTTCGCTATCCGACGCCCTCACTGTTCTCCGCGCGGAGCACCGCGGATCGCTTTCGTACACCATGCGTGGGCGTCGGCGATGAGTGTGGTGAACGCGGCGTCGGTCCAGCGGTACGCCGGATCGGGCGGGCCTGGAGGCTCGGCGTCGAGTCCGAGCCGCGTCGCCGCTTGCTCCAGGCCGATCGGGAGGGGCAGGCCCAGCTGTCGCCGTAGTGCGTCCCACTGGCCGGCCAGCACCGTGCTGGCCTCGTAGTCGCCGAGGTCGGCGGCGAACAAAGCCGTCTGGAGTACGCCCGGCAGCGCGTGGCGAAAGTTGGAGTGTCCCAGGCTGGCATCCAGACCGTCGACGAGCGCTGCCAGGCCGGCCGCGGGGTCGCCGGCCCGTCGGTGCGCCTCGGCAAGCAGCATCCACAACGCAGCGTGCCGCGCGCCGAGCCCCGGGTAGGCAGTACGCATCAAGTCCGTCGCCTCGGTGAGGAATCGCCTGGCCGCTTCGCACTCACCGGCGGCGAGGTGGGTGAGCGCGATCGCCCTGCGCGGCGGCTCCTGTTCGGCGGGATTGGTGATCTCGGACAACCGCGCGGAGAGTGCGTGGGTCGCGTGACGCGCCCTTGCGAGGTCGCCGCGGCATAGCGCAACCTCGATCTGCACCGCCTCCTGGGCGGGCGAGGGTGGACGGCCGGCGAGTGCCGGAGCGCGGTTGTAACGTTCACAGGCGTCGGCGGCTTCGTCGTAGCGACCCCAGGTCGTGAACACGGACGCGGTGGCCGTGAGGACCGTTCCGGCGGCCGGGTACGAACTCGCTCGCACGTCATCAACGGCACGCGCGGCATCCGCCAGCGCCTCGGGATCCAGCAAGGAGCAACGAATGGTGAGGAGGTTTGCCTGCGCCTCGAGGTGTTCGCGGGGTCGAAACCGAGCCAGGTCGTCGGTGATACCGCTCATCAGGGCGAGGTTTCCCAGGTAGTCACCGCGGATCGCGCGCAGCATAGCCTGATGGAAGCGCAGCAGGACAGCCACCTCGTGGACCGCGGCGACGTCGACGCAGGCCAACGCGCGATCGAGCCAACGCTCCCCTTCGCGAAGGTACGCCCGGTGCGTCAACCAGAACTCGAAGAGGCGGGCGGTGAGCTCCCCCGCCTCGGTGACACGGCCGCGGGCGTACGCATGGTCCAAGGCACTGCGGAGGTTCACAACATCGGCCTCGAGCTCCCGCGCGGCTGCTACCCGGTCCCGGTACCGGAGCAACCCGTCGAGGCCGCGTGCACGGTCGAGCCACTGCGCCAGGTGCCGATCGGCAACGGCCACCGTCTCACCCGCATCTGCGAGGCGTTCCGCCGCGAACACGCTGACCGCCTGCAACAGCCGGAAACGCCGTTGCTCGCCGCGCCCCTGCGGCTGGACCAGCGAACGCTCGACAAGCCTGGCAAGGACAGGCGCCACCTTCGCCTCGTCCAGTGGCGCGAACCCGCAGACCCGTTCGGCATCGGCCAGCCGGAACCCGCCGGCGAATCCGGACAGCCGGCGAAGCAGGAGACATTCGTCCGCGCCCAGCAGGCCGTACGACCAGTCGACTGTCGCCGAGAGCGTGCGGTGCCGTGGATCGCCGCCTGAGCTCGCCCGCTCCAACAGCCCTATCCCGTGCCTCAGCCGCTTGTGCAGCTCGTTGACGTCCAGCACGCGCAGCTGGGCCGCGGCGAGTTCGACAGCGAGCGGCAGCCCGTCCAGGAGCCGGCAGATCGCCGCGACGTGTGACAGATCGTCGTCCTCGGTGAGTGCGAGGGACGGCAGGGTCTCTTCCGCGCGGACGAGAAAGAGGGAGACCGCGGGTGTGTCCGGGTCGGGCAGGCTTCCTGCAGCAGGCACGGCGAGCGGCTCGAGCGGCCAGACGGCTTCCTCAGCCACACCGAGCGGTTGGCGGGAGGTCACCAGCACGGTCAGGTCCGGGCAGGAGCCGAGCAGGCGCCGGACCAGCACCGCACATTCCTCGGCGAGGTGCTCGCAGTTGTCGAGGACCAGCAGCATGCGTCGTCCGGCCAGCAGGCGTTCGACGCTACTGAGGACGTCGCCGTGCGGGTTGCTGATCCGTACCATCGCGCCGAGCGCCGCGACCGCATCCTCCGCCGACGCCAGAGCCGCAAGCGCCACCACCGCGACACCGTCGGGGAAGCGCGGCGCCATGTCCTCGGCCACCCGCAGCGCCAGCGTCGTCTTGCCGCAGCCACCGGCACCGGTGACGGTCACCAGCCGCCGGGCGGCGAGGAGGCCCAGCAGTGCGAGCTTGTCCTGGTCGCGTCCGATGAGCCGGTGAAGGTGGCAGCGCGGGCCGCGCCAGGTCGAGGCGTACGACCTCCGCTGCGGCGGCCGGCGCCCGCCGACGGACTGGTGCAGGAGACGCTCATGCGCCTCGCGTATCTCGTCGCCAGGATCGACGCCGAGCTCATCCGAGAGGCGTCTCGTCAGCCCATGCAGAAGGTCGAACGCCGCTGCCTGCTCCCCTCGGCTGGCAAGCAGCAGCGCGTGGCGCGCGTGCAGCCGCTCGTGGAACGGGTGCTCCTCCACCAACGTGGCCAGGTGTGGCAGTGCGTCGTCCGCGACGGTGCACCGGAGTGCCGCCTCGGCCAGCTGTTCGGCCGCGACCAGGCGTTCACGGTTCAGGCGTTGGGCGCGCTCGCAGGTGCGTACGGGATCCGGGGCGTCGGCGGCGACCGGTCCGCGCCACAACGCCAGCGCGCTGGTGAGAAGGGCGCACCGCTCGTCGGCATCGTGCGTGGCGGCGGCCGTCGCGACTAGGCCGGTGAACCGGTGGGCGTCGGACTCGCCGCCCGGGATGGCGAGTCGATACCCGCCGGCATCGCGGTCGATGCGTACGGCATCACCCATGTGCGTACGAAGCCAGGCGCGGAGCCGGTTGACCGCGACGTGCACCCAGGTGCGGCCGCTCGCGGGATGGTCCTCCTCCCACAACAGGTCGAGGAGCCGGTCGGCGTCTACTGATGGCTCGCTGAGCGCGAGCGCTGCGAGCAGGCCGCGCTGGGTGGCCGGCATGGAGAGCATCGACGCGTCGTTGTCGCGCCAGACTCCGACCGCGCCGAGCACCCCCACCCGAACCACCGGCTTGCCCACATCGCGCTCCCCCGCCGCCCCAAGATCACCTAGCCCGTCACCTTAACCGAGCGTCGGCCTTCCTGCTGTAAGCCAGGTGTAAGCGTGCGCTGGCCATCCTCGACCACACGTACGGAGTGGGGAGCATCGGGATGAGCCAGGTAGGCGGATCGAGGGAACCCGGGCGGGCGCTGGTCGTTGTGCTCCTCGCCGTTCTGGTCGTCGTGGCTGGCGGAGTCGGCTACGCGGCCTGGTCCTGGTCGGCCAAACCGCGCCCCCTGGACGGACTTCCTGACAACTCCACCGTCGCCGAGGCGTGTGCCGAGCGCGGGTACTTCCCTGCCGCCGCGCCCCATGACGGTTCCGGACCAGCCCCGGTACGGATCGCGATCCGGAAGGAGAAGGAGGGTGCGTACGGCGGGGACTACGAATCCCTGCTGATCCGTCCAGTGCCGGGGCAGCGCGTACCGGCCACCCTGAATCCGACGCGGAATGAGACCGCCGAGCTGATCGCCTGCCTCGACCAGACCGGCGTGGGCGAGCAGGTCGAGACCTGCCGGTTCGACAGTGCATCCGACGAGATTCCGATGTACGAAGCGACGTACGACGTCACGGTCTACGAAGCCCGCACCGGTGAGCAGGTGGGGAGGACCGCGCTCGCCGACGCCGAGCAGGCTCTCTGTCCGGCGATGCTGTTCGTCGGTGATGGCGAAACGAAGCTCTATACCGAACCCAGCGCCCGCCAACTCGACGACGCCCTGTCGGAGTTCACGTCATGAGGACGGAGGATTCCATGGACGGGACTCCGGCGTGCCGCCTGCTGGGCGATGTTCGGCGGCTGTGGGGAGACCGGCTGGCACTCGTTCCAACCGAGCACCTTCGCGACAACATGCCGGAGGACGTCCGCCTCTTCCTGGCTCAGGTAGGCCTTCCCGTGCGGTCGCCGACGTTGGTGACGTTCCGCGACAACGATCGACTCGGAGAGCTGATCTCCGCTGGAGAGGCGGAATTCTCTGCCGTAGCAGACGAGGCTGAGGCAACCCTCGGAATCAAGTCAGGTACTCACCAGATATGGGCTGTGCACCCCGAAGGCCTGTTACCTCAGCGCTTTGTGAACTCCGACCTGCCGCGATTTCTCCTTTTGCTGGCCCACTTTGATGACCACCTGCCGGATCTCCGAGATGCCGACAACCAGCAGGAAGCACGCGCACTCACCGGTCATCTGCGTCGGCTGTTCACCGTCACGGACCCAATAGCGCTGACCGATCCAGAAAGCTGGTGGAGTCTCGTGCTCGAACAGGCTGACGAGGGGTTCATGTGAAGGCCATACGGACCCCTCGCACAGTGCTCGCCCTTCTCCTGGCGTTAGCGCTCCTGGACGTAGGCATCACCTCAGCACTGGCGGTACCCCCATCAGCGGCGGCGCACTCCTCTGCCCCGAGCAATTCCCAGCCGGGCCCTCGCTTTACGCCGGACCCGCGATCTGGAGGCACCACCCGCAACGTGCCCGCACCCAGCCGTGATCTCGACTTTCGAGTCGCGCAGTACCGAGTGCGATATCAGATCCAGGCGCGGAACATCGCGATCTACGAGTGCATTCTCAATGGGGAAAGGGTGACCGTAACCACCGCCAGCGTGTCAAGCTTCAAGAACAGTCCCAAGGTGGCGATATTCGAGTTCCGGAACCAGGTGGGTAACCTGATCCAGGTCAAGGACAGTGGCGGCAACCCGATGTCAGAAAAACACCTCTCAGACATTGATGGACAGTCGGTGATCGGGAAGCACGCCGAGGAGCTCATTGAAATGATGCTCGACCATCTTGGAGTAAATTCTCAGGCGATCAACAGGATTCACTCGGAGCTCGACTTCTGCACGCTTCCGGGTCACAACTGCGGCCCGCGGGTCCAATCCAAGTTTGCCGGGGCGACCAAGACGTCGTGTTATCGCTACGGAACAGCGGAGGAACGATCTGCGGCCGAACGCAACCTACGCAACGACACTGCATATTTCACGAAGGTACTCGGCTCGGCCAGCTTGTTGTTCAACCAGGCCTCGCGAGCGAGTTACGCCGAGGTGCTGACAGAGCTGTTCAACGAATTCACAAGTCCCACGCTGGGCGGAGTGGACTTCTCGACACTGGAACTGCGATACCTCTCCGATCAACCTGGCGGCAACAAGGGCCGGGTCCTGTATGTCTTCAGCGTCGTTCCCGGACAGGATGCTCGGAAGAGTGGTCCCTTGGAAGGTGTACACCATGCGGACGAAGCGTCGGATGCATTCATGGTGTGGTTGGCGTTGCGGCCGGAGAAGTTCACCGTCAACCTCAACCCCAACGAGCCGGACCGGATCATCGACAAGGACTTCGGGCGCACGAACGCCGGCCGCGTCCTCCTCGAAGCCGACCTGCGGCTGAAGAAGACCGTCGCCAGGTTGATCCATCCGAAACGGCCGCTCGGCAAGGCATTCTGGGCACAACTCCAGGGTCCGGACAGGTGCGTCTCGATCCGTCAGTGGATCGTCCCGGATCAGGCTACGGTCCGCGATACCGGCGACGAACTCTACATTCTGGATGCGCCGTTACAGGTCCTGGCCGAAACGCTGTACCTGAAGAAGCGCGGAAACGGCCACTACGACTCCTGCCCCGGTCAGCCCCAGGCCGCCACCGACCACAACGAGGCGCTGTTTCGCCGGATGGTCCTCCCCCACGTGGAGCGGACGGTGAACGCGGCGCCCGACTACGCCGCCCTTCGTCGCGTCTACCTCAGCCGGGTCGCCGCCGAGTGGGTCCGCGACCGGCATGGCTACCAACGCACCGCCTACGACAACCTCATCGACTCCGGGCGCATCGATCGCTGGAAGCTCCGCGTGAACTGGACGCCGCAAGACACCTTCCGGCGCTATGTCCACTCCTACGAGCACGGAGAGTTCCAGGTCGCTATCCCGGGGCCCGGCGGTAGCGCTCCTACGAAGGCGTACGTCTTCGGTGGCGTGGACCTGACCAACGTGCCCAGCCGCAACGTCGGGGATGTGGAGTTCCGCAGGCGGTGGCCAGACACCGCGCAAGCGATGCGGAAAGCAGCCAGCGAACCGACATTCGACGAGAGCACGCGGCGACTGCTGGTCGGCGGTCAGACGGTGTTCCAGCAGACATCGCCCGGTTCCTCGACTGACGAGAACCAACATCGAGACGCGCCTCCGCAGCTCCCTGCGGGCGTGTTCATCGCGCTCGCGGTCGGCCTCGGGTTCGTGCTACTGCTCGCCCTCCTCTTCGTACGTACTGCAAGGAGGCGATGACAGGCGGCCCGGGTCGGGATACACGAACGCCCCCCGGCACGCGGGAGGCATTCGCGGCGGAGGGCGTTCGTAGCGAGGCGTCGAGACAGACCGCGCGATCAGGCGTTCGCGGCCTCCGCGTCCTCCACGGTCTTGGCGGGGTCGACGGGGATACCCGGGCCCATCGTCGTCGACAGGACGATCCGTCGAACGTACCGACCCTTCGACGACGACGGCTTGAGCCGGAGCACCTCGCCCAGCGCCGCGTCGTAGTTCTCGCCGAGCTGCTTTTCGGTGAACGACGCCTTGCCGATGATGAAGTGCAGGTTCGCGTGCCGGTCGACACGGAACTCGATCTTGCCGCCCTTGATGTCGGTGACGGCCTTGGTGACGTCAGGGGTCACCGTGCCGGTCTTGGGGTTCGGCATCAGGCCACGGGGACCGAGCACCCGGCCGAGGCGACCGACCCGGCCCATCAGGTCAGGCGTCGCGACAACCGCGTCGAAGTCGAGCCAGCCACCCTGGATGCGTTCGATCAGGTCGTCGGAACCGACATGATCGGCGCCCGCCGCAAGCGCGTCCTCGGCCTTCTGGCCGACGGCGAACACGAGCACGCGGGCGGTCTTGCCGGTACCGTGCGGAAGGTTGACCGTCCCGCGCACCATCTGGTCGGCCTTGCGCGGGTCGACGCCGAGGCGCACGGCGACGTCGACGGTCTCGTCGAACTTCTTCCCCGCGCCTTCCTTCGCCAGCCGCACCGCCTCGCTGGGTGCGTACAACGCGTCCTTGTCGATCTTGGACTCGGCCGATCGGTAGGTCTTGCCGCGCTTCATGATTCTCCTCAGATTCCGTCAGGTGATGGGAGTTGTGGTGCGGGCCAGCGCGTGGCCCTCCCACGGGTGTGGCACCGGAACTGCCTCAGTCGTTGACCGTCACGCCCATGGAACGTGCGGTGCCTTCGACGATCTTCATCGCCGCGTCCATGGAGGTGGCGTTGAGGTCGGGCATCTTCGTCGTGGCGATCTCGCGCACCTGGTCGCGCGAGATCGACCCCACCTTGTCGGTGTGCGGCGTCGATGATCCCTTGTCGAGGCCGGCGGCCTTCTTGATCAGTTCGGTCGCCGGAGGGGTCTTGGTGACGAAGCTGAACGACCGGTCTTCATAGATCGTGATCTCCGCCGGCACGACGTTGCCGCGCATCTGCTCGGTCGCGGCGTTGTAGGCCTTCGTGAACTCCATGATGTTGATGCCGGTTGGACCGAGCACCGTACCCACCGGTGGGGCGGGCGTTGCGGAGCCGGCCTGCAGCTGGAGCTTGAGGACGGAGGCGATCTTCTTCTTCGGGGGCATCTCGTCGGATCCTCTGTGGGTAGTACGTGGTCGCTGCGTTGTCCGTGGTGGACCGTACGACGGATCAGGACTTCTGGATCTGGTTGAACGACAGCTCGACCGGAGTCTCGCGGCCGAAGATCTCGACCAGGGCCTTGACCCGCTGGGCGTCGGGGTTGAGTTCGGTGATGGTGGCGTGCAGGGTGGCGAACGGCCCGTCGACCACCATGACCGAGTCGCCCACGGCGAAGTCGAGCACCTCGGCCTTCTTCTTCTTGCTGTCGGGCACCTTGGTCTCGACGACCACCGGCGCCAGCATCCCCTCGACCTCCTCGAGGCCGAGCGGCACCGGCTGGTGGGCGTGGCCGACGAAGCCGGTCACCGACGGGGTGTGGCGGACGGCCGCCCAGGACTCGTCGGTGAGGTCCATCCGGACGAGGACGTAGCCGGGGAGGACGGTACGCCTGACCATCCGGCGCTGGCCGTTCTTGATCTCGGCCACTTCCTCCTGCGGGACGACGACCTCGAAGATGTAGTCCTCCATGTTGAGGGACTGGATGCGGTTCTCGAGGTTGCCCTTGACCCGGTTTTCCATGCCGGAATAGGTATGGATCACATACCAGTCGCCCGGCTTGGCACGCAGCTCCGCGCGGAACTCGTCGAGAACGTCGTTGCTCTCGGTCGGTTCCTTCTCTTCCTCTTCGTCGGCAGCGTCGGCGGTTTCCATAGCGTCGGCGGTATCTGCGGCATCCGCACTGTCCGCGGCATCCGCCGCGTCCAGGCCGGCACCTGTGTCGAGGCTTGCCTCGTCGCCTTCGCCGGCGGCGCTTCCCGCCGTACCGGCCGCCTCGAACTCGCGGGCGTCGTCAGCGGAGGCCTCATCGACAGGCGCGCCACCCAGAGGGTTCTCGGCGGCGGCCGCCTGCTCCGACGCAGGACTCTCTTGGCCCTGGTTCTCGTCGTCGAGGTCGGACACTTTGGCACTCCGTCTTCTGTGAGCTTGGGTCTTCTGTGAGCTTGGGTCTTGCCTTGAGCTTGGTTGTGGTCGTACGGCGGTGGTGGTCGAAACCCGGCAGTGCTGGCTCGAAGGTGGGGTGGGTGTGCCTCGTCAGCCGAAGATCTTGAACGTCAGCCAACCGATCCCCAGGTCGAGGAGCGACACGATCCCGATCACGACGAGGACGAAGACCAGGACGACCAGCCAGTAGGTCGTGAGCTGCTCCCGCGTCGGCCAGATGACCTTGCGTAGCTCACCGACGACCTGCCGGTAGAAGAGGCCGATACGGGCGATGGGACCCCCGCCGTGTTCGCCACGCTTGTCCGGGCGAGCACGTTCCGGGGTCGCGGTCGACCCGCGCGTCTCGGTCACTGTTCGTCCTCACCGGTTCCTTCGAGCCCAGCCGGAAGCTCCGCCTGGGCGCAGCGGCCGCACATAGAAGGAACGAACGAGTGTCCCCCTTAGTGCGGTCCCTCGCGCGTCACCCGCCGCGAGCGACACGCGCGACTCCGACCGTCACGGCCGAGGCCGGCAGGGCAGGAGGGACTCGAACCCCCAACCACCGGTTTTGGAGACCGGTGCTCTACCAATTGAGCCACTGCCCTTTGGAGGTCGTACGAACCGTCCGTGCACCATCTGCTGTGATGCTCGCGTTGGGCACACTTCGGAGAGGTCCTAGGACCACCAGAAGGACGAGTGTACGGGGTCCGCGTCCGCCCGGTCGAGCCGGCCCCGCGCGGCCCAGGCCGCCGCAAACCCGTCATCTCGAGCGAAACACCGTCCACGCGAGTGGAGCGTCCGAACCGCCCGGACCCGGACGTGCCGCCCACCTGCCCACGCCCGCCGGGGCCCGCCTGCCCACGCCGGCTGGCGCCGGCTTGCCGCGCCCGCTGGTGCGGCCACTTGCCCACGCTCGGTGCAGGCGCAGCGCAGGGACCCGCGCGCCGGCCGGGGGTAGACGAGGTCCAGAGTGGACCGAAGTGCCACGATAAGGCTTATGACCAGCCCCGAGCGCGGCACCCACGACGAGGTGGCCGCAGAAGCCTCCCGCGCCGTCCCGACCCCCAGCCCTTCCACCAAGGCCGCGAAGACCTCGCACGACGGCCGTGCCACGAAGGTCGACCAGGGGCGAATCTCCAAGCGCGTCGCCGCGATCGCGGAGTCGGCGACGCTGGTGGTCGACGGTAAGTCGAAGGCGCTCAAGGCGGCGGGGCGGCCGGTCATCGGCTTCGGTGCTGGGGAACCCGACTTCCCGACGCCCGACTACATCGTCGAGGCCGCCGTCGAGGCCTGCCGGGACCCGCGCAACCACCGCTACACCCCTGCCGGCGGCCTGCCCGAGTTCCGCGAGGCAGTCGCGGCCAAGACCCTGCGCGACTCGGCGTACGACGTGAAACCCAACCAGGTCCTCATCACCAACGGCGGCAAGCACGCGGTGTTCGCGGCGGTCACGGTCCTGCTCGACCCGGGTGACGAGGTGCTGCTCCCCGCGCCGTACTGGACGACCTATCCCGAGCCGATCGCTCTCGCCGGCGCGCGGGCCGTCCCGGTGCTGACCGACGAGTCGCAGGGCTATCTGGTGAGCGTCGAGCAGCTCGAGGCCGCGCGCACACCGCGGACGAAGGTCCTGCTGATCTGCTCGCCGTCCAACCCCACCGGTGCGGTCTACCCGGCCGAACTGCTCCGCGAGATCGGCCGCTGGGCGCTCGACCACGGCATCTGGGTGATCACCGACGAGATCTACGAACATCTGACGTACGACGGCGTGAAGGCCACCTCGCTCCCGGTCGAGGTGCCCGAGATCGCCGACCAGTGCCTGGTACTCAACGGCGTCGCGAAGACGTACGCCATGACCGGGTGGCGGGTCGGCTGGCTGGTCGGCCCGGCGGACGTCGTGAAGGCCGCGGTCAACCTGCAGTCCCACACGACCGGCAACGTCAGCAACGTCGCCCAGCGGGCCGCGCTCGCGGCGGTGTCGGGTGACCTGTCGGCGGCGGCCGTGATGCGGGAGGCGTTCGACCGGCGACGGAAGGCGATCGTCCGGCTGCTGTCGGAGGTGCCGGGGTTCAGCTGCCCCACGCCCCTCGGCGCGTTCTACGCCTATCCGTCCGTGAAGGGCGCGCTCGGGAAACTCATCCGCGGCAAGCGACCCACGACGTCGGCGGAGCTCGCCGAGCTGATCCTCGACGAGGTGGAGGTCGCGGCCGTGCCAGGTGAGGCGTTCGGTACGCCGGGCTATCTGCGGTTCTCCTACGCCCTCGGCGACGACGACCTGCACGAGGGCGTCACGCGGATCCAGAAGCTGCTCGCCGAAGCACAGAACTGAGCGCGCGAGGTGCCGGCGCACGCGGACCGGGCCAGCCATGTGGGTGCGGCACGTCCGCTCGACACGCTGCCGAAGGCGCACCTGCACCTCCACTTCACCGGCTCGATGCGACACGAGACGCTGGTCGAGCTGGCCGACCAGCACGGCGTACGCCTGCCTGACGCACTGCGCAAGGACTGGCCGCCGAAACTGCTCGCGACCGACGAGAAGGGCTGGTTCCGGTTCCAGCGGCTCTACGACGTGGCGCGGTCGGTGCTGCGCGGCGAGGCGGACGTACGCCGGCTGGTCCGCGAGACCGTCGAGGACGAGGCGGCCGAGGGCTCGGGCTGGCTGGAGATCCAGGTCGACCCGTCCGGTTATGGTGCGCGGTTCGGCGGGATCACGGCGTTCACGGAACTCGTGCTCGACGCGGCGCAGGACGCGTCCGCGCGCACGGGCGTCGGTGTGGCGGTCGTGATCGCCGCCAACCGGACCCGGCACCCGCTCGACGCCCGGACGCTCGCCCGGTTGGCCGTCCAGTACGCCGGGCGGGGCGTCGTCGGCTTCGGCCTGTCGAACGACGAACGCCGAGGACGACCGGAGGAGTTCGCCCGGGCGTTCGCGATCGCGGCCCGGGCAGGCCTCGGCAGCATGCCGCACGGCGGCGAGCTGTGCGGGCCCGACAGCGTGCTGGGCTGCCTCGACGCGCTCGGCGCCACGCGGGTGGGGCACGGTGTGCGGTCGGCGGAGGATCCGCGCCTCGTGGAGCGGCTGGCGGGAGCCGGGTTGCCGCTCGAGGTCTGCCCGGCGTCCAACGTCGCCTTGGGCGTCTATCCCGATCCGGCGGCGATCCCCCTGCGGAAGCTGTACGAGTCGGGTGTCCAGATCGCGCTGGGGGCCGACGATCCGTTGTTGTTCGGCGTACGCCTGACCGGGCAGTACCGGCTCGCCCGGGAGCTGGGATTTGCCGACGCGGAACTCGCCGAGCTGGCCCGGATGTCGGTGCTCTCGTCGTACGCGCCCTCCGAGGTGCGGGCCCGCCTGCTCGCCGGTGTCGACACATGGCTCACCGACGAGTCGGACACCCACCGCTCAGGCCCGGCGCCGCATGCCCCATCCGGTGATCGTGATCATGAAACGTTCCGGGACGTAGGACACCGTTCCTCTTCATGATCACGGAGGCGGGGTGAGGGTTGGACTGGGCTGCTGAGCTAGGCAAGGTCGGCTTGACAGTAACCGGCCAGCTGGGCGCGGGCATGGACGGTGCGGTCTTCGCGCTCGCCGACGGGTCCGTCGCGAAGGTCTGGAGCCGGCAGGACGCCGCGACGCTGGCCCGGTTGCGGGACTTCTACGCACAGCTGGACGGCAACGGCCTCCCCTTCGCCACGCCGATGATCCACGAGATCCGATCGGTCGCGGGTACACCGGTCACGGTCGAACGCCGCCTCGAGGGCCGCCCGCTGAGCGAACGCATCGCTGGACGGGCGGACGGCGGGCATTCGGAGCGGGCGATGCGGACGTTCGTCGAGGTCCTCGCGGCTCTCCGAGAGGTCCCGGTGCCGTCGGCGGCGCGAGCCCTGGCCGTCATGGACGAGCCCGAGCCGTTCTACGCCAGTCCCGACGACACGTGGCCGGCCGCCCTCGAACGCCTCGTGTGTCGACGCGTCGATGCGTTCGGGCCACCACTGCGCCGGGCGGTCACCGACCTCGACACGCTTCTCGACCAGGTGGTCGGCGCCCTTCGCGCGCTCCCGGATGGGGACCGCTCCGTCATCCACGGCGATCTGTGTACGCCGAATCTCCTGGTGGGCGAAGAACCAGGCGACAACCTCGACGTGGTGAGTGTCCTCGACTGGGGCTACCTCAGCATGGAGGGCGATCCGGCGTTCGACGCGAGCCTCGCCGCCGGGTTCTTCGACATGTACGGCGACGACGCGCGCGCGATCGACCAGACCCTCACCCGTTGGATCGCGGTCGAGTTCGGCTATCCGGTCGAGCTGCTGGCGTTGTACCGGGCGGTCTACGCGATCGCCGGCGCCTGTGCGTACGACCCGGACGGTCGCGACGGGCATTTCGCGTGGTGCGTGGACCAGCTCCGCCGCCCCGACCTCCGCACGCTTTTGCGCTGACCCGTCCTGCCTTCCCGTGATCATGATCGTGATCATGAAAGCTTTGCGGCCCCTACGTCGACAGAACATTCATGATCACAATCATGATCACGGGGTGGCGCTTCGGGCTCTGCAGAGCCGGAGGAGGGCACGCTCGGCTAGATGGCGCAGCCGACCAGGACAGGTTCGTTGACGAGCTCGATGCCGTATTTCGTGCGGACGCCCTCACGCACCTCACGCGCCAACCGAAGCAGGTCCGTGGTCGCCGCCCCGCCACGGTTGGTCAGGGCGAGCGTGTGCTTGGTCGACAGGCGTACGACACCATCGCCGTGCCCCTTGCCGAACCCCGCCCGCTCGATCAGCCACGCGGCGCTCGTCTTGACCTGCCCGTCGCCCGACGGCCACCGCGGCGCGTCGACGGGCAGTGATGCCGCGATCTCGGCCGCCACGATCGGATTGGTGAAGAACGACCCGACGCTCCACGTGTCATGGTCGTCCGCGTCGAGCACCATGCCCTTGCCCCGCCGCAAGCCCAACACCGCGGTACGCACGTCGGCGAGCGGTGCGCGCTGGCCGATCTCGACGCCGAGCGTGCGGGCCAGTTCGGCGTACCGGACCGGCGCGCCCAGGTCACCCTTCTCGAGCTGGAACACCACCTCGAGTACGACATAGCGTTCCGGCGTCCGCTTGAACCGGCTCGTGCGGTAGCCGAAGCCGCACTCGGCCACCGGGATCGTGCGTACGACCGAATCGACGCGGTCCCATGCCCGCACCTGCGCCAGCGTCTGCGCGACCTCCTGACCGTAGGCACCGACGTTCTGGATCGGAGCCGCTCCGGCCAGGCCGGGGATGCCGGACAGCGCCTCGACACCCACCCAGCCCTGTCCGATCGCGTGGACGACGAACCTGTCCCAGTTCTCGCCGGCGCTGACGCGAACGGCGGCCCCGCCGCAGGCGCTGTCGGACTCGACCTGGATCCCTCGCGTCCGCACCTGGACGACCGTGCCGGGAAAGCCTTCGTCGGCCACCACGACGTTGCTGCCGCCGCCGAGGACGAGGACCGGTTCCCGTTCGGCGTCGCAGGCGCGGAGCACCTCGACCAGGTCAGCGGTGTCGTCGACCTCGACCAACCGCTTGGCGGGGCCACCGAGCCGGAGCGTGGTCAGCTCCGCGAGCGGGACGTCGAAGCGTTCGTACACAGGCCAGCCCATGGTTGTCGAGTCGCGGATGATCAGGTGAGCCGGACGGTCGCCCGTGCGGCTCCGAGCACCTTCACCCCGTCGCCGGCCGGCTTGTCGCCGACCGGTTCCTCGGCGGCGAACGCGGTCAGGTCGACACGGACGAGACCGTCGTCACCCCTGCTCACCACCTTCCCCCCGAAGCGAACCTCGACTCCCTCGTCGGTGTCCGGAACGACGACCGGGCGGGTGAAGCGGACCGAGTAGTCCACGATCCGAGCGGGGTCCCCCACCCAGTCGGTGAGCACTCGTGCCGCCGCCGCCATCGTGAACATTCCGTGGGCGATGACGTCCGGGAGGCCGACCTCGTGAGCGACCCGGGCGTTCCAGTGGATCGGATTGAAGTCGCCCGAAGCGCCCGCGTACCGCACCAGGTCGGAGCGCCGCACGGCGATCGTGACCGTGGGGAGTTCCGTGCCCGCCTCGACCGCGTCGTAGGTCAGCGCGCTCATGATGCGGCTCCGTCGGGCCGGTGGACGACGGTCGCCTGGGCCGTGCAGACCGGCGCGCCCTCCGCGGTGGTGATCTCGGTACGCGTGGAGATCAGGTCGGTGCCGGCGGCCTGGCGTACGCCGGCGATCGTGAGCGTGCCGACCAGCCGGTCGCCTGGGTGGATCGGCCGGGCGTAGCTGAACTTCTGGTCCGAATGCACGATCCGGTGCAGCGCCAGACCCGCCTCGGGGTCGGCGAAGAGGGCCTCCAGCAGGCCGAACGCCACGACGATCGGAAAGGTCGGTGGCGCGATCACATCCGGGTGACCCAGCGCCTTCGCGGCACCGGCGTCACGATAAGCGAGATTTCCGTCACCGATCGCGTCGGCGAACTCGCGAATCTTCTCGCGGCCGACTTCGTACGGTGCTTCGGTGGTGTAGGTCCGCCCCACGAGGGCAGCATCGACGGGCATGACCGCGACCGTAGCGCGGAACGCCTCAGCGCGTCTCGCGGTGGGCCCGGTGGGCGCGGCAGCGCGGGCAGAACTTCTTCAGCTCGAGCCGGTCCGGGTCATTGCGGCGGTTTTTGCGCGTCAGGTAGTTGCGCTCCCGGCACTCGGTGCATGCCAGCGTGATCTTCGGGCGTACGTCGGAGCTTTTGCTAGCCACGGGATGCCTCTTGTGCTCGGTGGGACCAGGTTCCAGGGTTGGCCCCTGGACTTCACGTGCCCCAGGGGGTTGCCCCCCTGGGCTAACACAGCGAGCACGGCGCAGCTGATCGAAGATCAGCAAGCAGCCCCACCCGCCACGGGGGTTCCAGGGGGTTGCCCCCCTGGGCTAACACAGCGAGCACGGCGCAGCTGATCGAAGATCAGCAAGCAGCCTCACCCACCGCGTAGCGGTGGCCGGACTTGAACCGGCGACACAGCGATTATGAGCCGCTTGCTCTACCGTCTGAGCTACACCGCCGCCGGACCGGGTGACCGCGTGAGCGGATCCGGCCAGAGCCCCAATACGGAATCGAACCGTAGACCTTCTCCTTACCATGGAGACGCTCTACCGACTGAGCTATTGGGGCGAGCGACAACCGAGGATACAAGAGCGTCGATCGCGACCGTTAATCGGATGGACCTCACGCGCCCAGGTTGTTTCCGGCAAGGTCGACGAGCTCGCCGTCGGGACGGTGCAACGCCACGCTGTCGCCGCCCTTGCTGAAGACCGTGGAGGTCAGCCCGCTGTAGTAACGGCCGTCGGTGTGGTGGCCATGCCCGACATAAACGGCGAGGGTGCCACCGGCGGCGATCACGCGGTCCGGCCCGATCGGCAACCGATAGCCCGGATCGTCCCGGAGGTACCAATCGCCGACGTCGACCGGCTCGGCGGTCAGGTTGCGCAGGACAACGTGTTCGCCTCCGTCGGGCACGTCTCCGACCACGCGTTCGATGACGACCGGGGCCGGGCCCGGCACCGGGTCGCGGTTCTCCACCATCGCCCGTGCGACGGCTGGATAGTTCTGGATCAGCGCGTCGGCCCCCCGGGCAAGCAGCGAGGCAACGGCTACGGGGTCGTTCGGTGTCCAGAACCCGGTCTTCAGGCCCGCCGAGCGGATCCGCACGACGTCGCCGGGCCGCAGCCTGCGGTAGTTGGGGATGAAGTACTGCATCCAGGCGGCGAGCTCCCGCAGCGTCGCGTCGTCGGGGACGCGCTCGGTGATCCCACCGACCGGCACGGCGTGGTCGACCTCCCGTACGAAATCGGCGAGTACGTCGAAGTTGAACGACGTCACCTTCAGCCACCGGGCACGGTCGGGTGCGGTCAACCAGCCGCCAGGTGCGGTGCGCAGGACATCCGCGACCGCCTGCACCAGCCGCGGATGCCGGTCTGGGCTCTTCAGCTCCATCCAGAGGCCGAGGCCGTGGCCGCGGAAGACCCGGAGCGCCTCCCGCAGAGTCGGGATGTGCTCTCCCGCGAAGCGCTGATCGAACCACCCGCCCGCGTCGAGCATCCGCAGCTCGGCGAGGGTGAACTCGGCGACGTTCCACGTGGTCCGCTCGGGGAAGATCTCCGCGACGTTGGTCGTACGTTCCAGCGTCAGGTCATGGGCCAGCACCGGCACGCCGTCCTTGCTGAGCACCACGTCGACCTCGGCGAAGGTCGCACCCTGGGCGGCGGCCTCCCGCAGAGCCGTGAGCGTGTTTTCCGGTGCGGTGCCGGAAGCGCCGCGATGGGCGACGACCTCCACCTCACGTCTTGCCCGCACGGTGGTTCGGACGTCCGGATCTTCCCGCATTGACTGCATTCCTCCTGCCCCGGCCACGAAGGTCACAGCGTGACCGAGCCGGCGTACCGCCGTCCAGACCTGGCTCACGTGCTGGCCACGACTTTCCTCCGTACAAGGCGTGGCCGCCGTGCCGGTGCGGGAACCTGGAGCACACCCGGAATCTCGGCGTTCGAGAGTGGCAGCGGGAACCGCGCGGCCTGGAGACCGTGGCGGCCGCGATGGCACGACCGAGTTCTGGTAAACCTCGATGGCATGCGCATCGGAGTGGTGTTTCCACAGACCGCGATCGGGGCTGACCGGGGTGCGATCCGCGCGTACGCACAAGGCGTGGGCGAGCTCGGCTACAGCCACCTTCTTGCCTTCGACCACGTGCTGGGCGCCGACCCTTCCCAGCATCCCGGCTGGTCAGGTCCTTATACGCACGTGAGCACGTTCCACGAACCGTTCGTGTTGTTCGGCTACCTCGCCGGGATCACGTCACTCGAACTGGTCACCGGCGTCATCGTCCTGCCCCAACGCCAGACCGCTCTGGTCGCCAAGCAGGCCGCAGAGGTCGACATCCTCACCGACGGCCGGTTCCGCCTGGGCGTGGGAATCGGATGGAACGCCGTGGAGTACGAAGCTCTCGGGGAGGACTTCCGCACCCGTGGACGCCGGATGGACGAGCAGATCGACGTGCTCCGGCGACTCTGGACGGAGCCGGTCCACACCGTCGAGGGCCGGTACCACCGGATCACCGCGGCCGGGATCGCGCCACTCCCTGTGCAACGGCCGATCCCGATCTGGCTTGGCGCTCAGAGCGCTCCTCGGTCACTTCGACGGGCGGGGCGGCTCGGTGACGGCTGGATGCCGCAGTTCCAGCCTGGTACGCGCGAGCTCGAGGACGCGATCGCCCACGTCCACGAGGGGGCCCGGGAGGCAGGCCGCGATCCGGCCTCCCTCGGCATGGAGGGCCGGCTCTCGGTCGACCGTACGACCGTGGACGACGTCGCCGAGAACGCCCGCCGATGGCGGGACGTGGGCGCGACCCACCTCTCGATCAACACGATGGGCGCCGGGCTCAGCAGCGTCGACGAGCACGTCGACCTGCTCGGACAGGTCGCCTCAGCCGTCACGCTGAGCCGCTGAGCCGGCGGACTCACGAAACCTCCGCCAACCGAAGCGCTGGCCTCTTCCGAGCAGGAGGGCTCAGCGGCGGCCTCGGCGTACGACGGCGGCGATGGCGGCCGACCCGCCGAGCAGCAGCATCAACATGCCGGTGATCTTGAGCCCTCGACGGGAGGACCCGCGCGACGACAGCGGCCTGCGTGCCGAACGCCTGTTGAGAACGGGCATCGTCCACCTCTTTCGGGTCGCAGCGATTGCTGGATCTTCGAGGTATGCCCGCGGTAATGGTCGCCGCCGTCGCCCAGTGAGGGTGAAACACGAGCAGCCGCAGGCAGGGGCGGCGTGTCGTGGCGGCCACCACGCCCGTCAGTGCCGGCCTGTAGCCGTCCGGCAGCCCAGCCTTGCTCAGCTCCCCGCGTCGTCGAACTCACCCTTCTTGGCTCCGTCGAGGAAGCACTCCCACTCGTGGTGGTCATAGACGAGGACCCGGTTGCTCGCTTCGCCACCCACGCGCATCAGGACCCACGAGCCGACGAACCCCACTTCGATGCTTCCGGCGGAGTTGCCGGAACGATGCCAGTCCACGGTGTCGAGGTCGATGCCGAGTTCGTCGACCGTCGGCTTCCGCCGTGCGTTCACGTTGTGCCCCTTCATTCGCCCGGTCTTCGTGGCCCCGCGTTGCGTTCGGGCGCTTGCCACCAGCGCCGCGTCGGCGCCAGCCCACTATTAGACCCTCGCAACACGTCGTAACCACGTGCCAGGGTGGTACGACAACGGCCGACTCGCCATGGCGTGCGCCACGTGACGCCGCCAACCGCCCCACCGCGCGGCGACCTGGCCGATCCGGCGCCCGCGTCGTAGGGTCATCCCGTTCTGGTCACGCGCCGTCACCACGCAACGTGCTCGCGTGCGAGCCGAAGGTCGTCGACTGGGCACGTCGGGGCCCGCCACCGGAGCCACCGGGCCACCCCCTGGTGCCGATGTCGGCAGGCAGCTGTCGGCGACAACGTCCGACACGGGGAACGGAAGGCACGGTGCAGCACCGACTGGTGGCCAGAATTGCCGGAGTTCACCTCCGGCGAGATCAACTTTGAGGCACGCTAGCACAAGACAATCCGCGCACTCCGCGAGTCGGGATCTTGGACAGACGCACTTGTGATTCACAAGTTAAGGGAGCAGTATGATGCGTGCGACGTCCTGTCAAGAGGTAGAAGCCGGCGCGAACGAAGGAGGGCCTAGGTGAGCGACGCCTACGGCGCCACCATCGCGAAGCGCCGGCTCTCACGCAGGCTCACCGAGCTGAGAATCGCCAGTGGCTACACCGCCAACCAGGTCTGTGACCGGCTGAACTGGGGACGCGGCAAGGTTGGGCGCTTCGAATCCAACCAGTGGGTCCGGCCGGAGATGAGCGACATCCGCGACCTGCTCCGGATCTACGGCGTCGACGAGGACGAGGCGAAGGAACTCGAGGACCTCGCCTCTCTGGCCCGCAAGCGTGCGTGGTGGCGCGACTACAACGACGTCTGGGCCAACGAGTTCCCCGGCTACGAAGACGACGCCGCACGCATCTGCACCTACACCCCACTGATCCTGCCGGCCTATCTGCAGACGCCTGCGTACATGGAGGCGCAGATGCGGCTGACCACACAACCGTCCGCGTGGCGCAACCGCGCCGTGGGCGCGCGGTTGCGGCGCCAGGAAATCTTCGACCGGACGGACGGCACCGCGCCCGAGTTGGTGGCGGCCATCACCGAGGCATCCCTGATGTACCGCTGGGGCTCATCTGCCGAGCGACGTTCCCAGGTCAATCACCTGGTGGAGATGAGTCGCCGCGAAGGGATAGAGATTCGCCTGCTCCGGTTCGCCGACGGCCCGCATCCCGGGATGGGTGGACCCATCAACATCTTCGAGTTCCCCGGCGGTGAGCCCAGCGTGGCTTACGTCGAGACCGACTTCGCCCTCCAGGAGGTGAGCAAGCCCAAAGAGATCGACGCGTACGTACGGGTTTTCAACCAGGCCCGCGCCGCGGCGTTGGAACCAACGGCGACCACGGCGCATCTAAAACAACTCGCGGAAACGCTGGAGTGAGCATGATCGACCTGTCTCAGGCTCAGTGGCGGAAGGCCAAGCGCAGTGGTGCGAACAACGGAGGCTGTGTGGAGATCGCAGCCAACCTGCCCGGTGTCGCGGCAGTACGCGACAGTGTGCATCCCGACCGAGGCGCACACGTCGTGGACCGAGGTACGTTCGCGGCCTTCCTAGAAGACGTGAAGGCTGGTCGCTACGACCTCTAGGTCGAGCAGATCCGCCCTCGCACAAAGCAGATCCCCCCGGAGCGCAGATCCGGGGGGATCGCTGTTTCTACGCCCTGTCTCAGCGGGCAGATGATCACCATACAACGACCGGCAACGGACAATGAAGTGGTGAGGACACAGCGCATCTGAGACGGGGCCGGCCACTACCCCTCGCCATGGGGGTGCGCTCCCGGCGTTTCAGTGCCGTGACCTCGGCGTATGCCGCCATCCGCCCTCGCGAGACGACGACATCACCGGGGCGTCGACCAACCTGCTCAACGCAACCCGCCGCTCCATGGCCTTCGCTGTCAGCACTTCAGGTCGACTACGCAACGCAGCCGTACGACTCCACTACTAATTAGTCACATTCCTTCTCAGCTTGTGATTGTCAAGGACACGATTCGTGCCATACGCTTCGGTATGTGTGATTCACAGATTCCAAGACAGGAAGTTCCAAGACGTGAACTTCCGAGACGGGAAAGGCGGAGGCGCATGTTGCAACGACGACACGGCCGTGACCAGGCCTTGACCCGCTCACCCGTCGCGGAGTCGCACCACAACACCTGGGGACCACTCTCGTTCGTAGCCAGGAAACCGCTTTCTACGGCCAGAAATCGGAGTCTCACTCCAGGCCGATCAGAGCGGCGCTCCGCCCACACCGCGGCCGGAGCGGGCCATGAGCCAACCGGTCGCCCCCGCACGCAACGGCCGACGGCAGCCGGCTGTTCGCTCGACCCCTGACACGCGCATGTGCGATCCGGATCCTCAGACCTCGGAAACGGAGCATCAGATGAGCAGCTCGGTTGATCTCGGCGCCACCCAGTCGGGATCCCTCCGACCCCTGATCGTGACGCATGTGCCTGGTATCGGGCGGGTCGAGTGGTCCCAGACAGAACTCTCCGCGCATGCCGGCCTCCTGAACCGTACGCATGTGCCGGACCACGCGCCCACGGGTTTCGGTGGCCGCTGGTTCCGCCTGCCGGTGTCGCGATCCCACCGCCAGCCCGCCTGCTGCGTGTCATGCGCGCTCGACTGGCCGTGCCCTGAAACCCGCTGGGCGTCCTCCTGGCTCTCGGCGAAGCAGCGCCTCCTACGAGCTCTCACCCATCAGCCCCGCAGGTAACGCCAGTCAACCCAACCCGCGGCGTAGGGGGACAGCTCCCAAAGCCGCATCGACCGCACCGCAGCGACGGAGGGAGACCGGTCGACAATGGCCGCCATTCACGAGCTCTCACGGGACAACGTGAGTGTGCAACGTGCCGTGGATTTTGAGGATCTGGTAGCCGCGGCGCGGATCCTGGTCCGCGTCCACGAAGCAGACAGCCTCGGCGTCGGTGTGCGCTGGCAGTGGGGCGTCATCCCGGTCCTCTACAGCAAGAAGCGCACCTGCATCGTGTGCCATGGCGTGTGGCCCTGCTGGCGCGCACGCTGGGCAGCATCGACGCTCTCGACGCTTGACGGCGTGTGGCGCGAGATCACCGGTGAGGACCTGGCCTCGGAGTACGGCTACACGGCACCTCCCGAGCAGCTCGCGACGCTGTACGAAGCGCAGCCGTGGCCAGCCGAGGAAGCCTCCGGTCCCGGCCTGGACCGCCGGGCAGGGTAGCGCGTCGCCGCATTCGCAACGCCGCGTTTCCTGGTGTCGTCGCCACTTCCGCCGCAAGGCGGCTACCATGGGTAGTGGTTGCAAGTTTCTGTGTACGTGTTGGCCCTGTTCTTTCACGCCCGCGGAAAGTCGATGCGGGCCTTTGCCTTGCCAGGAATGGTGGGCGCTCCGCCGCTCGAGAGTGACCAGCAGGTCCGTAAGACCACGGACCCGCTTCCACCACACCTGTTCAGGAGAAGTACGAAATGACGCAGGGCACCGTGAAGTGGTTCAACCCAGACAAGGGTTACGGCTTCATCACCCCGGACGACGGCGCGAAGGATGTCTTCGTCCACTTTTCAGAGATCGTCGGCGGCGAGACCTCAGGATTCCGCACCCTGGAGGAAAACCAGCGGGTGGAGTTCGAGGTGACGCAGGGGACCAAGGGACCTCAGGCGAGCCAGGTTCGCCCACTCTGATCCACTCGGACCCGCCATCGGGCCGCCCTTCTGCGGCGGCCCGGTGGCGGGTTTCGTCTTTTCGGCCCGTACGCTCGGGCTCCGGTGGCAGGTTCCGCGTCATCGTGCGCGTCCGGTGAGGGCTCGGAGCCGCGGCGGACGCCAGGTCTGATTCCCGCCGGCTGTGGCGCCACCAGCCCGGCACGCTGGTGACATGCAACCAACCTCCCGTTATGACTACCGCGCCATCGATCCGGACGTCCTCGGCCAGATCCGGGTGAGTGACGACGCCAGTCGGCCGCCGAGGCTGCTGGTGGACGAGAGCGGCAACAATCCGTTGCGGTGTTGCCTGGGCCGCAGCCGACCCGGCGAGGAGATCGCGCTCGTGTCGTACGCCCCTCTCCGCCGGTGGGCGGCCGAGGCCGGAGCCGAACCAGGGCCGTACGACGAGACCGGCCCCGTCTTCATCCATCCCGTGCCGTGCGCAGGACCGAGCCAGTCGGGTTACCCGGTGGCGATGGGCGGCGAACGCCGGGTCTTCCGGGCGTACTCCCCCGACGGTCGGATCCTCGGCGGTCAGATCCTGGACGACCACACCTCCGAGCAGGTCGAGCGTGCCGAGGAAGCCCTCGACAAGCTCTTCGCCGACCCGGACGTCGCGGTCGTGCATGTCCGGGCGGTGGAGTTCGGCTGCTTCGCCTTCGAGGTACGCCGTCCGCCAGGATGAGGGAATGGCCACCAAACTGATCGAGCGGATCGAACGTGCGGCGGGGATCCCGGGTCTGGTCGAGGTCCTCGCCGACCGGCTCAGCCCGACAGACCTCTCGTCGCTGCTCCTGGAGGTCCACCGCCGCCGGGTCGAGCGGATCGCCCCGGCGAAGGTCCTGGGGCAGTACGAAACCAACCGGTTCGTCCGCCCTACCGGCATCGATCCCGCGGCCCTGGCGGACTTCGACCGGCTGGCGTTCGAGTCGCTGCGTTCGGCGGGCTACGAGGCCATCGAGCTGTCGCCGGTGAGTCCGCTGGGCACGGTGGCCGCGCTCGCGACGGTGGACCAGAACAACGTGCTCACCACCAGTCGTACGACCGAGGTCGTCGCCGACGCCACGAACTCCCTCGCGCTCGAATGCGCCCTGCGCAGGCGTGCCCTGCTCCGCTCCAGTCCTCGGGACATCTCACGGGTACGCCTGTGCGCGTCGCACCGACTCGTGCGGGGCCAGCTGTTCGACGGGCCCGCAATGTGGCCGCACTTCCGGCTGCTGGCGCTGACGACGGCCGGACGGGACGAAGGGTCGTTCCGGTTCGAGACGACGAGCCTGCGCGACGAGCTGGGTGCACTGTTGTGTCTGCTGGCCCGGGCGCAGGACGCCGGCCCCGCATTGTCGGACGTACGTCTGACGATCACCGAGTTGGCGGACGGTCTGCGTAAGCCGGTGCTGCAGGAGCAGGTCCTGACACCGCTGGCCGAGCGGTTTCCGGACGTAGCGGTGGCCTTCGACGACGAGCGTGAAGGCGGTCGGGGCTACTACACCGGCGCCTGCTTCCACCTCCACGGCACCCTTCCGGACGGGCAGCGGCTGCAGCTCGGTGACGGCGGCTTCACGTCCTGGACCGCACAACTGCTCGGCAACGCGAAGGAACGGCTGCTCATCGCGAGCCTCGGGATCGAACGCCTGTGCGCCCAGCCGGGTACGTGAACCCGCCGGTCACCGTGGGCCTGGTGCTCCTCCACCGTTGGCGAGCTTGCGAAGCTCGGGACCGTATTCGGGGTGGTCGAGCGCGGCCGCGAACTGCGCCCGCAGGTAGCCCAGCGGGTTACCGGTGTCCCACCAGGTGCCCTCGATGACCTGTCCGAAGACGGGACTCTCCGACGCGTGGGCGTGGATGGCGCCCGACAGATAGATCTCGCCGTCGGGATTGTCGCGGTGCCGCTCGACCTGGCTTTCGAGCTCGGCAACGATGCCGGGCGTGACGACGTATCCGCCGATGGCGGCGTAGTTCGACGGCGCTTCCTCGGGCGCTGGCTTCTCGATGATGCCGGAGATCCGCAGCAGACCCGCGCCGAGCTCGTCGTCGACGATGGGTACGCCGTAGCGGCGGGACTCGTGCGGCTCCATCGGCATCAGGCCCAGGACCGGTGCGCGGGTCCGTTCGTACGCCGCGATCAGTTGCTGGGCACGCGGGACGGCCGCGGTGAACACGTCGTCGGCCCACAACACCATGAAGGGTTCGTCGCCGACGATGCGGGCGGCGTTGAGCACCGGCGTGCCGTTGCCGTAGGGGCCGTGCTGGTAGAGGTAGGTGATGCGGGCCATCGAGGTCACGGCGTGCAGCGTGTCGGCGATGTCGGACTTGCCGTCGGAACGCAGGCGTACGTCGAGGTCCTCGTCGGGCGCGAAATGTTGGTGGATCAGTGCCTTGCGGCTCGACGTGACGATGATGATGTCGTCGATGCCGGAAGCGACGAGTTCCTCGATGGTGTGTTGCAGAACTGGCTTGTCGAGGATGGGCAGCATCTCCTTGGGCAGCGCCTTGGTCAGGGGAAGCAGCCGGGTGCCCAACCCGGCAACGGGGATGACTGCCTTGCGAACCATCTGTGGCGTCCTTCTCCTCTGGCGATGGCGATCGTTTCGCCGTTTCGAGCCGACTCGACGACGCTACCGTCTCGGGATGAGGGGAGCCGGCAAAGTGACCGAATGCCCGTGTCCGTTGGGGTTCCGGCATCCTCGCGGGATGGCTTCGATCACGATCATGTAACAGCGGCGAGGTCGTGCAACCTCGCCGCTCTTCTTGATCGTCTTCCGTGGACAACTCTTCGACGACCAGGGGTCGCGTGTGCGCGCTGAACGGCAGGTAACTCGGCTGGCTGTCATCGGTGCCGTCACACTGGCAGCCGCGTACGGTTTCCCCGGCGCCGCCGACGCCATGCATGCCGAGGACGAGTCTGCTCCGATCCGTCCGGGCGAGCGCCGCGTCACCCAGGACCAGCCACCCGCGCCCCCGGCGGACCTACCGGGATGGCGGGTACACGAGGCCGAGGTGGGCTCGAGCACCTGGGTGGACATCTCGGCGCCCACGCTCGACAACGTCTGGGTGATAAGCGAAGGGGATGTCGATAACGGACTCGGCTCGCGGGTCGCGCGGTGGGACGGCGAGCGGTGGACGGAGGACACGTCAGCGCAGTTCTGGGCGCACACCATCTCGGCTGCCGGCGAGGACAGTGTGTGGGTCATGGGCATGGACACCTGGGAAGCCGAGTCCGACCGGGACAGCCTGGCGTACCACTGGGACGGTGGGTCCTGGACCGAAGTGGAGCTTCCTGCAGAGCCGCCGCAGTCAGGGCCGCCCGAGCAGTCAGGGCCACCCGAGCAGTCAGGGCCGCCAGGGCAGGGACCGACGGAGAGGCAAGGCCAGGCGCAGCAGACGGTTCACGACGCGACGTTCCATGACGTGGCATCGATCGCACCAGACGACGTCTGGGCCGTCGGTGAGTACGGCACCGAACTCCTCGAGGACGGCGTCCCGATCAGCCAGACCTACCGGCCGTACATCGTCCACTGGGACGGCGAGGCATGGAATACGGTGCCCACACCCACGTTCGGCAAGCACAGCCGGCTCACCGCACTGGCACCGGTATCGGCTGACGACATCTGGGCCGTGGGCCACGACGCCCCGGACGCATGGGTCTCCGGAACGCCGATCGCGGCGCACTGGAACGGGCGATCCTGGCAGCAGGTGACGCTGCCAGACCTGCCCGGCAAGGCAAGGTTGACAGCCGCCACCGCGGCCTCGACGACGAGCATCTGGGCAGTGGGCACTCTCAACGGGAGCCCACTGGCCCTGCACTACGACGGTGGGACCTGGCATGTCGTCCCGACACCGGGCCGACGGGGCGAGCTCACCGGTATCGCCACCGACGGCCGCGGCGGCCTCTGGGCGACCGGCGGAGACGAGGACGTCGAGGAGGAGTACGGCACCACGACGTATTTCCTGCACTGGGACGGCACCGAGTGGACCCGGATCGAGGACCCTGCTGGCGGGCAAGGCAACCTCGACTCGATCGCGCGCGTACCCGGCACCACGACGATCGTCGCCGGTGGGGACAGGTCGGGAGGCGGCGTCGACTACCCTGACCACGCCATGATCGAGGTCAATGGACGACTTGCGCGGGGATGCTCCTGCGAGTGCGTGGAACCGGCGAAGTGACCGAAAGCCTTGTGTCCGTTGACGATGGGGCGCGACTCTGGACCATGACGACCGGCCCGGCGGGCGGTGCGGCAGACGCTGGGGCAGGCGGTCCGGCGGGCGGTACGACAGGCGCGACGACAGATCCTTCGGCCGGGACCGCGGTGGTTCTGTGTCATGGGGGACCTGGACTGTGGGACAACCTTGCCCCGGTCGCGGACCTGATCGACCCGACTCAGGTCGTCCACCGCTACGACCAACGCGGCTGCGGACGGTCGACCGGGCCGGACGACTACCGCCTTGCCCGGGCGGTCGCCGACCTCGATGCGTTGCGGGCGTACTGGGGACACGAGCAGTGGATCGTCTTCGGTCATTCATGGGGTGCCACGCTGGCGCTCGCCTACGCCTGGACCCATCCGGAGCGGACCCGTGCGGTCATCTACTGCGGCGGCGTCGGGCCGGGCTCGGCATGGCGCGAGCCCTGTCGCGCCGAGTCCGCCCGGCGGCTCACCCCGGAGCAGCGCACCCGGCTGGCCGAGCTCGAAGACGGGGAGCGTACGTGGGAGGAGGAGGTGGACTACCGCACGCTGTGCTGGTTGCCCGACTACGCCGATCCGGCCACGGCGGAAGCCGCCGCGCGCGCCGAGGCAGTCACGCCGTACGACATCAACTGGCGGGCCAACCGCGGGCTCGCCACCGACCTGCCGGACGTCGAGGCACTCGCGCCGACGGTCCGCGCACCCACGCTGATCCTCCACGGCGAAGCCGATCCGCGACCGCTCGCCAACACCAGGCTGCTGCTCGACCTGATCCCCCGCGTCCGACTCGCGGTGGTGCCCGACGCGGGCCACAGTCCGTGGGTCGAGGCACGGGGCGCCGTCGCCGCCGAGCTGCGTGCCTTCCTCACGACCATCTGACCCGTTCCGTCAGCAGACCTGGAATGGCAGGACCCTGACTGTCAGACAACCGGTGGGCGGCCGAGCCGGGTCATGCGCCAGACGGTCCGCCACCTCATCGGCCGCCGGACGCCGGAGAAGCTCCGCCAACCGTCGACGAAGCCGGCGCACCACTGCCGAAGCCCCGCCCACGGCGGCCGTCGGAGCAGCGTCACCACGATCCAGGTGCCGAGGTAGATAGGGACGAGGACGGCCGGCAGATGGCGCCGGGCAAGCCAGACCCGGTTGCGCGCGGTCAGCCGGTAGTAGGTCGATCCGTGCCGGGCCGGCGAGGTCTTCGGGTGCTGGAGCACGATGTCGGGCCGGTAGTCGATCCGCCAGCCGGCGTCGAGGGCGCGCCACGCGACGTCGGTCTCCTCGTGCGCCCAGTAGAACTCCTCCGGCCAGGTGCCGGTCTGGTCGACGACGGCCATCCGGATCGCGTTGCCGCCGCCGAGGAACGTGGTCACCTCCGATGCCCGCTGCGGATCTCGCGCCCGCAACCGTGGCACGTGGCGGCGCTGTGTCGTGCCCTGCTCGTCGGCGATCCGGAACCCCACGATCCCCAGCACAGGATCGCGGGCGAACGCCTCGCGCAGCTTCTCGGCCGTGCGGGCATCGAGCAGAAGGCCGTCGTCGTCGAGGTACATCACGACATCGACGTTCCCGTGCGTCCGCAGTGCGGCGAGTCCGATGTTGCGTCCCGCGAGCAGGCCGAGGTTCTCCGGTAGCTCGATCGCCTCGACGCCTGGGGGCATGCCGGGCAGTGGCGTGCCGTTTCCGACGACGACGATCCGCACCGGCGGACCTTCCTGCGTACGTACGGACTCCAACAGGGCTGTGAGTTCGGCGGGCCGCGTACCCATGGTCACGATGACCGCGGCGATCCTCGGCGCGGCAGCATCGACCGGGCGGGCCGAGTCCTGCAGCTGGCCGTAGACCACCACTGGGCCTCCTCGCGCGGCACGACAGCACCGTGACCGGGACATGAAGGGGACGGAACTGGATCGTAACCGACCGGGGTGGGAACTCCCCGCACCCCGGAGCGCGCCCGACGCCGTCGTTACAGAATGGCGAGCATGCTGAGGAAGATCGACTGCGTCATGGTCCGCGTCGAGGACGTGAGCGCCGCGGCGGACTACTACGTCGGGGTCATGGGGCTGCGGCGGCTCTGGTCCGACGCCGACGGTGGGCACCAGACCGTCGGCCTCGGCTTTCCCGAGACCGATGCCGAACTCGTCCTGCACGACGACCCAGGCGTGCCGGGGCCGCTGAACGTCCATTACCTCGTCGAGGACGTACGCCTCGCCTGCGACGCGCTCGTCGGGCAGGGGTGTGCACTGCGCGTCGCGCCGTTCGAGATCAGGATCGGCTGGTGCGCGCTGCTCGACGATCCGTTCGGGACGCAGCTCTGCATCCTCGACATGTCCAAAGGGCCCCGGCCTGTGGCGGCCGGGTAGGCACGCCCGCAGAACGGCGTTCCTGCCGTACGTACCCGTCTAGCTATATAACCGTCGTGGTATGTTCGTCGTCATGTCCGCGCCCTTCGACGTTCTCGCCGAGCCCACCCGGCGGCGGATCCTCGACCTCCTGCTCGAGCGTCCCCGGTTGGTGGGTGAGCTCACCGGCCAGCTCGGGCTCTCCCAGCCCGGAACCTCCAAGCACCTGCGGGTGCTGCGCGAGGCGGGGCTGGTCCGGGTCCGTCCGGACGCCCAACGCCGGTGGTACGAACTGCGGCCCGAGCCCCTCGTCGAGCTCGATGCCTGGCTCGCGCCGTACCGGCGGCTGTGGGCCGACCGCCTCGACGCTCTCGAACGCCACCTCGACACGATGCCCGACACTCCGGTGTCGCCCCAGGAACGCGACGACGATGTTCCAGGATCGCAGCAGGAGAAGGACCTCTCATGAACGAAACGCTCCTCACCGTCGACGGTCGACCGATGCTGCGGATCGAACGCCGCCTCGGCCATCCGCCGGAGAAAGTCTGGCGGGCGGTCACCGAACCTGCCGAGCTGAGCCAGTGGTTCCCCGCGACCGTGGAGATGGAGCTCGAACTGGGAGCGAAGGTCAGCTTCGACATGGGCGACGAAGGGGGGCCCAGCGTCGACGGCACCATCGTCGAACTCGACCGACCACGCGTCTTCGCGTTCACCTGGGTCGACGACCTGCTGCGCTGGGAGCTGCGCCCGCATGACGACGGGTGCCTGCTGGTCTTCACCCACACCTTCGACGACCGCTTTGGCGCGGCGAGCTTCGCCTCGGGGTGGCGGCAGTGCCTCGACGCCCTGGAGTTGCTGCTCGCCGGGCAGCCGATCCACCATGTACGGCCGTCAGCGGAGCTGCACGACAGTCTCGTCACGGCGTTCGGACTGGACGAGGGCACGGTGGAGGCCACACCCGGTGGCTGGCGGGTCCGGTTCGAACGCCAGGTCACCCAGCCGGCCGAGTCGGTCTGGAAGCTGCTCGTCAGCGACGGGGCAGACGCCTTGGCGGTGGGCGGCGCGGTTCCTGGTGAGTTCACGGTGGCGGGTTTCCGTCCCGGCGCAGTCACCGCGGTGGAGCGCCAGACGGTGCTGGAGTACAGCTGGTACTTCGACGGCGACGACGCACCCGCGGACACCACAGGACCATCCGGTGCAGCGGGGCCTTCAGGCGTGGCCGGGACCGTCCGGTGGGAGCTGACCACCGGGACCGGACACGGTGCCCGCCTGATCCTCTCCCAGACCGGGCCTGAGGATCTGGTCACCGAGCGGTCCCGCGCGCTCGCCGCCTGGCGCTCGCGCATCGACGAGCTCGCCGCCCAGTTGCGCGGCATGGCCGACTGAACCGAGGCCCGCCCGCCGCGCCTGTCCCCTCGACGCCGTACGTACTGGAAGGACCCGATCACCATGCTGGGCACGTTGGCGACCACCGACGACGGAAGGTACGCACTGCGCTTCGAACGCCGCTACGCCCACCCACCCGAGAAGGTGTGGCGGGCGATCACCGAGGCCGAGCACCTGCGCGCGTGGTTCCCGGCGGTGGTCGACTTCGATCTGAGACCGGGCGCGACGCTCCGGTTCCTGCCCACCGCCGAGCAGGTACGCAGGTACGGCATGACCGAGGACCAGGCCGCGACCGGCGAGATCACCCGGGTCGATCCACCACACCTGCTGGAGTACACCTGGGACGCTGAGGTCCTGCGCTGGGAGCTGACCGCCGACGGTGTGGGCGGATGCCGCCTGGTGTTCACCAACGTCTTCGACAACCGCGCCATGGCGGCGCCCGCGGCGGCCGGGTGGCATGCCGGGCTGGAGGTCGTCGCTGCCCAGCTCGACGAGCGGGAGATCGACTGGTCGCCGTGGGAGCGCGCGGATGCGCTCACCGGCGAGTATGTCGGCAGCATCGATTAGTGTTCCGAACGCCTGGCCGGAGTGCTCTCTGGACCTGGCACGGGCGCCCGATCCGGGCGTGTCGCAAGGAGAGACATGAACGCACCACCGTCCGAACTCGCCATCGAGGCGTCCGGGCTCGTCAAGGTTTTCGGTGAGACCCGGGCGGTCGACGGCGTGGATCTCGCCGTACCCCCTGGTGGGGTCTACGGCTTCCTCGGTCCGAACGGCGCCGGCAAGACCACGACCATCCGGATGCTCGCCACCCTGATCCCGCCCGACGGCGGCACCGCGCGGGTCCTCGGCCACGACGTCGTGCGCGAAGCCGATGACGTGCGCAGCCGGGTCAGCCTGACCGGACAGTTCGCCTCGGTCGACGAGGATCTCACCGGCATGGAGAATCTCATCCTGCTCGCGCGCCTGCTGGGCTATTCGCGGCCACGCGCGAGGGAGCGGGCGAACGAGTTGCTCGAGGCGTTCGGACTCGCCGAGTCGGCCGGCAAGCAGGTGAAGACCTACTCCGGCGGCATGCGGCGCCGGATCGACGTCGCGGCGAGCATCGTCATCACCCCCGACCTGATCTTCCTCGACGAACCGACCACCGGCCTCGACCCACGCAGCCGCAACCAGGTGTGGGACATCGTGCGGGCGCTTGTGGCCGAGGGCACGACCGTGCTGCTGACGACGCAGTACCTCGACGAGGCCGACAAACTCGCCGACCGGATCGCCGTCATCGACCACGGCAAGATCATCGCGGAGGGCACGAGTGGCGAACTGAAGGCTTCGGTCGGTGCGGGAGCGGTCCACGTGCGACTGCTCGACCCCTCCCAGCGACCCGAGGCGGCGCGGGTGCTGTCGGCCGCACTCGGCGCCCAAGCCCATCTGGAGTCCGACCCTTCCGCACTGTCGGCGCGGGTCGGCACAGGTGCAGACGGGAACGAAGCGGGAGAGCGGGTCGCACAGGCGCTCGCCGAGTTGTCCCGGTCGGGTGTGGCGGTCGGACACTTCTCGCTCGGCCAGCCGAGCCTCGACGAGGTGTTCCTGGCCCTGACCGGCCATCCGGCCGAGCCGGGAGACGCTGACAGGCAACCCGCGGGGGCTGCCGAAGGAGGCGCCGCATGAGTACGCCGACCGCACCCGCGTCCTCCGAGCTCGCCGACGCCGGCGCTCTTCGCACCGCTCTGTCCTCGGGGAGTCGCCCGCCACGGCCTCACCCGGTGTCGGTCTCGCTGACGTTCGGCTGGCGTGCCCTGCTGAAGATCAAGCACGTGCCGGAGCAGCTCTTCGACGTCACCGCCTTCCCGGTCATGCTCACGCTGATGTTCACGTATCTGTTCGGCGGGGCGCTGGCCGGCTCGACCGACGCCTACCTGCAGTACTTCCTGCCCGGCATCCTCGTGCAGACGGTCACCATGATCACGATGTACACCGGCGTCGCGCTGAACACCGACATCTCCAAAGGGGTGTTCGACCGGTTCCGTTCGCTGCCGATCTGGCGGCCCGCCGCATTGGTCGGCGCCCTCCTGGGCGACGTGGTGCGCTACTCCCTCGCGTCGATCGTCGTCGTCGTGCTCGGCGTCGTCATGGGGTTCCGGCCGGGAGCGGGGCTCACCGGTGTCGTGCTGGCGGTGCTGCTCCTGTTGGTGTTCTCGTTCAGCCTCGCCTGGGTGTGGGCCGCGCTCGGCCTCATCCTGCGCACCCCGAACTCCGTGATGGGCTGGAGCATGATGGTGCTGTTCCCGTTGACGTTCGGGAGCAACATCTTCGTCGATCCGCGGACCATGCCGGGATGGCTGCAGGCGTTCGTCGACGTGAACCCGATCAGCCATCTGGCGACGGCGACCCGCGGGCTCATGCACGGGACCGTGACGACCGGCCAGCTCGGCTGGGTGTTCCTCGCCTGCGTGCTGCTGGTCGCGGTCTTCGGACCGATCACCATGCGGCTCTACCGGACGAAGAGCTAGGGACTACCCCCGCTGGTGGAACGTCGCGGTCGACGGCGACCAGGTGCCACCAGTCCGAGGTCGTGACTAGCCGGCCATCTAGGGTGACGCGGGTGGAGAGAGCGCCCGAACCCGGCGACGTCGCCGAGCGCGACCTGCTGGTCGGCTGGTTGGCGTTTCACCGGGACGCGTTGGCCGCCAAGTGCGACGGTCTCGGCGACGGCGACTTGGTGATCGCGTCCGCGCCGCCATCGGACCTTTCGCTGCTCGGCCTTGTCCGCCACATGACCGAGATGGAGCATGCGTACCTCGCCTTCGCGCTCGGCGGCGCCGACGACGGGCCATTTCGACTCATCTACTGCACGGACGACGCGCCGGACGGTGACATCGTCGGCCTCACCCCGGCGATGACACGGCCGTCCCTCGACCGATGGCACGAGGAGCGCCGGCGCGTCGACAATCTCCTCGCCGGTGTCGCATCGTTCGACGCGACGAGTCCCGGCAATGGCCGCGCGGTGCGGTGGAACCTGCTCAAGGTGATCCAGGAGTACGCCCGCCACAACGGCCATGCCGACCTCATCCGGGAACGCATCGACGGCACGACCGGCGAGTGAGCTATCCCCTCGTGGGGGTACCAAAACTCGGCAGCGCCGCGTCCCTGTCGGACAACGACGTGCACGAGAGCCGGCACGCCTGCTGCGCCGAAGGATGAACCTGCTCGCGGCTGGCCGGCGTCGGCGGAACGTGCTTCGATGCGTACGTGCTCGACATCGGTGTGGTGGGCGCGGGCCTGCGCGGGCGGCTGTTCGCCCGCGCGCTGCGCCAGATCCCGGACGTACGCATCGTCGCGGTTGCCGACGCGAACTCGGCGGCGGGTGAGGCGTTCGCGGCAGAGTTCGGAGCCGCGGCCCATCCGGATCACCGGGCCCTGCTCGCCGCGTCGCCCGGTCTCGCGGGGCTCGTCGTGGCGACACCCGACTTCGCCCACCGCGACGCCGCCGTCGAGGCGGCCCGCACGGGCGTCGGCCTGCTGATCGAGAAGCCGCTCGCCACCGACGTCGCCGAGGCCGAGCAGATCCACGAGGCTGTGCAGCAAACGGGTACCAAGGCCATGGTGGCCTTCGAGAACCGCTGGAACCCCCGCTTCGTCCTCACCCGCCAGCAAGTGAGGTCCGGCGCTGTCGGCGACGTGCTGTTCCAGTGCGCGCACCTCAACGACACCACGTTCGTGCCGCGGACGATGCTGTCGTGGGCGGCACGCACCACGCCCGGATGGTTCCTGATGCCGCACACCGTCGATCTGGCGTTGTGGCTGTCGGGCAAGAGGCCGAAGACGGTCTACGCCACCGGCCTGCGCCGGGTGATGGCGGCGTCCGGGATCGACACGTACGACGGAATCCACGCCCTGGTGACGTTCACCGACGACACCACGCTCACGCTCCAGTCGCACTGGATGCTGCCCGAGTCCTATCCCAGCGTTTTCGACTTCCGGTACGAACTCGTCGGCGAGCGAGCGGCGCTGCAGATCGACGGGGCCGACGAGGGTGTGTCCATGGCCGGCCCCCGCTACCAGTGGCTGCACCACGCCACATTGGAGGATGATGGCCGCGTCATCGGCGTCGCCGCTGAGATCGCCCGCAGTTTCGTCGACCTGCTGACCGGTGCGCGCCGGCCGGACGACGTACCCACAGTTGCCGAGGCGGTCGTCGTGACGACCGTCGTGGCCGCGATCCACCAGAGCATCGAGGCGGGGGTACCAGTTCAGCTCGGATCCGCCGCCGGGTGAGGACGTCACCCGCAGCGGGTAGGGGAAGGGAGCCCGTCATGAGGAAGCTGCTCGCCGTTCCGGCTGTGCTCTGCGGGGTGGCCATGGTTTGTGCGTCGATCGCACCAGCCGCCACGGCCGCGCAGGTGGCACTCGACGCCCCCGCCCCGAAGGAGAGTGCCGACAACCGCGTCGTGCGTGCGTACGAACCCAGCGACGCCAACCTGGCCAACCCCGAACGCGGCTTCTACCACCACACCGAAACCCACTACCGCGCCGACGGGTCCGGCTACGTGCCGCTCGACAGCGCACGCCTCGCCACCTGGCGGCAGGACGAACAGATCACCCAGATCCTGCGGGTGATCTACCTGGAGAAGTTCGCGGACGTGGACACGCTCGACCGGGCATACCTCGACCTGCTCCGCGCCGACTTCGCCACCGCACGTGACGCGGGCGTCAAGGTGATCGTGCGGTTCGCGTACGCCCAGCCGAAGGACGACTGGCCCTACCAACCGCCGTACGGCGACGCGCCCAAGGCACGGGTCCTGTCGCACATCGCCCAGCTCACGCCCGTGTTGCGCGAGAACGCCGACGTGATCGCGACCGTGCAGAGCGGGTTCATCGGCCTGTGGGGTGAGGGCTACTACACCGACCACTTCGTCGCCGACCCGACCGATCCCGGCACTGTCACCGAGGAGGACTGGGCGAACCGGCGCGACGTCTTCCTCGCGCTGCTGAAGGCGCTGCCGAAGGACCGGACGATCCAGGTGCGCACCATGCTGATGAAGCAGAAGGCACTGAGCCGGCCGAGCGGTGTGGAGGGTGCGCTGACGGCGGAGGAGGCGTTCGACGGCTCGCCCGCCGCCCGGATCGGTCACCACAACGACTGCTTCCTGGCCAGCCCGGACGACTTCGGGACGTTCCTGTCCGACCCGATCACGCTCGACCAGGAGTACCTCGGCCAGGAGACGAACTTCGTCCCCATGGGCGGGGAGACCTGCAACGTCAACCCGCCGCGATCGGAGTGGCCGAGTGCGTCGGCGGAGATGGCGCGCTACCACTACAGCTACCTCAACACCGACTACAACCGCGATGTGCTGGGCAGTTGGGGCGAGGCCGGGATCGAGGAAACCAAGCGGCGGTTGGGTTACCGGTTGGCGCTGACCGAGGGTTCGTTCACCGAGGGCGTACGACCGGGGAGGGCGTTCACTGTCAACCTCGGCTTGCGCAACGACGGCTGGGCCGCACCGTACAACCCGCGGGACGTCAAGCTCGTGCTGGAGGGTGAGCACAAGACGTACGCCGTCCGGCTGGACACCGATCCCCGGCAGTGGGCGGCGGGTACGACGGCCGACGTGGCGGTGAAGGCCTGCGCCGCCGTGCCGCCGGGCGAGTATCGGTTGCTGCTCAACCTGCCGGCACCCGAGCCCCGGCTACGGTCGGACACGCCTTTGCCGGGAGTGCCGGGGATGAGCTACCACTCGGCGTACGCCATCCAGCTCGCCAACGCTGGCGTCTGGGACGCGGCGACCGGGGCGAACGACCTCGGCCACACGCTGGTGGTCGGCTGGGACCAGCCGTCGACGGGTGGCTGCAACGGCGCTCTGCTGCCGGGTCAGGTGGCGACGGCCGGGGCACGGTGACCATGACGGCGCTGCTCAGGGTCCGAGCCCTCGCAGCAGGCGCAGGGCGTGGGCGTGCGGTGGAAGGGCGTGGGCTGGTGGGTCAGGTCAGGGCGTCGGCGACTGAACGGAGGAACGCGAGTTCGTCCTCGGTCGGGTCCTGGGTGCCGGACTGGTTGCCACCACCTGAACCCGGGCCCGCGCCGTCGGTGCCCGTCTCGGCCGCCTGGTCGGCGTTCACACCGAAGATCGAGAGCACCTGGTCTCCGACCTTGACGAACGTTCCGTCCATGGGTGAGCCGAAGTAGTACGCCTGGTCGCCGATCCCGTCGAGCGCCTGACCACCGGCCTTGCTCGCCTCGAAGTTCGTCGAGTCCTCCGACGAGTCACCGCTGATGATCGAGAGCGCCACACCTCGCGCGGTGAAGTCGCAGGCGAACTTCCGGTCGTTCGTCCGCACCGATCGCTGCCCGCTGAACTCCTCGGCTCCGAGGACGGTGCCGGCGAGCTTCAGGTCGACCTTCGTACACGGCTGCTCGATCTTCTTCGGCTCGACCCGGAGCGGATCGGGCAACCGGAAGTGGGCCGTCCGTGCCAACTCGATGGCCGCCGGGACATCCGGCTTCGCGTCCTTCGCGACGTGCAGGCGTACGACGATCGCGACAGTGCCCTGCAGCACGTGCACATCGACCGTCTGTGGAGCCAGCCGCTGGCTGTTGTCGCGGCCGACGACTGGTACGTAGGTCGTCTGCGTCCAGGCGTCGTCACCGAGCTGGGCGACCTCGCGCGGCTTGGCGTCGGGGTACTTCTCGAGTCCACTGCGCGGTCGCGTCTGCTGGCTCGCCTCGAAGTCCGCGGACGTCGTATCCGTGGTCACCTCGACACTCGAGGTGTAGGCGCCGAGGCTGTCACCCGTCATGTACCCGCACGTCGAGCTCCACCCACGCTCGGTCTGGCGAACCGATCGCGCGGTGACCTGGTGAGGCTTGGTGTCGAGGGCGTCGTCGAAGTCCTCGGGAAGCAGCAGTCGGCACTCGTCGAAGAACTTGGGCTCGGCCGGCATCTCGAAACCCGGCTCCTCTTCGCCAGGCGGCGGGGAGTTTTCCTCGGTCTGCGGCGCACCGCCGCAGGCGGCGGTGAAAGTGAGCAGGGCTGAGATCGACAGAAGTAGGTTCGCCGATCGCCGTCCCATCGTCCCCCCGAATCTGTCGAAAGCGTGACCTCGACGTGGCCTGATGCTCAGCACCCACTGCCAGGCAGCGGCCGAGTTGCCGGCCACGCGAGCCAGGCTGATCCTAAGGTGCCGCGCGCGGGACGTCTACGCCGGAGGACCGGCACGTGAGCCGGCTCACGGACGAACCCGCGCCGCGGCAAATCACGAGTCCTCGCCTTGTGTGTTCCGGGAACTTTCAGGATCACCGCGTCGTCGGTGGGGGTCGGTACGGCGGTGTGGGCTAGCGTGCCGGTCATGCGCGAACCGGATTGTGTCGGCGCCTTCATCCACGACGACCACCACCGGATCTTTGTGCAGCGCAGAAGCCCACACCGCCGCGTACTCCCCGGAATCTGGGATGTCGTCGGCGGCCACCTCGAAGCCGGCGAGACGCCCGAGCAGGCACTTGCCAGAGAGCTCAACGAAGAGACCGGCTGGAAGCTCGCCCACATCGAGGCGATGATCGCCGACTGGGAATGGGAGTGGGACGGGGTGGTACGCCGGGAGCTCGACTATCTCGTGCAGGTAACGGGCGACCTGTCCGCGCCCCGGCTGGAGGAGGGCAAACACGATGAGTACGCCTGGGTCGGCCCGGACAACCTCGACCTGATGATGGTCGGGCGTACCGACAACGACCGGCGCCTCCGCGACATCGTCGGCAAAGCGGTCCGGATGCGGCTCACCGAGCGGCTGCGGCTGGAGCCCGTCGGACCTGGCCACACCGACGATCTGGTACGCCTCCACGACGACGCCAACGTCGCCTTCTGGTACGCCGGCCGGTGGAGCACCGACGAGGCCCGCCGCTGCGCGGTCCGCATGGGCGAGGCGTGGGAGGCCGACGGCGTCTGCAAGTGGATGGCGTACGAACGGTCCGGTCGCCGCACGGGCGCCGGTGAACTGGGCGGCGCCGGTGAACTGGGCGGCGACGGTGAGCTGGTGGGAAGGGGCGGTCTGTCGCGGATGGCGTCCGAGGCCGAGGTGACGCGGCGGATCGAGACGGCGCTGGGCCACCGGGGGCGAGCGTGGGCGCGACAGCGGCTCGAGCTCGGTTGGGCGATCTGCACGTCGGCGTCGGGACGAGGGCTTGCCACGGAGCTGGGTCGGGCCGGGCTGAGGTACGCGTTCGACACGCTGGGCGCGGACGAGGTGGTCGCTTTCACCGAACGCCACAACACCCGGTCGCGTGCGGTGATGGGACGTCTCGGCATGGAGTACGTGGGCGAGTTCCCCGGCGAGGGTCTGGTGGAAGGTGTCGAGGGGGTCCAGGAGGGCGCACCGTTCGCGCTCCACGCGATCGCGCGCTCCGGAAGATGATCTTCGATCCGGGGCCCGAACGCCTGGGGCCGGACCACCGGCGCCAGGGCACCATCAGGCGCCTCGCGGCTACTCGGTCGCCCAGGGTTGGCGGGTGGTGCGGATGACCTCACCCGTACGCACCGCCCGCTCGATCATCGTGCCGAGATAGTGGTCCTGCGACGCCTCGGGCAGTCCGTAGAAGCTCGGTCCACCCGCGACGTACTCCCCCATCTTGGCCAGGCAGGTCGCGATCGCGATCTCGTCGTCGTAGAGCCGGCCCGGCTGGAACGGGTTCGTGTACACCCAACGGTCGCCGGCCGTGATCCCGGCCAGAAAGTAGCCCTCCTGGTTCTCCCACTCGCCCTTGTTGACCCGCGTGAGCGAGTAGTCCAGCTGCGTACACGAGGGATCCTGGATGCGGACCCGCTCGTCGAAGATCTCGCCGCGCTGGCCCCGGACCGAGAGGTGGTTCGACCGGATCCAGGAGCGGTGCTGGTTGCCGGTGAAGTCGTAGATCCCGAGCCGGTCGCCGAAGTCGAGCCAGGCCAGGTCGCGTTCGGAGGATACGAGGACGTCCTCCGTCGGCGGCCCGCTCCGGTTCGGTCCGGCCACCCAGTCGGAGACGAACCGCATCCCGCGGATCTCCGCGTCGGCAAAACCCACGCCCAGCATGACCCGCATGAGGCTGGCCGCGTGGTAGAGGTGGGAGATCGAGATGGTGGCCTGGGTGACGGGGCCAAGCCGGCCTTCGGCGATGAGCGCCAGCCGGGCCTGGTTGAGCGGGTGGAACTGGTACTGCTCGGCGACCTGCACCTTGGCGCCCGCCGTAGTCAGGTCCTCGTGGAGCCGGACCAGGCCGGCGAGGTCCGGGGCGGGTGGCGTCTCGGCGAGGGCGGGGATGGCGAGTGCCGCCAACTGCCGGAGATAGTCGGCGCAGGCGGCCGGGCTCACGGAGACAACGACGAAACTCGGTTCTTCCTGCGCCAGAAGGGATTCCAGGCTCCGATAGGTCGCGACACCCCACTCCTGCTGCATGGCCCGCCCGCACGCCTCGTCACGGACGACCATCCCGGCCACCCGAAACGTTTCGGGAAGGGCGCGGGCGATCCGGAGGAAATACTGTGCCCGGAAACCTCCGCCGCCGATGATGCTGAACGTCGTGCACGTCCCCATCCGTACGCCCTTTCCTGACCCCACTGCCGACCCCGCCGCCCGAGAAAGCTACCGGACGTCGGTCGCAGACGACGGTCTCAACCGTCGCGGAGCCCCACGCAGTCGAGGTCCCAGAATGTCTGCGAGTAGACGAACGTGCCGGTCATCTCCGGCTCGTACGACCGCAACCGGGCGACCTGGAACGCTGGCGGCGGAATTCGCAGCGACGGCGGACGAAATCCCACCGTGTCGGCTCTTTCGAAACCCCGGGGACCGTAGAAGTCCGGCGACCCCTCGAGGAAGACGAGCGGTATTCCGTGGGCGTCGGCGGCCGCGAGGGCGTGCGCGACGAGGTGCGTACCGATGCCGCGATTCTGGTGGTCAGGGAGCACCCCGAGCGGCGACAGGGTGAGCACGTCCACCAGTCGGTGGGGTGCGTCGAGCCGGCAGGCGCTCAGCAGGACGTGGCCCACGATCACGTCGTCGACGGTGGCGACGTAGGACAGCGGACCGATCGGAGCCTCGGCAGCCCGTAGCGCCTCGACGAGCCGGGG